>CAYVEH010000240.1:0-3781 GCA_964450585.1 uncultured Ornithinimicrobium sp.
CGACGCTGCGGCGGGCCAGCCGGCGGGCGTCGTTCGGGGTGAGGGGCACCTTTGGATCAACTCCTGCGAGCCGGGATGACTTATCGGGGTCACCCTCGTCGCGATGAGCAGCGGTCGGCGTCTGACCGCGCTTCAGCACTCACGACGGCAGATCAGAATAGCGACGCCCCTCCATCGCGCGGTGCCGGCGTCCTCCTGCCTGAGGTCAACTGGACTTCCATCTCGTAGGCGTTGAGTCGGCACAAGAACAGAACTTCGGGCACACTCACCCTCATGTCGAATATGAAGACCTATGCCATCCGTGCCATGCGTGGGATAGCCGCAACGCTGCGCTCTCCCCCGTACACCGCGCCCGGACACTTCTACTCCCCTGCCACCTCGTCGCGGGACCGCCAGCGAGCGATTGACTGGCGATCCCGTGAGCCTGTAGGGGTGGAGCTTGATGAGGCCGGGCAGGAAGCGCTGATGCGGGACTTGGTCCCGCTGATGGCTGAACTCCCTGAGGATCGTTGGCGGGCTGATAACGGCATGTATGGCCGTGCTGATGCGGCAGTGCTGCATGCGATGTTCCGGCATCATCGGCCGAGGTCCTATTTGGAGGTTGGGTCCGGATACTCGACTGCCGTCGCTCTTGATGTGGCCGAACGGCATTTGCCTCATCTAAGGATCACCTGCGTTGAGCCTCATGCTGAACGACTCCGCTCCAGACTGCGTGCAGGTGATGAGGTCGAACTCATTGAGAAACCTGTGCAGGATGTCCCGCTCGAGACCTTTGCTGCTCTTGAGAGCGGAGATGTTTTGCTGATCGACTCCACGCACGTCCTGAAATCTGGCTCAGATGTCGCGTGGCTCTACTTGCATGTGCTCCCAACCTTGGCTCCTGGCGTTCTTGTGCACGTGCATGATGTGCATTGGCCCTTTGAGTACCCGGAGACCTGGTTGCGCGAAGGCCGCGACTGGACCGAGGTCTATCTCCTCCGTGCGTTTCTTACTCACAACGACCTGTGGAGGATCAGGCTCATGACATCGTGGTTTTGGACTTGCCGCCCAGAACTCCTGCCCAGTTCGTTGTGTGGACAACGGACGGGAAGCCTGTGGATGCAGCGTGTGTAACACCGAAGGAGGGGACAGCATCCTACACAGATGCGTCGGCTGAGAATGCACGACGACTAGCCCTGCTGACGGCCAACGAGACCGCGGGGTCGTCAAGCCTGCATGCCGCTAACCTGCCACTCCTCGGCGCACAAGGGCAGGTGTCGCGCGGCTCATGGCGGTCTTGACGATGGCGCGGGCTCGAAGATTGAAGCGGTGCCATCTGTCTGGGGGGTTGATGGGGTAGTCCAACAGGGCCGGCCAGAGGTCGCCGATGAGCCGCAGGAAGAACGACATGTCAGGGGCGGTGCGCAGCGCCGGATCCACGGCCAGCATCGTGGTGAGCCACTCTCGGGAGTTGTAAGGGGAGACGGCTTCCTCAACCAGGTCAAACTCGGTCCGGATGGACCCGAACCACCCGCCCATCTTCTGCTCCCAGTAGAGCAGATCCCACGGATCGACCCCAGAACCCTCAAGCGCCACCGTGGCCCCGTCCAACCACTTGACGAATTGGTGCGCCGCAAACGTGCTCCCTGGCAGCCTGGCATTGCGGGCCATGTTCTCCGCAGTCAGCGGAATCCGGGAGTAGCGGCACTGGGCGACCTCAGCCACGTTGCCGTTGAGTGTCACCCACGCACCATCCTCCCGCGGGGGATCAGCCATCATGGCCGCCACCTGGTTGACGATGGAAGCGTGGACCGGTGAGTGCGAGGCACTGAGGGCTGCCGTCACCGGGCCTCCGTCGACGGACGGCGCGCCGATGACCTTGTGTGACAAACCGAGGTCGGACAGCATCCGACCGGGAATGCGAATGTCAGGGGTCAGGAAACTCATCCCCGGTCGCTTAAGGGTGTAGAAGGACAAGCGATCCACGTGCTCTCGCGACGCAGCCATGAGGAGTCGCGAGTCCAAGCCAGCCGTGATCGAAAGGGCTAACGGATACCGTTCAGCGGCTGCCGTGATGATCCCACGCAGCGTCGCACTGCCCCGAGCGGCCGCCGTGTCCGGATCAATCGTAGGTAGCGGCTCATGAGGCCAGTACCGGTGCGCCACACCAGCGCGGGTGTCCAGAACGTGATTGGGCAGCAGCCGGCTGATGCCGCAGAAGCTTGAGCCGTTCCCTGGCCAGAAGTGAGTATGGAGCGGGTTGAGCAGGCCCACGCGCTCCATCTCCAGTCGGTGTGCGTCATCTGCGGGCTTTCCACCGATGCGAGCGAGCAGTCCCGGGCTGGAGCCACAGCGAACGGCACCGTTCTCATCACGACAGTGGTACACCTGCCGGACACCCGCGGCGTCGTGGAACACGAGTACTCGCTGTGCGTCTCGGAAGATGGCGGCCCACCGCCCGCCGATGGAGTCGAAGGCCCGGCAGACCGATTCGAACGTCGGCCCTGACTGGTCCAGGACGTGTTCCAGTATCTGAGACTCGCGCCACTCGGGATGCCTGGGGTCCAAGGCAAAACCGAGTAGCACCAGACTGTGCTCACCGCGGTCGACGCGAGTGTAGGGCAGGTCCGGATGTATCGAGAGGTGCAGACCTCGGTCCACGGCATGCTGTTGCCAGCCAGCTACGACCTCGGGAACATCGGGCCCAAGATAGAACTGTCGACGGAACGCCATAGGGGGGACGCCGGAGGGGGACAGCAGTGACATGGTCTTCCGTTCGACCGAGGGCTCCTTGGGGATAGCATTACTCAAAGTATACCCCTTCTTTACTGCGGGGAAGGGTGACCAGTGAATTGACCGCAGCCCGAATGCGAAGATGAGAGCCCATCTCCTCCAGGGAACCGACTGCGCCGCTGCGGGGTGTCACCTACATGGGACGGGAGTTGTACGTCGGCCTCGCCGACTACTACCCGCTGGCCTTCCGACGGCTCGTCGGGACCCTGCGGGTGATGGGCGTGCCACGCGCCGACGCCGGTGCAGTCGCCCAGGAGGCATTCGTCCGGCTGATCCCTCGATGGGAGACGGTGCGCACGTATGCGAGCCCCGACGGATGGCTGCGCACGGTGGCCTGGCGGATCTGGCTCAACCGCGTCCGCTCCCAACGCCGCACCGTGGTCGTCGAGGCCGTTCCGGACGCCCCGGCACCGACGGGCATGAACCCGGAGGACCGGGACAGTTTGCTCTCGGCGCTCGCGGACTTGCCGGCTGGCCACCGTGAGGCCGTCGTCCTGCACTACCTGCACGACCTGCCCGTCGCCCGGATCGCTGACGAACTCGGCGTGGCCGAGGGCACGGTGAAGTCCCGCCTCTCCCGTGCCAGGTCCATCCTGGCCGCCGCACTCACCCTGGAGGTCGACGATGTCTGAGCGCGACCACACCGACACCCTCATCGCCACGGTCCTGCGGGACGTGGCCGACCGGGAGGCGGACGGCATACTGGCTCCGCCATTGACCGAGTTGCAGGGTCGTGCTGCGGACCGTCGGCGGCGGCGTCGCTGGGTGACGGTAGCTGGCCTGGCTGCGGCGGCCCTGGTCGGTGCCGTGGTGTGGGCCAACCTGCCCGGGCAGCGGGAGGCTGTCGTCGCCCCCGCGGAGGGTCCCATTTCCAGCACCTTCCCGGTGCCCACCTATGAGTGGGACGGAGGAGGCGGTGACCAGGCGCTGGTTTCCGGGGTGATGACTTTTACCGATGCCGGGTGTCCCATGCTCATGTTCGGGGAGAGCGTGACCCCGCTGATCCTGC
>CAYVEH010000241.1:0-3776 GCA_964450585.1 uncultured Ornithinimicrobium sp.
CTCGTCCAGCTCCAGGTCGATGGTGCGTGGAAGGTACGCCACGTGCCTACCATACTGTTTGCGGACGTAGAAGACTACCTTTTGCGGGCATGATGTCATACCTTTTGCGGCCCTGCTGGCTGTTCTTGGCCGGGGCGGGAGGTGATGCTCTTGGGGATGCTGGTCTTCCAGCGGGACACGCTCCGTTGGAGATGCTCAGGATTGACCTCTTCGCAGCTGGCGTATCGGCACGCGTCCAGCGAGTTGTTGCTCGGCGGGCTGCTCAAGCACTTGGCCGTGGTAGAGGCCGCCAGGGTGAATCTGATCTGACACAGGCTGGCGGCGGACACTGCCAGAGGCGGCAGGAGCGTGAGCAATTCATCCAGGACGTCGAGGGCCGACGTCCGGCCTTGGAGTGGGGTCAGGCTGACTCGCGCAGTGTCTCCCAGAGCTTCATCATCCCCATGATGGTCAGGATCTCCTCGCGGGAGCGGTCTGCGGCGAGCCGCTCCAGCCCGCGCTGCTGGCTGTCGGTGGCCTCGACGATGACCTCCTGGATGGTGCGCCACAGGTCCGGTCCAGCGAAGAAGTCGGTCTTGTTGTTCGCCACGGCCTGAGCCTGCAGGTTCTCGTTCTCGAGCATCTTGCGCAGGACGATCTCGACCATGGACCAGATGAAGTTGGCGTCCGGCTTCGACGGCAAGGTAGGGCGTCCTCTCGTGGCGGGGTGCCCCCATCCTTGCCCACCACCGACTGACCGCGCGGGAGTTCTGCACGACGCCCCGCACGATCAAGCCCCGACCATCATGCTCCCCCGACCGAGGTGCGCCCAGGCCGTGGAGCCCGATGAGCCGGTCAGTTGCGGTTTAGTCCATGCTTCCGGGTGTCCAGGGCTCGCTTGAAGTGGCTCTCGGCGGCATGGATCTCGCGGGCAGGTGTTGCCGGATCGAATATTCGCAGCACCGACAGCCGGAAGGTGGATGGGTCAAGCCCTCGCAGTTCCACGTTGCCCCCGTGGCCGTTGGTGGCGTAGGCAGCCCAACGCTGCAGGAGACTCTCGGCCCCGTCGGCCTTGCCGACGTACTGTCGCCCGTCACGGGTGTCCGTGATGAGGTAGATCCCGTTCACCGAAGACATCGCGGTCCGCCACGCTGCATACCGATGCTCCCGCACAACCGCTTGCAGTTGCGCGTAATCGAGGGTGAGTGCATCGAAGCCTGGGAACCGCACGGGCTCGGCGTCCGCAATCTCCATCACCTGGTACCGGCCCGCGGTGGTCGCCTTGAGTGCCCATCTGCGCGGTGACCGCCAGTCGATCACCAAGCGCGACCGCAGGTCGCTCAACAGGTCCGAACGCTCTAGGGCGAATGTTCGCCTGTGCCCGTCATTGAACGTCTCGCCGTGGTTCAGGACGACCGACCACAGCCGGGCACGATCACCGCCCTCGGGCAGGAACACGACCCAGACACCCGGCGGCGCTGCGGGAAAAGAGTGCGTGCTGGCCGACTGGGTGCTGGTGTAGGCCATGATCTCGGCGTCGGAGGAGTCTCCGTGGATCCCGACGGACCCATCCTCGTGCTCACGGACGTAGGCGTGCCGGATCACCAACGCGCCAGCCGGGTCGATGCCGGCGCTGTCCATGACCTGGGCGAACGTGAGCGTCACCGAGCTACCTCCGTTGAGCAACGGGACCTGTCATAACGTCCGGTGATAGAACTGAGCCCACCGATACGACCAGGGAATGTTACATACCAGGGGTCGCTGCGCAAGATTGGCTGCATCTCGACAACAACAGCATCTCGACCAAGGTAGCCAAGGCCATGCGCTTCTCGTATGACTGCGAGGGAGTCTCGACGCGTCAGCACAACGAACCGGCAGGTGACCAAGACGTGTGGCACCTCCACGTCCACGTGCTCCCGCGGTTCAGTGATGACAGGCTCTACCAGCGGCACCGAGACGCCGATGGGTTCACGTTGATGAGCGACGCTCCTTCGGGGAGAAGTTGCGGGCCGTCTTGCGGTTGCCGACCACGTTCGGGTGAGAGGAGACTCGCACCATGGTCGACCTGGCCGTGCCGCATCAGCGCTACTACTCGTCCTTCCTTGAGTCCCATCTTGAGTGGGACGGCAAGCAGCAAAACGGATCCGGCCTGCGAGCCGGTTCGGACGTTGAAACCGAGGACGGGTTCGCGGCTTGGGTGAGGCACCTGCTGGCCTCGGAAAGGGACGCCCACGCTCCGGAGCAGCCAAGGTGCACCTACCGCTGGATACTGCACGAGGAGGAATACCTGGGGTCGATCCTTCTGCGACACCGGCTCACTCCAGCGTTAACTCACAGGGGCGGGCACATCGGTTACGGCGTCCGTCCGTCAGCGAGGCGGCGGGGGCTTGCATCGTGGGGTCTTCGCCAGATCCTTCCCATCGCCCGCAACCACAACCTCGACCGAGTCCTTGCAACCTGCTACGAGGACAACACCGCATCGTGGCGGACCATCGAGAGTTGCGGCGGCGTCCTTGAGGACGTACGCACGAACGACTACGGCCGTCGGTACCGTCGCTACTGGATCGAGACCTAGACGAACCCCTTGCCTCGCCCACCGAACTCGCAGGACAAGTGTGGGGCTTCGCGGTGCGCGGCAATCTCGGATGTGCCGTGGAATAGATCGCTACTGTCTTTGCCATGGATGTACGGCGTCTTGCCCTGGTCGAGGGACACCCCACCAATGGGCCTGGGTGGGTGTACGTCTGGGTGTGGTCCGACGGCATCCGTTACATCGGTGCGACGTGGCTCGACCCTGCAGCGCGTGCAGAACTGCATCTACACGCTGAGACGGAGGATCCGCGGAGCCTGGCCTTACGCGCGGCCATCGACGACCTGGGGGCACCTGAGTCGATCGTGGCTATCCCGGTCCCCGAGGGAAGCGATCGCCAGGCCCTCAAGACTGCGCTCATTGCCGCGTGCGACGAAGCCGGTCTCCTCGCAGTCGACTTCATCCACGCGGGCGTGGGAGCACCCTTAGCTGCCGAGAGCGATCAGCAATGGCTTGACGCTGCGTTGTCCAACATCAAGTCGGTGTGACACGTCGTCAGCGGCAGTTGCATTCCCTGGATCAGGGCAGAAGGTCCCAGAACTGCCGTCGGGCGGGCATCGCGTGGATGACCATCTCGTCGCCGCTCTTGAAGATCAGGACAACGGTCTCTAGCAACCGTGCCTGAGAGTCGAAGCCGAGTCGGAGCTCGCGGTGCGGCCACTCCTTTTCCTCAAGGGGCTCGATCCATAGCGATAGGTCGGCAGCCTGGACCGCGTCCTGAGGGAGCACGCCGTGCTTGTGCGCGCTGCGGTGGACCTTCACGCGGCGTAGCCGGCCAGGGCCCGTCGGATTGCTTCGGAGCGGGACAGGTGCTCCCGTTGGGCGTAGGCGTCCAGCGCTGCGACCTCTTCGGCGGTGAGTCGCACAGCGATGACCTGCATGGGTCCAGCCCCCCGGCCGGGACGTCCTCGCCCACGACGCTTCAGGTCCTGGACGTCATACCCAGCCTCGGCCTCGTCCGCCCACTGCTGGATCTGCTCGTCCGTCACCTGCTCGTCACCCACCATGACAAAATCGTATAACGAAAATCCGAGGAGGGGAAGAAGTAGCGTCCGACTCTCGGCATGTGGGTGATACAACGAGCCTTGCGCGGCGCGTCGGTGAGGGCCTGCCCTTGCTTCGATCGGACCGCCACGCGCGACGACATCGCATCTAGAAACTGCTCGCCATGTTTGTGAAGCGCGAATAATGGCCCTGGAAGGCCACG
>CAYVEH010000242.1:0-3776 GCA_964450585.1 uncultured Ornithinimicrobium sp.
GGCCGGAGCCTCGGTTGCTGCCGCCTCGGCGTCCTTGGCGGCCCGCTTGGTGGCGCCCTCGGCCTGGGTGACGACCGCCTTCTTGGCCACCGGCTCACGGACCAGCTCGATCACGGCCATCGGGGCGTTGTCGCCCTTGCGCGCCGCGATCTTGGTGATGCGGGTGTAGCCACCCTGACGCTCGGCCATGTCCGGTGCGATCTCGGTGAACAGGCGGTGCACCACGCCCTTGTCCCGGACGGTGGCGGTCACCTTGCGGCGGTTGTGCAGGTCACCGCGCTTGGCGAAGGTGATCAACCGCTCGGCCAGCGGGCGCAGGCGCTTGGCCTTGGCCTCGGTGGTGGTGATGCGGTCGTGCTCGAACAGGGCAGTGGCGAGGTTGGACAGGATCAGGCGCTCGTGCGCCGGACCACCGCCGAGGCGCGGGCCCTTCTTGGGGGTAGGCATAACTCAGGTCTCCTCTACGGAATCAGTACTGCTCGTCCTCGGCGAAGCTGGCATCGCCCTCGTCCTCCAGGTCCTCCGACAGGTCGGCCTGGGCCGGGTCGAACCCGGGCGGGCTGTCCTTGAGGGCCAGGTTCATCTCGGCCAGCTTCTCCTTGACCTCGTCGATGGACTTCGCACCGAAGTTGCGGATGTCCAGCAGGTCGGCCTCGCTGCGGCTGACGAGCTCGCCCACGGTGTGGACGCCCTCGCGCTTGAGGCAGTTGTAGGACCGGACGGTCAGGTCGAGGTCCTCGATCGGCAGGGCCAGGTCGGAGGCCAGCGCGGCGTCGGTCGGCGAGGGGCCGATCTCGATGCCCTCGGCCTCGACGTTGAGCTCGCGGGCCAGCCCGAACAGCTCGACCAGGGTCTTGCCGGCGGAGGCCATCGCATCGCGCGGTGCCATCGAGTTCTTGGTCTCGACGTCCAGCACGAGCCGGTCGAAGTCGGTGCGCTGCTCCACACGGGTGGCCTCGACCTTGTAGGTCACGGCCAGCACCGGGGAGTAGATGGAGTCCACCGGGATGCGGCCGATCTCCTGGTCACCGGTCTTGTTCTGCTGGGCCGAGACGTAGCCGCGACCGCGCTCCACGGTCAGCTCCATCTCGATCTTGCCGCTGTCGTTGAGCGTGGCGACGTGCAGGTCCGGGTTGTGCACCTCCACACCGGCGGGCGGGGCGATGTCCGCCGCGGTGACCGGGCCGGCGCCCTGCTTGCGCAGGTACATGATGACCGGCTCGTCGTGCTCGCTGGAGACGACCAGGGACTTCAGGTTGAGGATGATCTCGGTGACATCCTCCTTGACCCCCGGGATGGTGGAGAACTCGTGCAGCACCCCGTCGATGCGGATGCTGGTGATGGAGGCACCGGGGATGCTGGACAGCAGGGTCCGGCGCAGGGAGTTGCCGAGGGTGTACCCGAAGCCCGGCTCCAGCGGCTCGATGGAGAACCGCGACCGGGACTCGGAGATGACCTCCTCGGACAGGGTGGGACGCTGTGCGATGAGCACGGTGTTTTCCTTTCCACGGGCGACCGCTATATGACGCCCAGTGAGGGTGCCGGCCCTGCCGGCGACCTTGGGCCACCTCTGTCCGTGGCCAAGGGGATGGTGAGGTATGCCGCCAGCTGGGCTGACGACATACCTCACCGATGCGGTGGAGGCCGGTGGCCTCCGGTGATCAGTTCTTCGAGTACAGCTCCACGATGAGCTGCTCGGTGAGGATCGTGTCGATCTGCTCGCGGGTGGGCAGCTGGTGGATCAGGATCTGCAGCGTGCCCGGGACGACCTTCATCCAGGCCGGGACGGGACGGTCGCCATAGGTCTGGCGGGCCAGCTCGATCGGCATCTTCTCGGCGGACTGCTTGCGCACCGTGATGATGTCGTACTGCTCAACGCGGTAGGACGGCACGTCCACGCGCTGGCCGTTGACCTCGAAGTGGCCGTGGGTGACCAGCTGCCGGGCGGCACGACGGGTGCGGGCCAGGCCGGCGCGGTAGATCACGTTGTCCAGGCGGGACTCCAGGATGGTCAGCAGGTTGCTGCCGGTGCGGCCGGGGCGACGGGCCGCCTCGGCGTAGTAGCGGCGGAACTGCTTCTCCATCACGCCGTATGTGTAGCGGGCCTTCTGCTTCTCCTGCAGCTGGGTCAGGTACTCCTTCTCCTGGCTGCGGCGACGGCCGTGCTGCCCCGGGGGGAACGGACGCAGGTCGAAGTTCTTGTCGCCGCCGACGAGGTCGACCTTCAGCCGGCGGGACTTCTTGGTGATGGGTCCGGTGTAACGGGCCATAGTTCTTTCCTAACCTTCCCTTCCGGAGCTCAGACGCGACGCTTCTTGGGCGGACGCACACCGTTGTGGGCCTGCGGGGTGACATCGGCGATGGCCCCCACCTCCAGCCCGGCGGCGGTGAGCGAGCGGATCGCGGTCTCGCGGCCGGAGCCGGGACCCTTGACGAAGACGTCGACCTTACGCATGCCGTGGTCCATCGCCCGCCGTGCCGCGGCCTCGGCGGCCATCTGCGCGGCATACGGGGTGGACTTGCGCGAGCCCTTGAATCCGACCTGGCCGGAGGAGGCCCACGAGATCACAGCACCGGTGGGGTCGGTGATCGAGATGATGGTGTTGCTGAACGTGCTCTTGATGTGAGCCTGCCCGTAGGCGACGTTCTTCTTTTCCTTGCGGCGCACCTTGCGGGCACCGGCCGTACTACGGCTCTTGGGGGGCATTCAGATCTCCTGACGTTGGGAGCAAGTGAGGGTGACCGGGTAACCGAGTTACCGGGTGGCCTTCTTCTTGCCGGCGACGGTCCGCTTGGGACCCTTGCGAGAGCGGGCGTTGGTCTTGGTGCGCTGACCGTGGACCGGCAGGCCGCGGCGGTGCCGCAGACCCTGGTAGCTGCCGATCTCGACCTTGCGGCGGATGTCGGCGGCCACCTCACGGCGCAGGTCACCCTCGAGGCGGTAGTTGCCCTCGAGGTGGTCACGCAGCAGAACCAACTGCTCGTCCGTCAGGTCCTTGACGCGGGTGGCCGGGTCGACACCCGTGGCCTCCAACGTCTGCAGGGCGCGGGTCCGGCCCACGCCGAAGATGTAGGTGAGTCCGACCTCGACGCGCTTCTCGCGCGGCAGGTCAACACCGATGAGACGTGCCATGTGGCTGTGCTCCTGGTTTCATGTGGAGGTCGTGGGGCAGCACCGGTCCGCATCCTCTGTCGGTAGGACCCTCGGTCGGTGACTCCGGGCCCCGCGGTCCCCGGCCTCCACGCCGGGGGTGACGTCCCGCATCTCGGGGGTCGGGTGCTGCGTTCTGCTTCAGTTGTGTCGTCGTCGTGTCGAGCCGCGACGGGTGCTGGACGGCGTTGCCGCCCGGATGATCAGCCCTGGCGCTGCTTGTGGCGCAGGTTGTCGCAGATCACCATGACCCGCCCGTTACGGCGGATCACCTTGCACTTGTCGCAGATCTTCTTGACGCTCGGCTGAACCTTCATGTTCTGGTGCCGTCTTTCGGATCTGGTGGGTGGGTTGCTGGCTGGTGCGGGAGGACCCGTGCCGGTCAGCGGTAACGGAAGACGATGCGTCCGCGAGTGAGGTCGTACGGGCTGAGCTCCACCACGACCCGGTCCTCGGGGAGGATCCGGATGTAGTGCTGACGCATCTTGCCGGAGATGTGAGCCAGCACAACGTGACCGTTGGTCAGCTCCACCCGGAAGTTTGCGTTCGGAAGGGCCTCCACAATGGTGCCCTCGATCTCAATGACGCCTTCCTTCTTCGCCATGTCCTCCACATTTCTGAGCGA
>CAYVEH010000243.1:0-3749 GCA_964450585.1 uncultured Ornithinimicrobium sp.
ACATGATCGCCAGCAGCAGCGCCGGGAAGGCCAACAAGATGTCGTTGCCCCGCATCACCAGCTGACCGAACCACCCGCCGGACATGGCGGCCAGTATGCCGACCGGCACGCCGATCACCGCCGCGAGACCGACCGCGACCACCCCGACAAACAAAGTGGTCCGCGCCCCCAGCAGGATCTGGGTCAGCACGTCCCGGGCCGAGCCGTCGGTGCCCAACCAGTGTTGGGCATTCGGGGTCTGCTCCTTGGGCACCGGCAGGAACTTGAACTCATACGGCGTCCACACGTAGGAAACCAGGGCCATGCCCACCACCAGCAGGACCAGCGCCCCGCCGATCAGCAGTGGAGCATTCACCCGGCGGCGGCCACGGGGGCTGTCAGCAGCCGGGGCCGGCACGGAGCTCAGCTCGCTCATCGGTGCCCCGTCCGCAGCCGTGGGTCGATCAGCAGATAGAGCGCATCGACCAGGAAGTTGATGATCAGCACCGCCGCGACCAGCACCATGACGATGGTCTGCACGGTGACCAGCTCACGGCCGGCGACCGAGTCGAGCAGGAAGTTGCCCAGGCCGGGGATCACGAACACCTGCTCGACCACCACGGCCCCGATCAGCAACGTCGCCAGTTGCAGCCCGAGCACCGTCACCACGGGCACGGCCGCGTTGCGCAGCCCGTGCCGGGTCAGCGCCTGCATCGGACGCAGCCCCTTGGCGCGGGCCGTGCGCAGGTAGTCCTCCCGCAGCACCTCCAGCACCGAGCTGCGCACATAGCGCGCCAGGATCGAGCCCTGCACCAGGGCCAGGGAGACCGCCGGCAGCGCCAGGCGGTGCAGGAAACCCAGCGGGTCCTCGGCCGGGGCCACCCACCCCCCGGAGGGGAACCACTGCCAGCGTTTGGCGAAGAAGGTGATCAGGATGATGCCCGCCAGGAAAGCCGGCACGGCCACCCCCACCTGGGACACGGCCGACAGCAGCACCCCGTCCGGGTGCCGGTGCCGCACCGCCATCCAGGTGCCGACCGGCAGCGCCACCACCAGCGCCAGCACCATCGCGGTGACCACCAGCCAGCCGGTCACCGCAAACCGGTCAATGAGCTGTGGGGCGATGGGGGCCTTGCTCACCCACTCCACCCCTAGGTCGAGGGTGAGCAACCCACCCAGCCAGTCGGCATACTGCACCGGCAGGGAACGGTCCAGACCGAACTGCTCCCGCAGTCGGGCCACCGACTCATCCGAGGAGTTCATTCCCAGCGCCACCCGCGCCGGGTCCCCCGGCAGCACCTGCATGAACGCGAAGACCAGCACGGAGGCCACCGCGAGGCTGGCCACCAGCACCAGGAAGCGTCGCGCCAGTCGAAGCAGCACTGGGGTGAGGACTCAGCTCACTCGCGGGCGAGCTGGGACAGGTCGAAGGACTCCGAGATCGCGTTCTCCGGCAACCCGGTGATCCCCGGGTCGGCGACGATCAGGTTGGGCAGCAGGAACAGGAAATCGGAGGCGGCGTCCTCGGAGATGAGTTTGGCGGCCTCCTTCATCTTGGCGATCTGCTGCTCCTCGGTGCCGGTGTCGGCTTCCTCCAGCAGCTTGCGCAGCTCGGGGGTGCCGTACCGGATGTAGTAGTCGGGGTTGCCGAAGACAGCGCCCAGGTCGCGGGGCTCCACGTGCGCCACGATCGACATCTCATAGTCGGCGTTGGTGAACACGTCCTCCAGCCAGGCGGCCGGGAACTCCAGGTCCTCGATGGTGACCTGGAAGCCGACCTCCTCCAGCATCGTCTCCACCACCGGGGCGCAGCTCTGGGCGTAGGGCAGGGTCGGGATCCGCAGCCGGACCTCCACGCCCTCGGCGCCGGCCTCGGCCATCAGGTCCTGAGCGGCCTCGACGTCGTAGGGGTAGTCACCGGTGCGGTCCTCATACCAGGGGTCGGTCGGCGGGACCATGCTGCCGATGAGGGTGCCGCGCCCGTCCCAGCAGGTGTCCAGCAGCGCCTGGTGGTTGATGGCGTGCCGGGCCGCCTGCCGCACCCGCAGGTCGTTGAACGGGGCGGTGCTGTTGTTGAAGCTGAGCACCACCTCACCGTTGGTGGTGCCCTCGATGATCTGGTAGTCACCGTCCTCGAACTCGCTGAGCGCCTCCGGCGCCTGCACCGTGCCGACGACGTCGATGCCGTCGGTGAGCATCGCGTTGTTCAGCGCCGTCGGGTCGTCGAAGTAAGCCAGGACCACCTGGTCGAAGTAGGGCTCCTGCCCCCAGTAGTCGGTGTTGCGCTGCAACTCGATGGAGGTGCCGCGGTTCCACTCCCCGAAGGTGTAGGGCCCGGTACCGATCGGGCGTGTCGCCAGCTCCTCCACGCTGTTGGAGTCGAAGATCGCCCCCACCCGGGTGGTCAGGCTGTAGAAGAAGCTGTTGCTCGGCTTGCTGAGGGTGACCACGACCTCGTGGTCGTCGGTGGCCTCCACCGAGTCGATGATGTCGAACTGGCTCTTCAGGCTGACCGTCCAGTCGGTCTGCACGGCCTGGAAGGAACTGACCACGTCCTCGGCGGTGAACTCCTCACCGTTGCTGAAGGTGACGCCCTCCTCCAGGGTGAAGGTGTAGGTCAGTCCGTCCTCGCTGACCTCCCACTCCGAGGCCAGCGCCGGCACGATCTCACCGCTCTGGTCGACCTTCACCAGCGTCTCGTAGACGTTGTAGAGCAACGCCTGCGGGATCGCCGCCCCGTCGGTGGTGGTGAAGTCCAGGCTGGCCGGCTCGGCGAACAACCCGATGCGGATGGTGTCCTCATCGGCCGGGGCCACGGTGCCACCGGACCCGTCCGTGCCGGCAGCCTCATCGGTCGGGTCGTCGCTGGAAGACCCCGCGTTGCAGGCGGTCAGCAGGACAGAGGCCGAGAGGGCGGCCGTCAGCACCCGCATGCGTGACTTCATCGTTTCGTGCCTTCCTGGTGTGCGCCTCAGCGTCCTTCGGACACAGGTCAAGCCGTGATCTGGACCAACTCTGCCGCATCGAGGCGGGCCCGACCCAGCCAGAACGGGAACCGATACGGACTTGTGATCCGCGCCGCGGTGGTCGCGGCCGTCTGCTGAGCCACGCCCACCAGCCTGCCACGACGCCGGCGCACAGCAACGCCGGCGGTGCCTGCCCCCAGGCTCCGCCGGCGTTGCTTTCCCCGGAATGGGTGTGCGCCGAGCAAGGGTCACCGTGACCCCTCGGTGGCTACCCGCGAGTCACTTGACCTCGCGGCGCAGCACGCGCCACACCCCGATGGCCAGCGGGACTCCAACCCACAGCACCACCGATACGGCGAGCTGTGCCCACTGCTCGCCCGTCATCGCCTGCCCCATCGTCAGGGGGGCGGTGGTCATCGACAGATCAATCCACTCGTACGGCGTGCGCAGCCAGCTGACCAGCGCCATCAGCGGCAGCAGCGTGGGCAGCGCGAAGTAGGCCACAATGGCCGCCGGGGTGTTCAGCAGCGCCAGACCGAAGGCCAGACCGTTGAGCACGTACAGGACCATCATCAGGGTCATCCCGGCGACCATCCAGCCGTCAACATCCCACGGGGTCTCCGCGCCGCGCAGGTCCCCCAGGAACCGGCCCAGCGCCCCCAGCGCCAGCGCCAGCACGACGGCGCCCAGCCCGAGCAGCACGGTGCTGACGACCTTGGCCCAGACCACTCGGCCGCGGCGCGGCTCCAGCGAGAAGGTGGTCATCGCGGTGCGCTGGCTCCACTCCTGGGTGGCCGACAGGAT
>CAYVEH010000244.1:0-3731 GCA_964450585.1 uncultured Ornithinimicrobium sp.
CCCCCCCTCGGAGCGGTTGGCAAGAGTCCAATGAGAATCAGCTAAAGCGCCTGCGAACCCTCGTCAACAAGTCGATGTCACCGAGCCGGAGGTGCTGGACCGCACATGTCAGGAAGAACCAAAAGCTAGCTCATCGTGCCAAAGGACGGTCACCGGCAAGGCTAGAAGAGCGCGCTCATCAGCGACTGACGAGCCTTGACCACGCGCGGGTCGGTCGCCCCGACAACCTCGAACTGACCGAGCAGGTGCTGGCGGACCGTGTTGCGCTCCTCACCGCTGGTGCGACGCACCAGGTCGATGAGCCGCAGGAAGGCATCCTCCACGTGCCCACCGACCAGGTCCATGTCCGCGGCCTGCAGCTGAGCCGGCACATCGTCCGGACGCTCGGCAGCCGCAGCACGCACGGCATTGAGGTCCAGCCCGGTGGTGCGCCGGAGCAGCTCCACCTGCCCCAGGCCCAGGCGAGCGTCCTCATCCTTGGGGTTCTCCTGCAGCGCCTGCTGGTAGGCCGCCACCGCAGCATCCAGGTCACCACGGTCTATCGCCTCGAGCGCCTGCTGGTGCAGCGCTGGCAGCTCCGGCTCCTCCTGCTCCTCGGCCCCGCCCGGCTGCGAGAGGTTCTCCACCCGACCGGCGACCCCATTGGCCACCGCTGCGGACAGGAACTGCTCCAGCAGGGCCCGGATCTGCTCCACCGGCTGCACCCCGAGGAAGAACGGCACCGGCTGCCCGCGCAGTAGCCCCACCACCACCGGCAGGGAACTGACCTGGCCGAAGGCCTCCTGCAGCACCGGAGAGAGCGCCTGGACGATGCCCGGGTTGGCGGCCAAGTCCACCGCCACCACCCGGAAGCGTCCCTCGTGACCGACGGCCTCATCGACCATGGTCTGCACGAACTGCGCGGACTCCGGGATCTGGTCGGTGTAGAGCACCAGCACGGCCGGCACCGAGGTGCTGCCGTTGACGATGCTGTTGAACGTGTCGTCGGTGCCCTGGATCAGCACCCCGTCAGCACTGCCGGCGCCGCCGGTGGGACTGGCACCCCCCGGGGCGGCCCCCGCCGGCTGCTGCGGCCGGGACAGGGCGGAGAGGTCGACGGCGCCACGCAGGGCGGAGTTCATCGGCTGGGAGGGCTGTGTCATGTCCCCTATTGTGACCCGGGACAATGAGGTGATGGAATCGAGCCCTTACGATCAGTCCGCAGCGGGTCCGACGCCGCAACCTGTCAGTGGCCGTCGCTCCCTGGTACCCATCTTCGTCATCGCCGGTGCGATTCTCGGGCTGCTGGTGGCCGGCTTCGTGGTCTACCGCCTGGTGTTGCCGTCGCTGGAGTCCCCCGAGGAGGTGGCGCAGAACTTTGCCCAGGCGATCGCCGAGGATGACGTCTTGACCGTCTGTGAGCTCGCCGCCGACGAGATCCGCAGCGACGCCTTCTCATCTGCGGGGGTGGACAACTGCGCAGACTTGGCGGAGGCCACCGACGTCGAGGACGTGGAGTCGCCGGTGGACCGCCAGGGCGGACCGGTCACGGTGGAGATCACCGACGCACGTGAGTTTGGCGAGGAGTATCTGGTGTTCGTCTCACTGCACCAGGACGGGTCCGTCGCCGCCACGGGTAGCGTGAACCTGCAGGAGCAGGAGGGTCGCTGGAAGGTGACCACCTACAGCCTGGACTGAACGCAGCCCCGGATGAACAGCCCCGGACTGATCACGACCAGCTACCAGTGAGCAGCCTGCTCAACTGCCGTTGGCGCCGACGACCTGTTCGCGGGCGGCGATCACCTCGGGGTCTCCCCCGTCAGCACGGATATGCACCGCCAGGAAGACCAGGGTGGTCATCTCGGCGCTGTCGGTGATGGTGTCGTCCCCGGCAAAGTGGGTGAACACCGCCGACGGCTCGAGGATCATGCCGTCCTTGACGTCAAAGGTGCTCTTGCGCTCCAGGACCGGGAAGGTCAACGCCGACCCGTCGGCGAGCTCGATCGTGCGCAGCGTGTTGGTGCGCAGCGAGTGCTCTCGGGTCAGGGTGGCCTGCTCGCTGACCGCGGCGGCCTGTTCCTCGGTGGCCTTGCGCACCTGTGGCCCGTAGTTGTTCGTACGGAAGTCGGGGCGCTCGTCATCGAAGGGGTAGTCGAGGATCTGGAAGAGCATGTCCACCACGTAGCTGGGGTAGTTGCTCAGGCTGGCCTTGCCCTCCCGGATCACCGGGGAGCCCTCCGAGCGCGGCGCAAAGGTACCAACCTCGGTGCCAGCCAACATGGGAGCGCTCCACCCGATCTTCCAGTTCTCGCCACCATCCTGGCTGGTCATCAGGTGCAGCTCCGGCAAACCCGACTCCGGCACGGTCTGGACCACCATGAAGGCCGGGGACTGGCCATCGTCACGGCTGATCGCCAACACATTGGCCCCGGTCGGGTGGTAGTCGATGACCGGCTCCACGCCGATCTCCCGCAGCGACGTCGCCGCGACGGCGGCCCGTAGCTCGGAACCGACGAAGGTCGCCTCGTTGAGCGTGGCGGCCTCTTCCGGGTCGGCGTTCTGCGAGTCGGCTGCCTGCCGCATCAGCTGGGCGGCGACCTCCTCGGCCTCCTCGACCGGGATGACACCGGAGCCCTCAGGCGGTGCCGTCACCACCCCGTCATCGGCCTCCTCGGCCGGAGCGGCCGTGCTCTCGGTCTCATCCGAGGGGTTCAGGGCTGCCTCCCCGGTGTCAGACGCCGCGTCCGCGTCGGTGTCACCGTCACCGTCAGTGGCGGTGACAGCATCGGCATCGACGGTCTCTGCCGAGGTGCCGGCAGCACCATCCGCGGCCGACGCATCGGAGGCGGAGGTGGTCTCGGTGCTCTCCTCGGGCTCCTCCGCGCCGCTGCAGGCAGCGAGGAGCAGCGACGAGCTGAGAGCGAGGGCAAGCGCAGTGCGGGACAACTTCATCACAAAATGGTAAACCGCAGAGGCCGGAAGTTACCTAATCGTGACCCTCAGGGCGCCCTCACCAGGTCGTGGTATGGACACCCTCCAGACGTGACGCAGATCTCACTGCGTTAGCTCGGCCTGCGGGCAGATCAGAACCGGGCCGGCTCGCGGTAGACCCCCCACTCATCCCGCAGCGCGTTGCAGATCTCACCCAGCGTCGCCTCGGCCCGGACGGCCTCCAGCATGCTCGGGATCATGTTCTCCTCACTGCGGGAGGTCTGCACCATGGCGTCCAGGGCGGAGCGCACCTGCTGCAGGTCCCGCTCGTCCCGGCGCCGGCCGAGCACCGCCACCTGCTCGCGCTCCACCTCGTGGCTGACCCGCAGGATCTCCAGCTCGTGGCTGACCGACTCGGTGTGCGCGTTGACGCCGACGATCTTCTTGTCACCCTTCTCCAGGGCGATCTGGTACTGAAAGGCGGCCTCGGCGATCTCGGACTGGAACCAGCCCTCCTCGATCCCGCGCAGAATACCGCTGGTCATCGGGCCGATCGGGTGGTCATACGAGCCGTCCGCGTTCGGCGTCCGGTCGCGCTGGCCCATCTCCCGGATGGTGTCGAAGATCTTCTCCGCCTCGGCCTCGATCTTGTCGGTGAGCGCCTCGACATACCAGGAACCACCGAGCGGGTCGGCGACGTTGACGACGCCGGTCTCCTCCATCAGCACCTGTTGGGTGCGCAGCGCGACCTCGGCAGACTGCTCGGTGGGCAGCGCGAGGGTCTCGTCCAGGGCGTTGGTGTGCAGCGAGTTGGTGCCGCC
>CAYVEH010000245.1:0-3720 GCA_964450585.1 uncultured Ornithinimicrobium sp.
CTGTCCTCGCTGTGGATCGTGCTGACGCTGATCCTGGCCTCGCCGTTGGGGCTGATCGTGGTGGCCAAGCGGGTGCGAGCGACCAACTCCCACCAGAAGTCGTTGTCCCTGCCCGACTGGTTGGGCGACCGCTACGGCAGCAACGTGGTGCGCACCTTCGTCGCGCTCGCCACCCTGTTCAACCTCTTCTACATCGGGGCCCAGCTCAGCGCCGGCGCCCTGATCTTCGAGCAGCTGCTCGACCTGCCCTACCTGGTGGGCCTGGCGGCGATCGCCTTCATCGTCACCCTCTACACCGTCGGCGGCGGCTCCTTCGCCGACATCTACACCGACGCGGCCCAGGCCGTGCTGATGGTGATCACCGGGCTGCTGGTCCTGGTCAGCGGCTTCTGGGTCTTCGACAAGGGCTTCACCGGGATCCTCACCGAGGTCAGCACGGCGCTGGAGCAGCAGGGCCCGGAGATGGTGGCCGTGGTCAACCCCGACTCGGGCATCTTCTACTCCATCCCGGCGATCATCGGTGCCTTCATCATCCAGTTCGCCTTCTCCTCCCAGCCACAGTTGTTCAACAAGGTGCTGGCGCTGCGGGAGCCGCGGGACATGGCCAAGATGATCGTCACCTACGTGCTGTGCGCGATCGCCTTCCTGTCCGTGGTCTTCGGCGGGCTGTATGCCGTGGTGGTGGCTCCGGGCCTGGAGGTCGCCGACGAGGCCATCTTCGCCTACGCCCAGGTCGCTTTCCCGGTGGTGCTGGTCGCCCTCCTGGGAGTGACCGTGATGGCCGCGGCCATGTCCACCAGCGACGGGATCTTCGTCGTGGTGTCGACCTCGGTGGCCAACGACATCTACCGCAAGTTCCTGGTGGCCCGCGGTTTCCTGGGCAAGGGGCTGACCACCGAGCAGGTCGATCAGCGCACGCTGACGATCTCCCGGTGGGTCACCGTGCTCACCGGGATCGCGGCCAGCGCGTTGGTCATCAACCCGCCGGACTTCATCGGCTCCTTCATCTGGATCGGTATCTCCGGGGTCGCCTCGGCCACCCTGGGCCCGATCCTGGTGGGCCTGTTCCTGCCGCGGTTGGCCCGCACCCGGGCGGCGATCGCCTCCTCCGTGGGAGGGTTGCTGTCCTACCTGGTCATCCACGTCATCGGCTTCGAGGAGAGCACGATGGCTGCCGGAGCCTGGGCGGTTCTCATCGGGCTGGCGATCATGATCGTGGCCGGCTACCTGTTCCGCAACGACCAGGACGCCGCCAGCCCGGAGGCGACCACCACCACCGCACCCACCACGGCCGTCTGAGGAGGTCATCATGTGGATCAACCCGATGCTGACGATCTGGCTGTACGGCACGCTGTTCTCGCTCGCCACGATCGTGCTGACACTGTGGCTCTGGTACTGGCGCGACCCCTACGACGAGGACACCCCCGCCACGGAGGCTGACCGGACCCGCGAGGCCGGTCCGGGCAGTCACCGGTGAGCCGACTGCCGAGCAGGTCGATCGACGGCATGGTCGACCGGGCGGCCGAGTTGGGCCTGCGGCTGCTCTCCCCGATGAACGAGCTGGCGCAGCGACGCACCGAGGACGAGGCCGGGCTGGAGACGCTGCGCAGCTTCGAGCCGGCCACCGCTGCATCGGCAGCAGCCGGCGACGGTATGCCGAGGGTCCGGTGGGCCGGGCGACGCCCGGTGCCCGTCCCTCCGGCCACCACCGCAGCCCGCCGCGCCCCGACCTGGATCACGGTGCTCACCGACGCCGAGACCGCGGCCCAGCACCGCCCGGGCGGCGGATCGACCGCGCCGGGCCCGCTGGCCGGGTTCGACGTCGGCATCAAGGACCTGATGGCGGTGGCCGGCTGCCAACTGACGGCCGGAACCCGGGCCTTCGAGCCCGGGGCCGGCGGCCGGGCCACGGCGGGCGCGGAGGCCGCGGCGGTGACCGCGTTGCGGCGCGCCGGAGCCACCATCCGTGGCACCACCAACCTGCACACCCTCGCCTACGGGGCGACCGGCAAGAGCAGCGACTGGGGCATCCCGGTCAACCCGGTCGTCCCCGGGGCGATCCCCGGCGGTTCCAGCAGTGGGTCGGCGACGGCGGTCGCCGAAGGCAGCGCCGCCCTGACGCTGGGCACCGACACCTCCGGCTCGATCCGGATCCCGGCGGCGCTGTGCGGGGTGGTCGGGCTCAAACCCACCCGCGGGCTGGTGAGTGTGGCCGGGTGCCACCCGCTCTCCCCCGCCCTGGACCACATCGGCCCGCTGGCCGGCTCGGTGCCTGTGCTGGCGGCGGGGATGGCGGCCCTGGCCGGATGGGCCGGCGACGCGGACGACCCCGGGTGGCAGCTCCCGCAGGAACCGCTGGACACCCCGCGCCTGGGAGTGCTGGGCGGCTACTTCGACCAGGGGATCAGCGCCCCGGTCCGGGAGGCCCTGCGGCAGGCGCTGGCCCGGCTCAGTGGCGCCGGGACCGAGCTGGCGGACGTGACACTGCCGCTGGCCCGACACATCCCCGGCGCCCAGCTGGCGGTGCTGGGCACCGAGGCCCTGCAGAGCAACCTGGGCACCCTGCGGGAGCGGGGGGCCGACCTGCCCGCGGACGTCCGGCTACGGCTCGAGGCCGGGCTAGCCCGCACTCCGGAGCAGGTCGCGACCTCCCAGCTGCTGACCCAGCACTGGCGCCACCAGGTCGATGAGGCGCTGCGCACCTGCCACGCCCTGGTCAGCACCACGACGGCGATCAGCGCCCCGCCCCTGGAGGCCACCCACACCCGGATCGACGGGGTCGAGGTGACCGTGCAGTTCTCGATGACCCGGTTGACGATGCCGTTCAACTTCTCCGGCCACCCGGCGATCACCCTGCCGTTCCGGGACACCGAGGGCACCCTGATCGGTCTCCAGCTGATCGGTCGCGCAGGCGGCGACCAGGACCTGCTGGCGCTGGCGGCATACCTGGAGCAGGTGCTGGGCTGACCGGGCCCACCGGCAGCATCCGGCGCCCTCCCACCGCCTGGCTCGATGTCACAATGACCAGGTGACCAGGGGCAACGAGGGGCGTCGCCGGGTGCGGCTAGCCGACGTCGCGCGCGCCGCCGGGGTGCACACCGCCACCGCGTCCCGCGCGCTGAGCCCGCGCGAGGAGATCGTGCGGACGGTCACCCCGGCCACCCGCGACCTGGTCCAGGAGACCGCCGAGCGACTCGGGTACCGACCCAACCGGCAGGGACGTGCGCTGCGCACCGGTCGCAGCCTGATGCTGGGGTTGCTGGTGCCGCACATCAGCGACACCGTGCTCTCGGCGGTCTATGAGGGCATGCTCGCCGAGGCGCAGCGCTCGTCCTACTCGGTGCTGGTGGCCAACACCGCTGACCACCCCAGCCAGCGTCAGGAGTTCATCCAGGAGCTGATCGACCACGGTGTCGACGGGATCATCTACACCGACGCGCACCTGGGTGAGCCGCTGCCCGCGGACCACCCGGTGCCGGTGCTGCAGGCCTACCGCTACTCCCAGCCGCCGGGCGGGATCGTGGTGGACGACGAGGAGGGCGGTGCCCAGGTCGCCCGGCACCTCGTGGCCTCCGGGCACGAGCGGTTCGCCGTGCTGGCCGGCTACGACTACGCGAGCTCGACCAGCAGCCGGGCCCACGGCTTCCTCGCCGAGCTGGAGCGGCGCGGCGTCGACCGGGCCGCGGTGCCGGTGCAGCACAGCGGACTCAGCGCCGCCGA
>CAYVEH010000246.1:0-3710 GCA_964450585.1 uncultured Ornithinimicrobium sp.
CAACTGGTCGACGTCGTGGCCCAGGCGGTGCGCAAGACTGCCGAGCAGGAGTAACCGCCCGCCTGCGCAGTGCCGCCCGGACCGAGGGTGGCTAGTGTGCCTGGCCGTTGACTTCATAGGAGGTGTTGGTTGCCTCGAAGAAGTTGACCAATTCGAGGGTGTCGTTGGCTGCTGCCATCCACTTGGCCGGGTTGGCGACACGGTAAGTGGGCTCGAAACCGAGTTCTTCCAGGCGACGATCGGCGAGGTATTTCACGTACTGGTTGATGTAGTCGGCATTGAGGCCGAGAATCCCGTTTGGTAGGAGGTCCCGGTTGTAGGCCTCTTCCATCCGCACGCTGTCGAGGATCATCTGTCGGATCTCGGCGGCGAACTCCTCGGTCGCGATCTCGGGGTTCTCGTCCAGCACGGTGAGGATGAGGTTGATCCCGAACTTCAGGTGCAGACTCTCGTCACGCACGATCCAGTCGATGAGGGACCCGAAGTTGCGCAGCAGGTTCCGTTGCCGGAAGTTCAGCGCGACCATGAAGCCGGAATAGAACCAGATACCCTCCAGGATGACGTTGTAGGCGACGAGGTTGCGGACAAAGTCCTGCTTGCCCTCGACGGTGGTGATGTCCAGGGTTTGCTCGGTCATTCGCCGGATATAGCGGACCTCGAACTCCTCCTTGGCGACCATGGAGGGGACCGTCACGTGTGAGCCATAGGCCTGCTCTCGGTCGACGGGAAAGGTCTCCAGGACGTACTCGAAGGCCATGCAGTGATTGGCCTCCTCCCACATCTGCTTGGCCAGGTAGAGGTGGCACTCGGCGGCGTTGACGTAGGGGTAGACCCCGAACGCCAGGGCCTTGTTGACCAGCAGCTCGTTGGGGTTGAAGTAGCTCATCAGGAAGGTGAGCGCGTGCCGTTCTTCCTGCGTCATCTTCGTGAAGTCGCCCAGGTCCTCCCCGAGTTGGATCTCGTTGGGGAACCACGTGTTAGCGACCGCCTGGTTGTAGAGCTCCATGGCCCAGGGGTAGGTGACCGGCTTCAGCAGCAGTCCCTCCTGGATGCCGGTGCCCAGCAGGCGTGGTGTCGTGGTGGTGTCAGTGCTCATGTCAGGTCCTTGTCGGTATGCCGTGGGGCAGGTCTGTGGGTGAGTGTGGTGAGTGGAAGGGTCACTGGCAGGAGTCGCACTGCAGGCGCTCCTGCGGGTCGATCGGGCACTCCTGCCCGTCGACCACGTCAAGCAGGGTCGCCTCCTCATGTCGACCGACCGGCTCCGGCTGCTCCGACACGGCAACCGTGACAGGTGCCGCAGGGGCCGCCGTCGCCGCCCGCCGGGCGCCGAAACCTCGACGTGCACCGCCGCTGGCACCGGGGGAGGCCTGCGCCTTGTTGACCCGCACGGTGGACTGCTCCGCCTGGTGGCGCGGCATCATGTGCAGGTAGTAGGTGGTCTTGACCCCCATCCGCCAGGCTGCGGCATACAGATCCACCATCTCGCCCACGTCCCGGCTGGCCAGGTAGAGGTTGCGGCTGATCGCCTGGTCGATCCACTTCTGCGCCCGGGCGGCCACTTTCAGGAAGGCGTAGGGGGACAGCTGGAACGAGGTGCGATAGATCTCCTGCAGCTCGGCCGGCACTCCCTCGACCTTGGACAGATCACCCTGGTGCCGCAGCAGCTCCTCGCGGACCTGCTCCCACAGCCCCGCGTCCTGCAGGTCCTGGACCAGGTTGCGGTTGACTTCCAGGAACTTGCCGCTGCTGGTGGAGCGGCTGAAGATCTGGCTGAACTGCGGGTCCAGACCGGGCGTGGTGCCGGCGACCAACCCGATCGAGGCGGTGGGTGCGACGGCCAGCAGCGTGGAGTTGCGGATCCCGCCAGCGACCTTCGCGCGCAGGGAGTCCCAGTCCAGCCGCGTCGTGCGGTCGACCTCGACGGGGGTGCCGCGGTCGGCCTCCAGCAGGTCGAGGGAGTCGATCGGCACCATGCCCTGGCTCCAGCGGCTGCCCGCGAAGTTGGGGTAGGAGCCGCGCTCGCGGGCCAGGTCGGCGGAGGCGTCGATGGCGTGCCAGCTGATGAACTCCATCACCTGGTCCATCAGGTCGTAGGCCTGCTCGGACTCATAGGACCAGCCGAAGCGCTCGACGATGTCGGTGAAGCCCATGACACCCAGCCCCAGTGCGCGGTTCTGCTCGTTGGAGTGCTCTGACTCGGGCACCGAGCTGATCGTGATGTCGATCAGGTTGTCGAGCTGGCGCACAGCCAGCCGGGTGGACTGAGCGAGCCGGTCCCAGTCGACCCGCGCCTGGGCGTGCCGGCCGGTGACGTGCCGGGAGAGGTTGATCGAGGCCAGGTTACAGACGGAGACGTTGTCGCGGTCCTGCGGCAGGCAGATCTCGGTGCACAGGTTGGACAGGTGGATCGTGCCGGTGTTGTGGTTCAGCGCCCGGGTGTTGATGGTGTCCTTCCAGGTCAGCCACGGGTGGGAGCTGGCCTGCAGGGAGATCAGGATGGCCTTGAACTGCTCCCGGGCGCGCAGCCGCCTGTGCCGGAGACTGCCCTCCTGCGCCTGGGTGACGTACTCGGCATACCGGCTCGAGAACGCCGCCCCGGTGAGCTCGACCAGATCGGGGGTCTCCAGGGGGTCGAAGAGATACCAGTCCTCGTCCCGCTCCACCCGCTTCATGAACTCGTCGGAGATCCAGACCGCGGTGTTGGCGGTGCGGGTGCGGCGGTAGGGATCACCGGAGTTCTGACGCAGGTCGAGGAACTGGCCGAAGTCCAGGTGCCAGTTCTCCATGTAGAAGCACAGTGCACCGAACTTCTTCCCACCCCGGCTGACCGCCCGCAACGTCGAGTCGATGGTGTGCATGAACGGAATCGGCCCGGTGGAGCTGGTGTTGTTGGACCGGATCGGGCTCCCCTCGCAGCGCAGTTTGGACACCGACAAGCCGATGCCGCCGGTGCCCTTGGTCACCCACATCACGTCGCGCACGCTCTTGGCGATGTGCTCGATGTCGTCCTCCATCTGCATGACAAAACAGTTGGAGAGCTGGGAGTAGGCCGTGCCAGCGTTGACCAGGGTCGAGCCGGCGGCCAGATACTCCAGCGAGGACATCTTGTCGTAGAAGGCGATCGCGGCGCCGGTGGGATCGTCCTCGTTGAGCGCCAGGCCCATGGCCACCCGCATCCAGAAGAACTGCGGCACCTCCAGCGGAGTCCCGTCGGGTGCGTCGCGCAGGTAGCGCACTCGCATCGTCTGGGCGCCGATGAACCGCAGCAGATCATCGCGAGACGGGTCGAGCGCTCTGGCCAAGCGGTCCAGATCGAAGTGGTCGGTGAGCCGGGCGTCCAGCTGTCCGTCGCGCACCCCCTGCTCGATCACGCTGGGGAAGTGCTGGCGATGCAACGTGGTGATCGTGCCCGGGTCGCTATCGCCGAACAGATCGTGCGTCTCTCCGAAGACTTGCTTGTACAGCGACTTGACCAGCAACCGGGAGGCGATGGTGTCGTAGGCTGGGTCGTCCTTGACATTCTGCAGAGCGACCTGGATGACGGCTTGGTCCAGCTCCTCGCTCGTGATCCCATCGAACAACGTAATCTCCAACTCCGACCGGAGCTGGGTGGTTCTGGTGATCGCGTCGTCAAGACCGCGGGACGCGGCCTCGATGGACCGGGCGACCTCATAACCGTCGTATGCCGTGCGCGTGCCGTCGCGCTTGAT
>CAYVEH010000247.1:0-3695 GCA_964450585.1 uncultured Ornithinimicrobium sp.
AGAACCTGGTCTCTGAGTACACCTACCCCCAGTCCGTCGCCGACCGGGTCAACGGCGACTGTGACCTGTACAGGATCCGCACGCAGATCCGCGAGCAGGGCGGGTTGATCGACGCTGGCACCATCGTCCCCAAGGTCGACCGCCGCACCCGCAAGGAGCGGCTCGAGGCGATCGAGGAGGACTTCGAGTACACGCACAAGCAGCTTGACCGAGCGGTCACCGCCAAATCGCAGATCCGCACCGTCCTGGAGGCTTTCCGGGACAGGCTCTTCACGGAGATCTTCCCCGGCCGCTCCACGGTCCCCAAGACCTTGATATTCGCCAAGGACGACGCCCACGCCGAGGAGATCGTCACCACTGTCCGTGAGGTCTTCGGTAAGGGCAACGACTTCGCCGCAAAGATCACCTACGCCGCTCGCGACCCCAAGGGCCAGCTCCAGGCCTTCCGGACCTCGCCGTCGCTGCGGATCGCGGTCACGGTCGACATGATCGCCACCGGCACCGACGTCAAACCGCTAGAGTGCGTCTTCTTCATGCGAGACGTTCGATCCGCGCAGTACTTCGAGCAGATGAAGGGCCGCGGCGCCCGCACCATCAC
The DNA here is from genome assembly GCA_964450585.1 of uncultured Ornithinimicrobium sp. GTDB lineage: Bacteria > Actinomycetota > Actinomycetes > Actinomycetales > Dermatophilaceae > Ornithinicoccus. Next base: position 599 of record CAYVEH010000247.1, read on the forward strand.
CCCGGCTGACTTCCAGTCCGTCACCCCGGACGCGACCGCCAAGACCCGGTTCGTCATCGTCGACGCCGTCGGCGTCACTGAGCACGACTTCGTCGACCCGCCCCTGAACCGCGAGAAGGGCATGTCCCTCAAGAAGCTGCTCGACAAGGCCGCCACCCTCACCCTCACCGAGGACGAGACCGCCACTCTCGCCTCACGGCTCGCCAAGCTCGAGCTCCAGTTGACCCCCGAGGAACGGACTGAACTCGACGAGGTAGCAGGTGGCCCGGTGCGCGACATCGTCCGTGGCCTCGTCGACGCGGTCGACCCCGACACCCAGGCCAAGGTCCTCGACAGTGCCGACGAACCCGAGGTTGCGCGCCGCGACCTGCTCGAGCGCGCCGTCGAGCCCGTCGCCGCCAACCCGGACCTTCGCACCCGGATCCTTGAGCTGCGCGCCGCGCACGATCGGGTCATCGATGAGGTCAACAAGGACGTGCTCCTGGACGCCCACGGCGTCGTCGACCCGAACCGGGCGAAGGTGGTCGTCGAGTCGTGGACCAAGTACCTCCAGGAGCACCGCGACGAGATCACCGCGATCCAGCTCGCGACCGAGGCCAGGGTGCTGCGTATCCCCTTCGCAGACATCCAGGAGCTAGCCGACCGGATCTCGCGACCGCCCTACAACTGGACGCCCGACGTCATCTGGGACGCCTACGAGAGCATCGACGCCCGCCGCGTCCGGCACAGCGACCGGCGCACCCTTACCGACCTGGTGTCACTGCTCCGGTATACCGTCGGGCTCGACAACGAACTCGTTCCCTACGCCGCCCGCGTCCAGGAGCGGTATGCCGCGTGGCTGGCCCAGCAGGAACAGGCCGGCACCGAGTTCTCGCCCTTGGAGAGGTGGTGGCTGGATCGCATGGTCGATGTGATCGCATCCTCTGCGGGGATCACTGCCGACGACCTCGACCAGTCGCCCTTCACCGACAAGGGTGGCGTCGACGGAGCGCTGCGTGACCTGGGCGACCGCGCCGGTGAGCTTCTCGACGAGCTCAACACGGAGCTCACCGCGTGAACACGAGTGGCAGAATGCTTCCTCGCCGGCCGCTGTCAGACTTGCTCGTTCTGATGCCCAACAAGAGGCTCCTTCAGCAGGGGTGGAGCCCTAGGTGCATCCCCACGCCATCGCCTGATCCGGAGCGCTGGGGCGTGGTGAAGACAACGGCCATCCAAGCGGGATGGTTTGACGACACACAGAATAAGGAGCTGCCGGAAGCGTTGCCCCCGCGGCCCGCCATAGAGATTCAAGCGGGCGACCTCTTGATGACGTGTGCCGGACCACGATCGAGGTGTGGCGTCCCGACGCTGGTGCGTCAGACGCGACCACGGTTGATGATGTCGGGCAAGATGTACCGGTTCCGACCGAGCGGCGACTTGGTTCCTGAGTACCTTGAGAAGTGGCTCCTGAGCCCTGAGGCGCAGAAGCGAATCGATCGGATGAAGACTGGGATCAGCGACAGTGGGTTGAACTTAACCCAAGACCGATTCCTCCGGTTGCCCGTCCCAGTACCCCCCATCGCGGAGCAGCGGCGGGTCGTCGAGGTCCTCGAAGACCACCTCTCCCACCTGGATGCCGCTCAGCAGAGCTTGGAGGTGGCCGAGGCGCGTCGAGTTGCCTGGGGCAAGGCGGTCCTGCAGCAATGGGTCTGGAACGAGTCCTTCGAGCTCACCACCGTTGCAGACGTACTCCGGGAACCCATGCGGAACGGGCGCTCGGATCGCACATCGGACGATCCGTCCGCTGTGCGTACCCTCACCCTCACCGCTGTGACTAAGGGAGATTTTGGCGACCATCACACCAAGCTGACCTCCACTTCGCTTGAGGTCGCAAGGGGGCTTTGGCTTGAGCCGGGGGACATCTTCGTCCAACGCGCGAATACCCCAGAGCTGGTTGGCAGCAGTGCCCGATACGAAGGTTCTCGCGAGTGGGCCATCTTCCCTGACCTTCTGATCCGTGTCCGTACGGACGAATCGCGCATGGACAGCCGCTTCCTGGTAGCCGCGCTACAGACTGAACGAACCCACCGATCTCTTCGCGCTCGTGCTAAGGGTCTGGCTGGCTCTATGCCGAAGATCGATCAACGTACGGTCGGGCAGACCGTCGTTCCGCTCCCGCCACGAGATCGGCAGTTCGAGATTGTGGCTCGCCTCGACGAGCTGCACGAGGCCGGAGAGCGGATGCGTACGTGCGTCGTGTCGGCGGCGCGAAGGGGCGAAGCCCTGAGGCGAGCGACACTGGGCGCGGCGTTCGAAGGGAAGCTGACTGGGCGGCATACCGATCAGGAAGTCATCGAGGAGTTGGCGGAGGCATGAACGGCAAGCAGGTCAAACTCTTCCTCGTCGACGGGACCCCTGGTGGCCTGACCACGGCCGAGATCACCAACTGGACTGGGCACGTCCTCTCGGCGCGCCGGTCCGATCTCGCCGATTTACTGAAGCGTGAGGAAGCTCAGCGAACCGGCGTCTACCTGTTGTTGGGCGATGACGAAACTGCTCTAGGAGACACCCGGTGCTACGTGGGCGAGGCTGACGTCATCGCGACTCGGCTCCGCTACCACGCGAACGATAAGGACCGGGCGTTCTGGGACCGGGTCGTCGTCATCACGTCGAAAGACACCAACCTCACCAAGTCACATGGCCGCTACCTGGAGTCGCGCCTGATCCAACTGGCTACCAAGGCGGGTCGGGTTTCGCTGGAGAACGGGACTGCGCCCCCGACTCCGAACCTCCCGGAGGCGGACGCCTCGGACATGGAGTACTTCATCGGGCAGCTGCAGATCATGTTGCCTGTCCTGGGCGTGAACGCCATCCGTGTCCGTCCCACGCCCTCGCCCGTTGTCTCTGACCCGGTGGAGTCGCCGGTCTTCACGCTGAGCAACGCCAAGGCCGGGGTTGAAGCGTCCGCCCAACAAGTCGACGGCGAGTTCACTCTCATGACTGGCTCCCGTGTAGTTCCACACTGGCACGGCGTAGGGAAGGCGACGAGCACCCAGAAGGCCTACGCCGGCTACCGCGCCCGGCACGAGAACCTGCTCGCGGACGGGTCCATCGTCGC
>CAYVEH010000248.1:0-3692 GCA_964450585.1 uncultured Ornithinimicrobium sp.
GGCCACCTGGTCGTCGGTCAGGTCCGGTCGGCCGAGCAGGTCCAGCAAGGTGGCGGTGTCCTGCGGGCTGCCCAGCCGCAGCGCATGGGCGATCAGTACGGTGCGCTTGCCCTCGCGCAGGTCGTCTCCGGCCGGTTTGCCGGTGGTCTGCGGGTCACCGTAGACCCCCAGGACGTCGTCGCGCATCTGGAAGGCCTCGCCCAGGGCCACCCCGTATGCCGACAGGCCGCCGAGGGTCTCGGGCCCTGCTCCTGCGGCGCGGGCCCCGATGAGGAGGGGCTGCTCGACGCTGTACTTCCCGCTCTTGTAGCGGATCACGGTGCGGCAGCGGTCGAGCCGCTGGTCGTGGTCCAGGTCCTCCCACCCCTGGGCGGCATCCAGGACGTCGAGGTACTGGCCGCCCATCAGCTGGGTGCGCATGGTGTCGAACTCACCCCGGGCCGCGGCGATCTGCTCGGCAGGCAGGCCGGAGGTGGAGAAGGTGCTGTCGCACCAGGTGAGGCAGAGGTCACCGGCCAGGATCGCCGCGGCGTGCCCGAAGCGGTCGGACTCCCCGGCCCAGTCGTGCTCGTGGTGGCTGGCGGCAAAACTGCGGTGGGCGGTCGGCCGCCCACGTCGCAGGTCCGAGTCGTCCATCACGTCGTCGTGCAGCAGCGCGGCGGCCTGGAAGAGCTCCATCGAGCTGGCTGCCCGGATCAGCTCGGGGGAGTCCTGGCCGCCCAGCGCGCGGTAGCCCCAGTAGAGGAAGGCGGCCCGCAGACGCTTGCCGCCGGCCAGCAGTGCGGTGACCTCGTCGACCAGGTGGGCGACCTGCCCGCCGAGCTCGCGCAGCACCTCCCGCTGGTGGTCGAGGGTGGCATCGAGCGCCGTCTGCACGCGTTCGCGCAGCCGGGGGGCGTCGATGGGGTGAGGAGTGGACACAGGACGAGCCTACGGCGTGGTCCACAGCCATGAGCCGGGGGTTGACACACTGTCGGCCCGGTGTCGTACATTTGTCCTATCGAACATAGTTTCGATGCGCGGTGGTGGTCTCTGGCTCGCGCCCAGCGGGGTGTTCACACCAGGAGTTAACGGCCGCGGTCTGACAGTGCGAGGTGTCCGGAGGTGGCGTGATGAGTCGGCGGTATGCGGATCCGGTCGAGGTGCGCACCGGTGAGCAGCAGATCGGGCGGCAGCCGAGGCTCCCGGCGGGGGTGGCGGCCGCCGGGGCGCCGACCGCCTTCATCTGGCGCGGCCGGCTGCATGTGGTGCAGGCGGTGCTCGATCACTGGACCCAGCGGCTGCCCTGGTGGCGGTCCTGGGAGGCCGGTGCCCCGCTGCCGGAGCTGGAGCGGGAGGTCTGGCGGGTGGAGGCCAGCGCCGGTCGGCTGATGCAGACGGGGGTCTACGACCTGACCAAGGACGACCGGTGGCGCCTGGTGCGCGTCGCCGACTGAGGAGGAGTGCGATGACGACGATCAGTGCCCCGTCCACCGCGAGTACGGTGCTGGATCTGCTGGACCGTTCCCGCGCCGGGCTGGTGCAGGCGTGCCGGAGCCAGAGTGCCGCACAGCGCTACACCGAGGCACACCTGGCGGCGCTCCGGGCGGCGGCTGCCCTGGTGGCGGCGCGCACGGTCACCAGCGGGCGGTCCCGTCCGCGCAGCGTGTGGGAGGTGCTGCCCCGGGTTGCCCCTGAGCTGGGGGAGTGGGCCGTCTTCTTCGCTGCGACCGGGCAGCGGCGGGTGCGGCTCGAGCGGGGGGCCGGCGGTGTCAGTGCCCGAGAGGCCGATGACCTGGTGCGCCAGAGCGAGTCCTTCCTGGAGCTGGTCCGTCGCGCGCTGCACCTGCCGTATGCCGAGCCGTTGCCGGACGAGCTCGCGCCGACCACCCCGTGGTGAGCCCGGTGCCGGAGTTCACCCACCTGCACGTCGCATCCAGCTACTCGATGCGCTACGGGGCCTCGAGCCCGGAGGCCCTGGTGGAGCGCGCGTTGCAGTGCGGGCAGTCGATGGTGGCGCTGACCGACCGCGACGGTGCCTACGGTGCGGTGCGTTTTGTGCAGGAGTGCGCCCGGGCCGAGGTGTCCCCGGTGCTCGGGGTCGACCTGGCTGTCGTGGAGCCCACCGGGCCGCCGGGTGCCGGGCCCCGGGTGCTCCCCGGGGTGTCTCACAGTGGCCGGGCCGCTCCGGTCAAGGGCGGGGCGCTGGTTGATGATCAGCACCCGCGGGTCACCGTGCTGGCCCGGGGGCAGGCTGCCGGGCTGGCACCCGGGGTGGGGTGGTCTCGGTTGTGCCGGCTGATCACCCAGACCCACCTGGCCGGGGAGCGTGGCAGTCCGCGCACCCATCGGGGGCTGCTGGCCCGCGCAGCGGCCCGGGTGGGTGATCCGGGGGAGCAGGTCGCACCGGTCGTGGTGCTGCTGGGCCCCGACTCCGATGTGGGGCGGGCGTTGCTGCGGCGTCGGGTGGGGCTGGCCCGGGAGCTGCTGCGTGACTGGCAGCAGGCACTCCCGCCGGGGGCTCTGGCCATCGAGGTGGTCTGTCACGGTGGCCCCGAGCAGAGCCCGGGCAGTCTGCAGCACGCCGCCCGGCTGTGGTCGCTGGCCCTGCAGGAGCGGCTTCCTGCGGTGCTGACCGCAGCGGTCCGGCACGCCACCGCCGAGCAGGCGCGGGTGGTGGATGTCCTCGATGCCGCCCGCCGCATGGTTGCCCTGGATGAGCGGCACCTGGACCGGGTCAGCACCGCCGGGCACCTGGCCGGCACCGGGCAGATGCAGGCGGTGGCCGAGCGGGTGGCCGGGGCGGTCGGTCCGTCGGTGCGTGCCGGTGACCTGCTGGCGGCGACCGACGCGCTGGCCCGGGAGTGCGTGCAGTGCCCGCGCAGCGACCTCGGCATCGGGCAGGTCCACCTGCCGGAGCCGGAGGTCGTCGGGGTCAGTGGCACCGGTCAGGCACAGCAGGTGCTCACCGAGCGGGTCCGCGCGGCAGTAGCCGACCGTTACGCCGGCCGGTCCTCGGCATACCTGCGGCGGGTGCACGACCGCCTCGATGAGGAGCTGAAGGTCATCGCGGGGCTGGGGTACCCGACCTACTTCCTCACGGTCTCCACGGTCTGTGACCTGATTCGTGACCTCGGGGTGCGGGTGGCGGCCCGCGGGTCGGGCGCGGGCAGCCTGGTCAACTACCTGCTGGGGATCAGTGGGGTCGACCCGATCCGGCACGACCTGTTGATGGAGCGATTCTGCTCCCCGCTGCGCGCCGAGTTGCCGGACATCGACATCGACGTGGAGTCCGCCCGGCGCACCGAGATCTATGAGCGGATCCTGGAGCGGTTCGGCTCTGAGCGGGTGACCTGCGTGTCGATGATGGAGACCTACCGGGTGCGGCACGCGATCCGTGACGTCGCCGCCACCATGGGGCTTCCCCCGGGGGAGGTCGACGTGATCGCCAAGGCGTTCCCGCACATCCGCGCCAAGGACGCCCGGGCGGCCATCCGGGACCTGCCCGAGCTGCGGCGCCATGGGTTTGACGCCCCGCGGATGCAGACGATGTTCGAGATGGTCGAGAGCCTGGACGGGTTGCCGCGGCACATCGCGATGCACCCGTGCGGAGTGATCCTGTCCAACACCGGGCTGCTGGACCGCACTCCCGTGGAGGCCAGTTGGCTCGGTTTCCCGATGAGCCAGTTCGACAAGGACGACGTCGAGGACCT
>CAYVEH010000249.1:0-3682 GCA_964450585.1 uncultured Ornithinimicrobium sp.
CGGCCTTCCCAGCGCCGCGGGCAGGTCGTGATCGTGAGCATGATCGCCGTCTTTGTGCTGGTCTGCGCGGCTTTGGGGGTCTTTCTCTGGCAGCGGCAACAGTCCGAGGACCAGTTGGCCGAGTTGAGCGCGCCGGGGCTGACGGCGGTGGCCGTGCCCCAGTGGGGGCCGACCGTGGCCGACGCCACGCCACTGGCCAGCAACCGAGGGCTGCAGATCACGTATGCCGACGCCGACGGGGAGCCGGTGGCCCACCTGCGCGCGATCAACCTGCGGGTGCTGGGCCAGGACCCGGACCTGTGCCAGCTACTGAGTCGCGCCGAACCGACCCTCGCCGACGACTGCACCGCCGCCGACGGGCAGCTGAGCGCCAGCGGTGGCCCGGACGGCTCCGTGCGAGCTGAGGGGCAGCGCCTGGAGGGCACCCTGCTGGTGTTGGTCGCCGACGCCGATCAGGCCACCACCGAGCAGCTGCGCGAGCGAGTGGCCGACGCCGAGCTGATCAGCGTCAAGGACCTGCTGCGGCTCATCGACTGAACAGCACAACGGGCCTGCGAGCGCGGTGCACACCACGCTCGCAGGCCCGTGAGCTCAACTGATCAGGCGTTGGCGTCCACCGGGTCCAGGCCCGGGACCTGCTCCTCCTGACCGGCCCGGTAAGCCGCCTCGATGTTGGCGCCCACCTCGGCGTCGATCTGGGTCCAGTACCAGAAGACCCGGCTGAGCACCGGCTCCTCGACATCGGCCAGCGAGCCGACGACGGTCTTGACCAGCTCCTGACGCTCCTCCTCGGTGTAGACCTCCCGGACCAGGGTGTGCGCCTGGCCGAAGTCGTCGTCCTCCGGGTGCAGCGAGTAGGCGGCGCGCACGATCTCCCCGTCGGCCTCCCAGCCGGTGTCGGAGGGGCCCTGCTCGTCGGCATACGGACGGTCGTAGGAGTTCGGCGAGTAGACCGGCGCGTTGCCGCTGTGGTGGAACTGCATCGCGCCCTCCTTGTCATAGGAGTTCGTCTTGTTCGTCGGCGCGTTGACCGGCAGCTGGTTGAAGTTGGTGCCCAGCCGGTTGCGCTGCGCGTCCGGGTAGGAGAAGACCCGGGCCAGCAGCATCTTGTCCGGGGAGACGCCGGTGCCCGGCACCGTGTTGGACGGGCTGAAGGCCGCCTGCTCGATCTCGGCGAAGTGGTTGGTCGGGTTCTCGTTCAGGGTGAACCGCCCCACCGGGATGCGCGGGTAGTCCTTCTTCGGCCAGACCTTGGTCAGGTCGAACGGGTTGAACCGGTAGTTCTTGGCCTCCTCGTACGGCATGATCTGGACCTCGAGGCGCCAGCTGGGGAAGTCGCCCCGCTCGATCGCCTCGAACAGGTCACGGCGGTGGTAGTCGCCGTCGGTGCCGGCCAGCTCAGCGGCCTCCTCGTTGGTCATGTTGTGCACGCCCTGCTCGGAGAGCCAGTGGTAGACCACCCAGAACTTCTCGCCGGCCTCGTTGACCCACATGTAGGTGTGCGAGGAGTAGCCGTTCATCTCCCGCCAGCTACGGGGCAGACCACGCGGCCCCATCACGTAGGAGACCTGGTGGGCCGTCTCGGGCATCAGGGTCCAGAAGTCCCACTGCATGTTGCCGCTGCGCAGGCCCGAGTCGGGGGTGCGCTTCTGGGAGTGGATGAAGTCGGGGAACTTCATCGGGTCGCGCACGAAGAAGATCGGGGTGTTGTTGCCCACCATGTCGAAGTTGCCCTGCTCGGTGTAGAACTTCAGGGCGAATCCGCGCACGTCACGCCAGGTGTCCGGCGAGCCGAGCTCCCCAGCGACGGTGGAGAAGCGGGCCATCATCCTGGTCTGGGCCCCCGGCTGCAGGAACGCGGCGCGGGTGTACTTGCTGACGTCCTCGGTCACCTCGAACACACCGAAGGCACCCGACCCCTTGGCATGCGGGCTCCGCTCCGGGATCCGCTCGCGGTCGAACCGGGCGAGCTTCTCCACGAGTGCGACATCGTGCAGCAGCAGGGGACCGTTGGAGCCCACGCTGAGCGAGTGAGCATCCGACGGACGGGGGGCACCGTTCTCGTGCGTACCGCCTGAATAGGTCGGGTGATCAGACATTCATCCTCCGTGGTGTTGGTGTGGTGTGGTCTCCGCGCCGCGGTCGGCGGCACGGCAGGTCGGACAGAGCCCGGAGTAGAGGACGTCGGCGACCTCCACCTCGAACCCGTGATCATGACTGGGCGCCAGGCAGGGGGCGGCCCCCACGGCGCAGGGCACGTCGACCAGCGCTCCGCACTGCCGGCAGAGCAGGTGGTGGTGGTTGTCGCGGGTGTCCACCTCGTAGCGGGAGGTGTTGTCCACCAGCAGACGGCGGACCAGGCCGGCCTCGGTCAGCGCGTGCAGCACGTCGTAGACGGCCTGCCGGGACACCTGACCGACCTCGTGGCGCACCTGGTGCAACACCGTGTCGGCACTGCTGTGCGGGGCTTGCAGGAGCGCTTCCAGGACGGCGACCCGGGGGCGGGTGACCCGCAGCCCGGCGGAGCGGAGCTCCTGGGCAGGGGCTGGTATGCCGTGGCTCGCCACCTGCCTCACCCCTCTCCGGTGCGTCTCTCCTGGTGCGTCGGTCCTCTTCGGCCACCGACTAATCTGGACTGAGTCCAGTTTAGCTGGGTTCCGCAGTTCTGCAAACCTGACTGCCGCACTGCCCGCCGGTGCCCGCCCGCCCCGTTGGACGGCATACCCCCGGGTCCGGTCTGGACGGCACGCCTGCGACGGGACCGTGCCCGTCACGCCGACGTCGGTGCCGGCTCCGCTGGCGGTGTCGCGGCGATCTGGGCCAGGTCGGCCGCGGGCCCGGTGAGGCGCCGGGGCCCGGGCCAGACGGCCGTGAGGGGTCGGCTGATCCTGGGGCCTTCCAGCGGGACGTGAAGGAGCTCGCCGCTGCTGAGCTGGTCGCGGATCGCCAGCCGGCTCAACACAGCCGGCCCGACCCCCGCGCTGACGGCGACCCGCACCGCCGCGTTGCTGGTTAGCACCTGGGCGGGGTCGACCGGCGCATAGTCAGCCAGCACCCTGCTGAGACCGTCCCGGGTGCCGGAGCCCTCCTCCCGGACGACCAACGGAGTCTGGGCCAGCTCGCGCAGGCCGATACCGCCCTGCCGGTCCGCCCAGGCATGACCCGGTGGAATGACGACCACGAGCTCGTCCTCCTGCACGACCATCGCATTGAGCCGCACCGGGACGTACGGGGTCTCCACGAACCCGACCTGCAGCAGCCCCTCCTGCACGTCGTCCAGGACGGCCAGGGAGTTCATCACGCGCACCTCGGCCCGCACCTGCGGCACCTGGCGCTTGAGTTCGGCCAGCCAGACCGGCAGCAGGGTGTCGGCGATCGTCAGGCTCGCCCCGACCCGCAGGGTCAGCGGCCCGGTGCCACGGCGCCGGGTGTCGACCCAGTCGTCCAGGCTGTGGGCCGCATCGAGCACCGCGCGGGCACGCTCGGCAAAGAGCACCCCGGCCTCGGTGGGGGCTGAGCCGCGCGGGGTCCGCTCCAGCAGGACCGTGTTCACCCGGGCCTCTAGGGCGGCCACCCGGTGACTGGCGTTCGGTTGGGCCATCCCCACCCGGCGCGCCCCGGCGCCGATGCTGCCGGTCTCGATGATCGCCAGGAACAGTTCGAGCGTCTCGACGTGCACCCA
>CAYVEH010000250.1:0-2506 GCA_964450585.1 uncultured Ornithinimicrobium sp.
CAGGAGCTGAACCGCATCGTGGAGAGTGTCTTCCCGCCGGACTCGGTCTTCCGGATCGACCACTACCTGGGCAAGGAGACGGTGCAGAACATCCTGGCGCTGCGCTTTGCCAACCAGTTGTTCGAGCCCATCTGGAACAGCAACTACGTGGACCACGTGCAGATCACCATGGCTGAGGACATCGGCATCGGTGGCCGGGCCGGCTACTACGACACCGTGGGAGCCGCCCGGGACGTCATCCAGAATCATCTCCTGCAGTTGCTGGCGCTGACCGCGATGGAGGAGCCGATCGACTTCACCGCTCGAGCGATCCGCTCCGAGAAGCTCAAGGTGCTGGCCTCGGCGCGGCTGCCACAGGACCTGGACGCCAGCACCAGCCGGGGGCAGTATGCCGCGGGGTGGCAGGGCAGCGAGCAGGTCCGCGGCTACCTGCAGGAGGACGGGGTGGCCGAGGACTCCCACACCGAGACGTATGCCGCGCTGAAACTGGAGGTGGACACCCGCCGCTGGGCGGGGGTTCCGTTCTACCTGCGGGCCGGCAAACGCCTCGGCAAACGGGTCACCGAGATCGCGGTGGTCTTCAAACGGGCTCCGCACCTGCCCTTCAGCGATACCGCCACCGAGGAGCTGGGGCAGAACGCGATCGTGATGCGGATCCAGCCGGATGAGGGGGTGACGCTGCGGTTCGGCTCCAAGGTCCCGGGCAGCCACCTGGAGGTTCGGGACGTGACCATGGACTTCGGGTACGGCGCCTCCTTCACCGAGTCCAGCCCTGAGGCGTACGAGCGACTGATCCTGGATGTCCTGCTCGGCGATCCGCCGTTGTTCCCTCAGCACGAGGAGGTCGAGTTGTCCTGGCGCATCCTGGACCCGGTGATCGATCACTGGGCCGGTCACGCCGCAGCGCCCGGCTCCTACCCCGCCGGCACGTGGGGGCCGCAGTCCGCCGACGACCTGATGCGCCGCGACGGGCGGGAGTGGAGGAGACCATGATCGTCGACCTGCCCAGCACCACCACCACGGATGTCAGCAAACGTCTGGTGGCCCTGCGGCACGCGGTCGGTGCCATGGCCATGGGCCGGGTGCTGACCCTGTTGCTCGTCACCGACGAGGAGATGGCCGACTCCGCCCTGGAGGTGGCCAACGACGCGACCCGACAGCATCCCGCCCGGATCCTGGCGGTGGTCCGCGCCAACCGGCGGGGCGCCAGCCGGTTAGATGCCCAGATCCGCGTCGGCGGCGACGCCGGAGCCAGCGAGATCGTGGTTCTGCGGCTGTACGGCGACATGGCCGACCACGGAGCCGCGGTGGTCACTCCCCTGCTGCTGCCCGACTCCCCCATCGTGGCGTGGTGGCCCGGGGAACCACCCGCCGATGTCGCCGCCAGCCCGTTGGGGGCCATCGCGCGCCGGCGCATCACCGATGCGGCGTGCTCGGCCCGCCCGGCGACCCAGTTGAAGCGGCGAGCCCGGCACTACGCGCCCGGGGACACCGACCTGACCTGGACCCGGATCACCCGATGGCGTGGACTCCTGGCTGCTGCGTTGGATGAGAACCCCCAGCAGCAGGTGCGCTCCGCAACAGTGACCGCCGAGCCGGGTGACCCCAGCGCCGACCTCCTCGCCGGCTGGTTGGCGGCTGCGCTGCAGGTGCCGGTGCACCGTGTCAACAGCGAGCCGAACAGTGGCCTGGTCAGCGTCCGGATGGACCGACAGGACGGTCCGATCGACCTGGTGCGGGCCACGGAGGGGTTGTCGACGCTGGCCCAACCCGACAGCCCGGTGCGTGAGGTCGCCCTGGGCACACCGGCTGCTGCGGAGTGCCTGGCCGCCGAGCTGCGGCGGTTGGACGCCGACAAGGTGTATGCGGCCGCCCTCACCGAGGGTCTGCCCCGCATCTCCCGGAAGGGCCGGAGCAGTGCGCAGACCGAGCGCGGTGCGGACCGCGCGGCCCCAGGAACCGGACGCTCAGCACGTCGCGGGCAGGCACCGTCGATGTCCTCCCGGACACTGCAGGAGCGCAGCCCCCAGGAGTCAGCCCCCAGCGACGAGGCGCTTCGTCATCGGGTCGAGGCGGAGCTGGAGCAGGTGCGCGCCGGGGAGGTGCGCCGCGCCGCGGATCCTGATGCGCTGGCGGCGCTGGTGGCGGAGGCAGTGGCGACCGTCGTGCAGGACGCGGTCGCGCTGCGGGGAATTGCTCATCTCGCCCTCACCGGGGGGTCGATGGGCGCCCGCACCGTTGCAGCGCTCTGCTCGCGCACGCTGCCTGAGGACACCTGGTCGTCGGTGCACCTGTGGTGGGGGGACGAGCGTTTCGTGCCCGCCGGGCACGCCGACCGCAATGTGCAGCAGGCCCGGGACGCCGGGTTGGACCGACTGCCGGTACCCGCTGCCAACATCCACCCGGCTCCCGCGGGGAGTTCGCCGCAGGAACTGGCACAGGCGGCGGCGATGTGGGCCAGCGAGTTGGCAGCCCACGCGCTGCAGGGTGAGCACGTGCCGCGCTT
>CAYVEH010000250.1:2606-3682 GCA_964450585.1 uncultured Ornithinimicrobium sp.
GCCCCCGCGGTGTCGGAGCGCCGCTCCTTCACATAGGCCAGGTGTGTCTTGTACGGCTCGTTGCGGGGTGGCTCCGGTGGGTTATCCCGGTCCCGGCCGGCAGGCAGTCCGCACCGCGGGCAGTCCCAAAACTCTGGGGTCGCCTCCACGCCCTCGGCCGCAAATCGGGGACGGGTCTCATGGCCGTTGCCACACCAGTAGGACAACTCGATCCGCGGCGCGACCTCACCACGCTCGGCCTCCCCCATCGGGCCCGAGCCCACCCGAGTACCCCTGATGGAATTCGTGACCACCGCTGGACCTCCTGCTGCTCTGCACGGAACCTGAGTGAGCAATGTAACCCGTCCCGGGGCAGGTGGCAGGCACAGGGGTCGGCGCGAGTCCTGCGGTGCGGTCAGGCAAACCGGATCAGGAGCCCGATACCCACGATCGAGGCGGCCCAGATCACGGAGACCGCGACGGTGATCCGGGTGAGGTTGCGCTCGGCCACGGTCGACCCGCCCAGGCTGCTGGACATACCACCACCGAACATGTCGGACAGACCGCCACCGCGGCCCTTGTGCATCAGGATCAGCAGTACCAGGAACGCACTGCTCAGCACGAGCAGCACATCAAGGAAGATCCGGACCACGTCCACTGGCTTACACCTCACGTCGGGTCGGGCCGGATGGCCCGGGTTCAGAAGCAGGTATCAGGGTAACTCACGCGCCGGGGTCAACCGCCGACGTGGTGTTGGTAGCGGCAGATGCTCGCGAAGTCCTCCACGCTGAGGGAGGCCCCACCCACCAGCGCACCATCCACGTCCTCTTCGGCCATGATGGCGGCGACGTTGCCCGGCTTCACCGAACCCCCGTAGAGGATGCGCACGGCATCGGCGGTGTCTCCGGTCGTGAGTTCGGCCAGCCGGGTGCGGATCGCGGCGCACACCTGCTGGGCGTCCGCCGGGGTGGCGACCTCACCGGTCCCGATGGCCCAGACCGGTTCATAGGCGATGACCAGGTCCCGGACCGTGGCGGGGTCCAGGCCGTGCAGAGCCGCGTCCACCTGGGCCAGCACATGGGCCACCTGGTCGCCGG
>CAYVEH010000251.1:0-3681 GCA_964450585.1 uncultured Ornithinimicrobium sp.
TCGCTGCCGTCGGCGAGGGAGAGCCGGCTACGGGGCGCGTCCCGTATGCCGATCCCCTTCGGAACGTGGATGAACTCGGCGTCGGGGCCGACTGAGAGCCCGCGCAGGCGCTCCGCCAGTGGTTCCTCTATCGAAACAGCCGGGAAGTCTCGCTCTGCCAACGCTTGGATTCTGGCATGAGCCGGCTTTCCCGGCGACTGACCCGCACGAGTCGATCGATATCGTCCTGCTCCCCGAGAGTTGCATCGGCCGTCGCGCACTGCCGATCAGTTGAGCGGGCCTGGGAGTGCGTCGCCCCGGGGTGCCCAAGGCCGAAGTCGCTCGCCGGCTCGGTGCTTATCGCACGTCGCTCTACAGGTACTTCGATGGTCCGGGTAGCCGGCCAAGGCTTCGGTGCCGCGCTGCATGACGGCCCGTTGTGCCCCCCCTTGCCTTGACATCATCACGGGATGAACACCGATGACCCTCGCCCTCGAATCGCACGCGTTGTCGAGAGGGTTCTACGGCGGGAGGTGGCGGACTACGCCGAGATGCTCGATAAGGCGTTTACAGCGGTCCGCACCGAGCAACCCGGCACGCTCTTCCTTCACGATGGGCGGATCGGGCGCGAGGTCCGATGCGCCGAGTGGGCACTCGCCTGGGGTAACGACCTCGTCCAGCATTGGGCGCACTCGGCCCGCGACCACGTCGAGCTTATCGAGAGGGCTGTTGCGTTACCGCGGCTCTTACTCCTACCTGCGTGGACCGCCGCCCGAGCCGTCATGGAGGCCGTCCTGCTCACATGCTGGCTACTTGATGCCGACGTAGCGCCGGAAATGCGGATCGCCCGTGCCGCGACCTTCCTCCTTGAGACCCCTCAAGGGAACGCGGCGATGCACAAGCGGATCGGGGAGCACGCCGAGCACGAGGAACGCGTCAGAAGCTTGCGTCGACTGGTGCGCGACTTCGAGGACTGTCGGTTCGAGGTCGAATGGTCGAAGGATCGGCGAGGCCTGCCCCGGAGCGATCAGGTCGCGGCGGTGACGTTCCGGGGACAGAAGGCAAGCGTGAGGCGGAACATGACCGCGCTGGCGGAGAAGTATCTGCCGGTGGACCAGCACATGTACGGGCTCTTGTCGGGCGCGGCTCATGGGGAGCCGTGGCTGGTCTCGAACTTCGACGCGGGCGACACCGCTACAGCCCTCCGGGCGATCATCGCACCTCTGATGCCGGCCAGCGACGCGTACACGACTGCGATCTGTAGGTACGTTGCGCTTGACCCCCAGCCCTATCTCAGGAAGCGCCGGCGTCGGGAGATGGCCCTGTTCCAGGCGGCGTAAGTACTCAGTTCCTCCATAGGTGGACCCGGTCATCCATCAGCCGCGCAGCTTGAAGCCTTCGCGTCTGGTCGGGGTGCATGGCGATCTCTCGCGCGATCGTCTTGGCGGGCTTTCCGTAACCGGGAAACTCGAGGGCACTTCGAGCGTCTAGGTCGGGCCACATGCTGCCAGGTTGGATGATGAGGGATGGGTCCTCTCGCCGGCGTTTCCAGAGTTCCATCGCCTGACGCAAGATCGACGTCGTCAGGTCAACGGTGGAGTCGCGCAGTCCGGTCATCACGTCCGTCGGGGCCTGCGGGAGCAGCATCCCAGCGATGCCGTCCTGACTGCTGCGGGCCATCACCTCGGTGTCCGCCCAGTCGGGCTGTCTGTAGAAGGGGCGCACGTAGCCCTCACTCCTGCCCTGTCGACCGGCCAGCATCAGGTACAGCCGAAAGCGTGGCGCGCGGTGGGTGGCCGTGTTTCTCGACTTTGTCAACCATGGGAGCCAGTCCGGTGGGCCGTGCTCGGGCCACGCCTTGACCAATTGCAAGAGAGTTCTGCAGCTCACGCCCGGGCGTCCCCACCTCGGCGAAAGTGCCTTGTCGTAGCCCCGCGTGTGCGCCGTTCTTCAGTGCCCGGTCTGCGAGCTTTTCGACCGCACCCCAGTCCACACTCTTCAGCACGTCAACTTTGATGCCAGCGACTATCGCGACGACAGCGGCCAGACGGTCGAGCGCCTGCGACAGGGAGAGCAACCCGTGCTGAGACCAAGTCTGGAGCAGGTCCTCGCGTTCGCGGCCCTTCTTGCCGAGGGCTTCCAGCGCGCCGATGAACTCCTCCTGTGGCCGGTGGGCTTCCGCCAGGGCACCCCATCGCCGGACGAGCTCATGGTTCTGCGCGTACTCCGTCTGCTTGTACTGCTGAGTGGCCAGAGACGCCTGGACAAGTGACGCTCCCACCCCCTCGCACGAGGAGAGCAGGTACTCACCTAGGAGCGCTGACTCCTTCCAGCCGATGTGCCCGTTCCACCACCCGATGCCGCCTTGGTCCGGATCGAGGTCAGCGGCAACCTCCGTCTTCAGGATCGCCGCAGCGCTGACCGCCTCATCGACAGCTTCCCGGTACTCGCTCACCATGCCTCCTCATCCTCACGTGTCAGGGGCAGACTAGGGAGCGGCTCGACGTTGTGTCGCCGTCTGTTCCGAACCCTGCAACGGTCCCAGCGGCGGATCGTCACCCGGGATGCCGCGGACTCAGTCGGGCGGAAGCTTGCTCAGCCGACGGATCGACGCCGGCGAGGCGAATCAGGCCCAGGCCGTCGACGTCGGCACAGGCGTAGAGGGTATACGTCCGGTCTCCGCGCTGGCCTTCGGCCCACTGGATAACTCCATGCACATCGGTTCCGCTGAGTTCGTACTCTTCGGAAGCCGTGCCGGTCCAAAAGTAGACCCTGAAGCGCGGGCGCTCGATCTCCCAGGTCTCATCGCGCGGGTCGATCGGTCGTACGTCCAGCGGCCCAGTCTCGCGCAGTTGTCGACGTCATCCGACAGAGAGACGCAAACCTTGCGCACGATGCGGCAACTACGGCATCCGGCAGGGGATCGTTGACCAAACTTCGATAGCGTCGAGTGGGCGCCCCAGTTCAGGTCGCCACCAGCTTCACGACGGAGGATCACCACATGCAGTTCGAGCTCATCGACAAGATCAGCATCATCACCGGAGCAGCCCACGGCATCGGCCGGGCGGAACTGGTACTGGCGCGCCATGACCGGAATCTACGGCACGGAACCGGTCAGCGGGCACCCGCCCCGCAGCAGCGGTGCCGGCCGATGACCAGGGTGCGGGGGCCGCTGGGGTGAGCCAGCGGCATACGCACCACTCAGAGGTGGATCATGTGGCCGGCGATGCCGTGCAGCGCCTCCATCACGGCCTCACCCAGCGTCGGGTGGGCGAAGACCACCCGGGAGAGCTCGTCAGCGGTCAGGTCCCAGGTCTGGGCGGCGTTGAGCACCGGCAGCAGCTCGGTGACGTCCGGTCCGATGAGGTGCGCGCCGATGATCTCGTTGTGCTCGGCGTCGGCGACGATCTTGACGAACCCGACGGCATCGCCCAGCCCCTGCGCCTTGCCGTTGGCCGAGAACGGGAACTTGGCTGTCTTGACGTCGTACCCCTTCTCCTTGGCCTGCTCCTCGGAGTAGCCCATGGAGGCGATCTGCGGGTGGCAGTAGGTGGCCCGGGGGATGAAGTCGAAGTCGATCTCCTGCGTCTCGGCACCGGCGATGGTCTCGGCGGCGACGATGCCCATGAAGGACGCGGTGTGCGCCAGCATCAACTTGCCGGTCACATCACCGATGGCGTAGACGTTCTCCACGTTGGTGCG
>CAYVEH010000252.1:0-3639 GCA_964450585.1 uncultured Ornithinimicrobium sp.
GTGATCCCGGGCGTTTTGGTTGTAGTCCACGAAGACCTGGCTGGGGTCCCGGTCCTTGCGCCACCACGTGGTGGTCGCTTCCCGTGGTGCCCGGCGCTCCACCTCCCGGGCGAAGGCCAGGGCGGCGCGCCGCACGTCCTGGAAACCATGCTCGGGGGCAATGCGCACGTAGACATGAAGACCGTGGCTGCCCGTCGTCTTAGGCCAACCGGTCGCCCCGAGTTCGGCCAGCACCTCCTGGGCCACACCGGCCACCCGCCGCACCGTTGCGAAGTCGCACTGCGGGCCGGGGTCCAGGTCGATGCGCCACTCATCGGGGCGTTCCACGTCCGCGCGGCGACTGTTCCACGGGTGGAACTCCACCGTGGACATCTGCACGGCCCAGATCACACTGGCCAGTTCGGTGACGCACAACTCATCGGCGGTCCGGTTCCACCGCGGGAAGGTGACGTGCGCGGTCTGCACCCACTCCGGGGCACCGCGGGGGAGGCGCTTCTGGTGGACCTTCTCACCCTCGATCCCCTCCGGGAAACGGTGCAGCATGCAGGGACGCTCGCGCAGTGCGTTGACGATGCCCTCGCCCACGGATAGGTAGTACCGGGCGAGGTCCAGCTTGGTGTGTCCACCACGCGGGAAGTAGACCCGATCCGGGTTGGACAGACGCACCGTCCGCCCACCCACGTCCAACTCGATCGCGGGGGTGTGCGAGCGGGCAGCCATGCCTCGATCATGGCGCATGATGAGGCCTGCGCGCACTCGTGGCGTCGTGGGGTTCGGTCCCGGCCTTCGGTGGCTGACACCGCGACCGCCTAGACTCGCCGCAGAGCCGAAGGAGGGTTGGTGGCCGGACTCATCAGGCCCGAGGACGTGCAGGCCGTCAAGGAACGCACCTCCATCGAGGACATCGTGCGCGAGCACGTCACGCTGCGCACCGCCGGCATCGGCTCATTGAAGGGGCTGTGCCCCTTCCACGACGAGAAGACCCCCTCCTTCAACATCCGGCCCGCCGTGGGCGCCTGGCACTGTTTCGGGTGTGGCGAGGGCGGGGACGTGATCTCCTTCGTGATGAAGATCGACCACCTGACCTTTGCCGAGGCGGTGGAGCGCCTGGCCGGCAAACTGGGCATGGAGCTGCGGTATGCCGAGGGCACCGGTGGCCGCGGAGGCCGCGACCGGGGAGGTGGGCTGGGCCGCCGGGCGCGTCTGGTGGAGGCGCACCGGGCGGCCGCGGAGTTCTATGCGGCTGCGTTCGCCGAGAGCCAGGAGGGGCAGACCGCTCGGGACTTTCTGCGTGGCAAGGGGTTCAGTGACCAGGACGCCGCTAGTTTTCAGGTCGGGTATGCCCCGCAGTCGGGCGAGGCGCTGACCCGGCACCTGCGAGCCAAGGGATTCACCGATGAGGAGCTGGTGGTCGGCGGGCTGTCCGGTCGCGGCAGCCGTGGGTTGTACGACCGGTTCCGCGGCCGGGTGGTCTGGCCGATCCGCGACATCACCGGCGACACCGTGGGTTTCGGCGCGCGCCGGATCTTTGAGCAGGACCGGATCCAGGCCAAGTACCTCAACACGTCCGAGACACCGATCTATCGCAAGACCTCGGTGCTCTACGGGCTGGACCTGGCCAAGAAGTCGATGGCTGAGCAGCGCCGTGCGGTCGTCGTGGAGGGCTACACCGACGTCATGGCCTGTCACCTGGCTGGCGTCGACACGGCGGTGGCGACGTGTGGCACCGCCTTCGGGGTGGACCACATCAAGATGCTGCGTCGCATCCTGCGGGATGAGCCGAGCCTGTCCCCGGCCCGGGTGGTCTTCACCTTCGACGGGGACGCTGCCGGTCAGAAGGCCGCGATGCGGGCATTCGCCGAGGACCAGCGGTGGGCCAGTCAGTCTTATGTGGCAGTGGCCCCGGCCGGGCAGGACCCCAACGACCTAAGGTTGGCCGGGGGAGACGAGCGGGTGCGGGAGCTGATCGACTCGGCAGTGCCGCTGTTCGAGTTCGCTGTGCGCTCCACGATCCGTCCCTATGACCTGGATCGCGCCGAGGAGCGGGTGTCGGCGATGCGGGCCGCCGCACCGATCGTGGCCCGGATCCGAGACACCGCCCTGCGTCCAGAGTACGTCCGCACGGTCGCTGGCTGGCTCGGTATGCCGGTGGAGCGGGTCAGCGCCGAGGTCGCTCGTGCTGCCCGGTCCGCTCAAGGGCGTCACGGGCAGCGACCCGGGACCCGTCCGGGCCCGGAGTCGCCTGCCGTCGGTGACCTGCCAGTAGGGCAGGGGAGTGCACCCCAGGTGCCGGTACTGCCGGCGCCGGACCTGCGTGACCCGTTGGTGGCGGCCGAGCGGCAACTGTTGCAAGTGGTGCTGCAGTTCCCCTCCTGTGTGGATGAGCAGGCCTTGGCCGAGTTGCCCACCGCAGGGTGGCGGGCACCGGCGCACGCCGCGGTGTTGGAGGGCATCCGGTCCGCCGGCGGGCTCGCGGCGGCCCGGACGCTGAGCACCCAGGGCTGGGCCACCACGGTGGCCGGCGCCGCCCGTCCGGAGGCTCAGGCCCTGGTGCACGAGTTGGCGGTCGCCTCCCTGCCGGTCACGCTTGAGGCTGGCACTGGCGCGCCGCCACGGCGGTACGTGGACTCCCTGGTGGATCGCCTCCGCGAGGCCGGCCTGGCCCACCAGATCTCGGACTCGATGAGTGCCCTGCAACGGGCCGAGCCAGGCAGTGAACAGGAGCGGGCCTTGAACCAGCAGTTGACGGTGCTCTTCCGGGAGCGAGCCCGCCTGCGCGCCGGGGCGGAGTGATCTGTGGTGTGGCGCAAAAGGGCCCACCAGGGTCCCCCCGAGGCGGTGCGGCAGTCGGTGCCGGCCGGGGACCGGCTGGCGGCCGCGTCCTGGGACGAGCGTTCCCAGCAGTGGATCGTGGCCAGTCGCACGCAGCTGGCCGTGGTGTCTCAGGACGGTGAGGTGCAGCGGGCGCGGCGCTGGCTCGAGGTTGACGAAGGTGCCTGGGACCCGGAGACCGACACGCTCCGGGTGAGCTGGGTGGACGGCTCCGCCCCGACGTCCTGGCAGCTGGTTGATGAGGGTGCCCGCGCCTTCACCGACGTCTTCCGGGACCGCGTCAACGCCAGTGTGGTCCTGGTGCGCGAGGTCGACCTGGGGCCCGGGCGCAGGGCTCGGGTGGCGATCCGCAAGGACCTGGCCACCCGGGAGCTGACGGATCAGGTGGTCCTCGGCCGGGCCGCCCGGCGAGACGACGCGGAGTTGGCTGAGCACGTCGCTCAGGCACGGGCCACACTGCGTGACCAGAGTGGTTTGCCGCCCCTCGGTGCATGATAGAGTTGCTGCTCGCTGCCACCACCACGGTGGGTGCCCTTCCCCTGTAGCTCAATGGCAGAGCAGCCGGCTGTTAACCGGCAGGTTGTTGGTTCGAATCCAACCGGGGGAGCGCGAGAAAAACAGTGCAGCAGGCCCTCACCGGGAAGCCACGGCGAGGGCCTGCTGCCATGTCTGGGGGCGCATTACTGCTCGCCCACCGTGCATGGTAAATCTAGTGAGTCTGTCGACGCTCTCGAGAAACGAATCACAGGAGGGGAAGTAGTGGACGACCAGGAACGACCACCGGCTCCGGACCCGCAGTCCGCCCAC
>CAYVEH010000253.1:0-2314 GCA_964450585.1 uncultured Ornithinimicrobium sp.
TCGGCATACTCCCAGCCCTGGTCCGGGGTGCTGGAGCGGCCGTGCCCACGGAAGTGCAGGAAGGTGCGGGTGCCGGGGACCTGGCCGGCATACGGTCGGGTGGTCGGGATCGAGCCGCCCAGTCCGTGCGCGAAGACGGTGTGCGGATCGCCTCGGCCGGCGGTCAGGATCTCCAGTGCCCCGGCGGGGCCGTTCACCAGCGAGGTATGCGGAGGGCTCACCACGGCCCGTAGGGCCCGCGGGAGGAGCCACCGCTGCGGCCTCGGCCCCGGATCGCGGCCACGGCCGGCCGGACGTCGGTGAGATAAACGGCGGCTGCCACGATGGCGATCAGATTGAAGATCCCGAACGGTTGGTACAGGTGGACCAGCCCGACGGCCGAAGCGATCCCGGTGATCACCAACCAGAAGCCCTTGGTGCGCTTGCCGGTGGCGACGAAGGCGTCGGCCCGTGTCAGCAACGCGTCCACGAAGGCCCAGACCTGGATCCCCAACGCGAGGGCCCCCAGGGCGAGCCCGACCCACTGCTGGACCTCGATGAACGTCGGCATCTGCCCAGCCTAAGCGCTGGACCGTCGCAGGCCGGGTGCCATGCCGGACGCGTTGGGCGACAGCCCGTCAGGTGTCCACCAGAACGGTGAACGGGCCGTCGTTGACCAACTCAACCTGCATCTGGGCACCGAACTCACCGGTGGCCACCGGCACACCACGCTCCTGCAGGGCCGCAACGACTCCGGCGATGAGCGGCTCGGCCACCGGCCCGGGGGCTGCCTGGGACCACCCCGGGCGGCGCCCCTTGCGGGTGTCGCCGTAGAGGGTGAACTGGCTGACGACGAGCACGCCGGCCCCGGAGCCCAGCACCGAGGTCTCCTCGGGCAGGATGCGCAGCTCGGCGATCTTACGAGCCATCCGCTCCACCTGGGCGGGCCCGTCGTCATGCGTGGCAGCGATCAGGGCGACCAACCCGGGGCGGTCCAGGCCGCCCACGACGCGGTCCTCGACGGTGACGCGGGCGCGGGTGACGCGTTGCAGGACGGCGCGCACGACTCAGTCGGGCAGCTCGGACAGGCTCACCCCGACGGGGATGATGGTGCCGACCGGCTCACCGTGCCCCAGGATCGGGTCAGCATCCAACGCGGACAGGTCCGCATCGACGCCCATCTCCTGCAGTGCGGCCTGGGCGACGATGGTGCGGGCCCGCTGGTTGCCGTCGGTGATCTTCAGCGCCAGACCCCGACCGTCCGGCAGCCCGATGGCGTAGACCGCCTCGGCGCCGTCCTTGGCGATCAACCCGGGCACGGCCCGGATCAGGGCGGTGACGTCCCGGTCGGTGCCTCCCAGGTACTCCGGGTGCTGGCGGATCGCCTGGGCGACGCGGCCCTCGGGAGTGCCGGCCGCGGCGGCAGCGAGGTGGCCGAAGGACGCGGCCAGTCCGGCGGTGCTGATCGCCATGACCGGGGCGCCGCACCCGTCCACGCCAGTGGCGGCGACGGTCTCTCCGGTGATCTCGGCGATGGTCTCGGCGATCGCCACCTGTAACGGGTGGGCCGGGTCCCGGTAGCTCACCGTGTCCCAGTCGTTGACCACGCAGGTGGCCAACATCGCCGCGTGCTTGCCGGAGCAGTTCTGCGCGATCGCACGCGGCCCCTGGCCCTCGGCGATCCAGCGCTCCCGGTCCGGCTCGTACAGCGGCCGGTCCGCAGTGTTCTGCAGGTCGTCCTCGTGCAGCCCCGCGGTGGCCAGGATGTCGCGCACACCCTGCAGGTGGAACTCCTCACCGTTGTGGCTGGCACAGGCCAGCGCGAGGAGGTGGTCGGGCAGGTCCAGCCCGTGCCGCACCATGGCCAGGGCTTGTAGCGGCTTGTTGGACGAGCGTGGGAAGACGGGCAGGCCGACCGGTCCGATCGAGAGCTCGATGCCACCGCCGGAGCCGATCGCGGCCACGATGCCGTGGTGGACCGACTCAACGAACCCGGAGCGCTCCATGTGGGCCACGATGGGCGCGCTCCGAAACGGGTGTTCAGTTGCCAGCTGCGGTGGATTCACGGCGTTGAGCCTAACCCCACCGCTACTGCCGGCTCGGGACCCGGTCCGGTGCCCGTGCCGCACTGATCCGTCAGGCGCTGCTGGTGCCGGTGGTCGTGCTGTCGGCGGCCGGCTTGGCCGTGGAGGCGGTGCTCGCGGACCTGGTAGCCCTGGTGCCGGTCGTCTTCGCGCGCGTCGCGGTGGAGGTGGTCGAGCGCTTGGTGGTCGAACTCTTGGTGCCCGTGGCCTTGGTGGCCCGGCTCTTCGAAGCGGTGTTCTTCGTGGTGGCC
>CAYVEH010000253.1:2414-3634 GCA_964450585.1 uncultured Ornithinimicrobium sp.
TGGTGGCCGTCTTCGGCGCGGGGGTCTTGGTCGTGGTGCCCCACCACTGGCGGCCCTGCTCCACCACGCTGCTGACCTGCTGGGACAGCTCCTTGGTGGCCGGCTGCTCCTTGATCCGGTCCACCAGTCCCTGGCCGCGGGTGGCCAGGCCCTGGTAGCTCTCCTGCACCCGGCCCAGGCGCCCGGTGACGTCGGTGACGGTGCGGCCGGCCAGACGCTCGGCTGCCTGGGAGACCTCGACGGTCCGGTCACTGACAGTCTCCGAGGCCGCCTTCGGCGACAAGGCCCGGCCCAGGTCGCTGGCCCGCTGCACCGTGTCCTGCACGGTGCTGCGCGCGGCCGTGACCACGGTGTCGGTGAGGCCGACCACGGCATACAGCGGGGTGGGGTCGGTGAGCAGTCGGGTGGCTCCGTCACGCACGGTCGCCGATGCGCGGGTCACGTCCTCGGCCACGGCCCCGACGCGCTTGGTGGTCTGGTCGGTGACCGTCTCCACGGTCTTGGCGGCATCGTTCCTGATCTGCTGGATGCTGGGCATCTGTTGCTCCTTGGCTGGTGGGCGTCTCGCCCGGTGGTCTGTGGTGGTCTGGCGGTTCTACGGTCGTTGACACCGAACCGGGCTGCTAGGTGCCCGGAGCCTCCGGTGTCGGCAGCTGATCGGCACCGTCGCCGACGAAAGAGCGGTAGACGTCGAGCAACGCACGGCGCTGTCGATCGGTCAGCCGCGGATCGGCCATGATCGCCACCGTCACATCGTGCGGCTCGTCGACCCGCTCACCGGCCGCCGTGTCGTCCAGGATCCCGGCGCGCACATAGAGCTGCTCGGCAGAGATCCGCAGGCCCTTGGCCAGTTGCTGCAGGATCTCGGCACTGGGCCGCCGCAACCCCCGCTCGATCTGGCTCAGGTAGGGGTTGCTGATCCCGGCGGCGCGAGCGACCTGCCGCACCGACATCTGGGCCGACTCCCGCTGTTCGCGCAGGTAGGCACCCAGGTCGGGAACGGGAAGGCGGCTCATGCCCCCAGTATGCTTGCAGTTGCAAGCAGAATGCAAACTCAGTTAGCGGTTGCGGCGTTCCTTGACGCCCAGCAGCTCGCGTGCCTCCTCCGGCGACATCGGCGGACGCTGCAGCAGCGTCGCCAGGTCAGCGGCACGGGAGACCAGCTCGCTGTTGTGCTGCACCTGCTGGCCGCGGGCCATCATGAGGTTGTCCTCCATCCC
>CAYVEH010000254.1:0-3631 GCA_964450585.1 uncultured Ornithinimicrobium sp.
AAGCCCCTTCCCCGAGCCCACCTAGCAGTCATCGCTTGCGCACACGATAACCGCACTGACCGAAGCACGTCAATACGTATCATAATGCTTCATCACTTGTCATCATGACGCATCAACCGCTATCGTCTCGGAACATGACCAGATGGCAGGCTTTGGGCATGAGCCGAATGGACGACCTCCTCGACGCCTGCGCAGAGCGCCTGACGACCACAGACGTTGCCGAACTGCTGGGTGTGAGCGAGCAGACCGTCCTGCGCTGGCTGCGGAAGGGTGAGCTGCCCGGCTACAAGCTGCCGAGGGGATGGATCGTTCTGCGGGAGGATCTGCGCGAATGGCTGCGGCAGGCGTACAACATGAAGGACGCGCCGGAGAGCGCGACTGAGCGCGACTGACGGGGAGCGATGAAGCTGCGGGGGAAACTGGCGGTCGGCGGGAGCGCACTGGCGCTCCTGCTGAGCGCGTGCAGCGCGCCCGAGGAAGTCTGGAATCCAGAGCAACCACGACCAGGACCACCACCAGGGGTCGAGCTGCCCCTCGACCCAGACACGGTGCCCGACCCGGCCTACGTGCCCCTGCTGGAGTACGCGGCCGCGAACTGTGACGGGATCGATGCCCCCACGCTGGCCGCGCAGATCGAAAGCGAGTCCAACTGGAACCCCGACGCACAGAGCCCGGCCGGAGCCCAGGGCATCGCGCAGTTCATGCCCGCCACCTGGGCGGCCTACGGCCAGGACGCCAACGGCGACGGGGCGGCCGACGTCTGGGACCCCGCCGACGCCATCCCCACACAGGGCTACTACATGTGCCTCACCCAGAACCAGATCATCGACTACGAGGAAGAAGGCATCCTCGACCCCGCACACCGCCTAGAGCACACCCTGGCGGGCTACAACGCCGGTGTTGGAGCAGTCGTTAAAGCCGGCGGAGTACCGGTCAACGGTGAAACCGAGCACTACGTGCCCAAGATCATGAGTCTGCGCTTGGATTACGCCCTCGACGCCGGCGGCATCCCTCCGATGGAGGGATACGAGCCCGCGCCCGTGGACTGCAACGGCATCTGGAACCCACCAGGGATCAACGAGAACCTGATGCCCACAACCCTGCGGGGCCTCAGCTGCTCCCACGGCGCCTTCGGATACATCACCACCACGTCGGGGTGGCGCCCCAAGGGCTCCACGCCACTGTCTGATCACCCGCTCGGACTGGCGCTGGACCAGGCATCTGCCGAGAACGCCTACGACACCCCGGAAGGGCTGCGCCAGAACTGGCATGTGGCGCACTGGTACCAGGTCAATGCCGACCGGCTGAGCGTGAAGTACATCATCTTCCAGAACTACCGGTGGCCCTCCTACGACGGCCGCCACGTCTGGGTGCCCTACGACCACAGCTCGGGTGGCGGTGGGCCAAGCCTGGACCACCACAACCACTTCCACATCTCGTTCGACTCCCAGGGCGGTGACCCAAACGCACCGCTCATCTCTCACGCCCCGCGGGAGGGCACCCACCCGCGGGGGAACTGGCTCGACCCGGCCGACGCGCTGCCCCAAGGAGGCAACTGATGAACAGACTCCACGCCCGGCGGTCGACCGCTGCCGCGCTAGCGGCACTGCTACTAGCCAGCTGCTCAGGTAGCGACAGCACACCGGACACCGAAGCCGAGACCAGCGCCACGACGGGCTCTGCGGGCGCCACCGACACGCCAGACCGAGACCAGCACACCGGCATCACCAACACTGCCGGCCCCGACATGAGCACCTGGACCGCTCCAGTGCCACCGACCGGGGAAGAGGGCCAACCTCGAGGACTGACCATCACCGCGGCCGAGGTCGACGCTCACGACGTCGACCAAGTGGCCGAAGCCTTCGCGCTGACGATGCTCACCCCAGACTCACGCCTAGACGTGAGCCCTTCCGACGTGACACGTCGAGCCGCGCAATGGGCCGAGCCCAGCTACGCCGAAGCACTCAGCGCCAGCCGCCCCTCCGGTGGCGGGGCCGACTGGCTGGCACTGCACGCGAACGACGGTTACTGGTCAGCCGAGCTGACCCCTACACCCGCCCTCGCCAACGGGGCCCTCGACGTCGAACCGACCGACCTGACCGCGGAACGGCCCTACATCGCCACCCGCACCCCCCACGACGTCGAGCAGGCCACAGAAGAGTCATTCGGCGTCGTCGTCTATCTGTCCCGCACCAGTCCAGGCGAGCCCTGGGCCGTCCACGAGTTCTACCAGGAGGGTGACTATGAGTGAGCGCACCAAGCAGGCAGCACCGTGGCCGCTAATCGCGGTCACCATCACAGACGACGGCCGCGCCGAAATTGACCGGCTCGGCACCGTCCACACCCTCGAAACCAACGGCGTGGAAGCAGCACGTGAAGCAGTGCGGCTCTGGATCGCTGACAACGTAGCCAGGCCCTCGGGGCGGGCCGTCGCGGTCACCATCGACGACCCCGACGGGCAATGGCACATCGCTGTCACCCCCGAGGGTCAAGCGCAGCCTTCCAGCCACGGCAAGGACAAGCCGCGCGCCCGCAAACGCTCCCGGACCGAGGGGGCCACCCAGCAGCTGCCGCAGGAACCGACGCGCGTCCCCGCGGCCGAACCGCCGGCCTCGATGGCCGACCCGGCTGAGGACGACGATGCACCAGGGGCACCCGGTGGAGCGACCGCACTGACCGATCACGGACCCACACCACCGAGCACCGACGCGCCAGCAGACACGGCGCGCGACAGTCAGCCTGAACCGGTCCCGAGCAGCGAGGCAGCGCCACAAGAGCGTCAGGTCCGCTCGTTCCTCACTGACACCGTTTCGGTTGATCCCGCAGAACGAGGCTGGCGCGGCTTCCTGGCCCGGCTCGGGTTCAAGACCGCTCCCTCGGCCGAGGAACTGGCCGAACGCGAGGACCGCCGAGCGATCGCCCAACACTGGCCCGGCCCGCGGACAATCGCGGTCGCCAACGGAAAGGGAGGCGCCGGCAAAACCCCTGCCACAGTGCTGCTCTCCGCGCTGTTTGCGCGGGCTGGTGGGGCCGGTGTCCTCGCCTGGGACAACAACGAGACCCGCGGCACCCTCGGTTGGCGGACTGAGAAGGGCCCGCACGAGGCCAGTGTCCTAGACCTCCTCCCCCGAGCGGGGGACCTGCTGAGCCCCACCGCCCGAGCTGCGGACCTGTCAGCGTTCCTGCACCACCAGACCAACGACATGTACGACGTGCTCCGGTCCAACCCCAGGATGCTTGCCGCAGACCAACGCATCACGGCAGCGGACTTCGACGCCGTGCACGCACTGGCGGCCAAGTATTTCCGGCTGATCTTCGTGGATTCCGGCAACGACGAGTCGGCACCGCACTGGCTACAGATGATCGACCAGGCCGACCAGCTCGTAGTACCCACGACCACCCGCAACGAGCACGCCGAAGCCGCGCTCCTGCTGCTGGAGGCGCTGCGCGACCGCGACGAGCGCTCACGGGACCTGGCTGACAACGCCGTGGTGATCGTCTCGCAGGCAGACAAGACCGAACGCGACGCCGGGGCTATCGCTCAGGGATTCCAGGGCATCGCCCGGACCGCGGTGACCGTCCCCTACGACCCAGGTCTACGCGAGACCTGGCTGCGAGTCCGTGCCCTCAC
>CAYVEH010000255.1:0-3608 GCA_964450585.1 uncultured Ornithinimicrobium sp.
GCACCCCAGCGGCCAGCACCGCACCGAAGGCGAGCAGCAGGATGATCAGCGTCGCAGGGATGGCGAAGAGCTCGGCGCGCACGAAGTCCTTGCCCAGCGTCTCGTTGACCTCGTCATCCAGCGAGGTCTGCCCGAACTGTCCGATCGTGAGGTCGGCGTGCTCGCTCGCCAAGTGCTCAGTGGTCTGCAGCGCACCGTCGATCTCCAGCGCCGCGCCGTCCTCGTCGCCAGCGAACTCCAGGGGCAGCACGATGCTGCCGTCGATGCCCGGGAACGCCTCCCCCACACCGACCACCCCGGGCACGTCCTGGTAGGCGGCGGTCAGCTCGGTGGTCAGCTCCTGGGCACGGGCCGGGTCGAGCGGCTGGTCCGGGTCGGTCACGATGACGAACTCGGTGGGGACATCCCCGAAGTCGGCGTCGTCCATGATGTCTTGGGCGGCGCGCGAGTCACCGACGAGTTGGTCGTTGATGTCCTGGGTCGTGATGCCGACGGTGCCCAAGAGGCCGACGCTGCCCACGACCAGCAGCAGGGCTGTGACCAACACCTTCCACCGGTGCCGGGCGCACCACAGCGCCAGCGGGCTGCGCGGCAGGTCCGGGCGGTAGACCACCTCGTCGGTCGCGGACGGCCCCCCGAGGACGGCTCCGGAGACAGCCTCGGGACGCACCAACTCATCAGTCGGGTTCTGGCTCATGGCTCTAGCCTGCTGAAGACGGCGCGGCAGCACAGTGGCGCACGCCCCCAGGTTCTCGGGGGGATAACCCCACCCTCGGTTCGGTGGCGCACCGCCTGCCGCCGGCGCTGCACCATCCCTAGAGTCAGGTGTCATGACCACCGCCAGCAGCCTGCGCTCCGGGCCCCAACCTGGTCTGCCAGGGCTCTGGCTGCGGGGCTGGTCACACGCCGCGCTGCTGGTCCTCAATCTGCTCACCGGGGCGCTGTCCCTGGTGCTCGTGCTGGCTCTGGTCGTGGGGACCCTGGGGATCGTGCTCGCCGGGGCCGGGCTGCTGCTGGTCGTGCCTGCCCTGTGGGGCGCGCGACTGTTCGCCCGCCTGGAGCCGGACCGGGTCGCTGCCTTCACCGGGCACCACATCACGCCACGTTCCTGGCCGGAGCCGACCACTGGACTGCAGCGGCTGGGATGGTCCGCAGAGCACCGGCGGGCTGCCGCCTACACCGGCGTGCACGCCCTCTGGGGAGTGTTCATCGGGACACTGAGCACCATGGTGCTGAGCAGTCTGGTGGGACTGCTGGCGCTACCACTGTATGCCGATCGGTTGCCCCGGCAGGGCACCCAGGTGCTGGGGCTGCTCCCGCTGGAGACGACGAGCGGGTGGGTGCTGCTGTGGGTCGCGGCCCTGGCCGGGCTGCTGGTGGTCCCGTTCGTCGCGCCCCTGCTCACCCAGGTCGATCTGCAGGTGGTGCGCGGGCTGCTCGGCCAGGACCCGGAGGAGGAGATCGCCGAGCTGTCCGAGCGGGTGGAGACGCTGACCAGCTCCCGCACCCAGACGGTGGACTCGGTGGAGGCCGAGCGGCGGCGGATCGAGCGTGACCTGCACGACGGGCCGCAGCAGCGGCTGGTGGCGATCGCGATGGACCTGGGGATGGCCCGGCAGCGGTTGGCACAGGACCCGCAGGGCGCCGGGGAACTGCTGGAGCGGGCCCACGCCGGCGCCAAGGAAGCGATCGTGGAGATGCGGCACGTGGCTCGCGGCATCACACCGCCGGTGTTGGCCGACCGGGGCCTGGATGCTGCCGTGTCCGCCCTGGCCGCCCGCTCCGCCGTGCCGGTGCACGTGGAGGCCGACGAGGTGCCTCGGTTGGACCCGACCACCGAGGCGATCGGCTACTACTGTGTCTCCGAGCTGCTGACCAATGTCACCAAGCACTCCCGGGCGCAGCAGGCCTGGGTGCACCTGTGGGTCCAGCAGGAGCAGAACCGCGCGATGCTGCTCCTCGAGGTCACCGACGACGGCATCGGCGGCGCCGACCCCGCCAGGGGCACCGGCCTGCTCGGGCTGCGCCAGCGGGCGGCCTCCGTCGACGGCACCCTGACGGTGCACTCCCCCGCCGCGGGCCCCACCCGGGTCCTCGTTCGTCTTCCCGCACGATCTATCACCCCCAGGGAGAGGCTATGACGTCACCGGTCCAGGTCGTACTCGCCGAGGACTCGGCACTGTTGCGGGAGGGTCTGGTCCGCCTCATCAGTGAGGGCGGCTTCGAGGTGGTCGCGGCGACCGCGGATGCGGCCAGTTTCCTGACCGCCGTGGAGCAGCACCGCCCCGGCCTGGTCGTGGTGGACGTCCGGATGCCGCCGAGTTTCACCTCCGAGGGGATCGTGGCCGCCCTGCAGGTGCGCCAGCAGCACCCGGACACCGGCGTGCTGGTTCTGAGCCAGTACGTCGAGGAGCAGTACGCCACCGAGCTGGTGGCCTCCCGCGCCAAGGGGGTGGGGTACCTGCTGAAAGACCGGGTCGCCGACACCTCCGACTTCATCGACGCGTTGCGGGAGGTGGCCGCCGGCGGCACGGTGATCGACCCCGAGGTGGTCCTGCAGCTGTTGTCCCGGGCGCGCAACACCGACCCGCTGGAGCGACTGACTCCCCGGGAGCGTGAGGTGCTGGCTCTGATGGCCCAGGGCCGCACCAATGCCGCCATCGCCCAGCACCTGTTCATCGGCGCCGGCGCGGTGGAGAAGAACGTCTCGGCGATCTTCACCAAACTCGACCTGCCACCCACCCAGGAGGACCACCGCCGGGTGCTGGCGGTGCTCCGTTGGCTCGACCACGGCAGCCCACCCGACCACGGCAGCCCACCCGGCCACGGCACGGCACTCGATCACCGGATACCCAAGGAGTAGGCGATGTCCACCCCCCTCAGACGCCGCATCGTGCTGGGCGGCAGCATCCTGGCGCTGCTGCTGGTACTGGCGATGGCCCTGCCGGCCGTCGCCCGGATCATCCAGGGCACCAGCACCGAGCAGCACCAGCTGCCCGGTGAGCTGAGCTCCCTGACGCTCCAGGGGCAGGTCGGTGACATCACGGTGCGAGCCACCGAGCCCGGCCAGCGCCCCGGCGCGCAGGCCACGATCCGTTCCAGCCTGACCCGCCCCCAGGTGCGGACGGGGGTCGAGGGTCAGCAGGCGGCATTGTCCGACACCTGCCGGGACACCTGGTGGGCCACCTGGTGGGACAACTGCTCGGTGGACTGGTCGCTGAGCGTGCCGGAGGGCACCACGCTGGCGATCAGCAGCAATGTCGGCGACATCACCATCAGCGAGACCAGCGGCGCGGTCGAGGTCACCTCCGACGTCGGTGACATCTCACTCAGCGGGGTGGCCGCGGCCGACGTGGGTGCGGCCACCGACGTCGGGGACATCACGCTGGACCTGGCGGTCCCGCCGGAGCGGCTCAGCGCGCGGTCCTCGACCGGCGACATCACCATCACGGTGCCCGACGACGACAGCACCTACCGGGTGCAGACCGACACCTCGTTGGGAGAGGTCCGCAACCAGCTGGGCTCGACACCGGAGGGGACCCGGCTCATCGACGTGCGCACGTCGGTCGGCGACATCCGGCTACGGCGCGCCGGCTGAGCTCAGCCGA
>CAYVEH010000256.1:0-3533 GCA_964450585.1 uncultured Ornithinimicrobium sp.
CGCTGGTTGTCGTGCACGTCCCAGGTGACCACCGGGTTGTCCGGGTCGCCGGTGTAGTAGTCCTGGGTGTAGATCTCCACCCGGTGCCCGTCCGGGTCACGCAGGTACAGGTAGAAGGCGTTGGACACCCCGTGCCGGCCGGGGCCGCGCTCGATGTGGTTGGACATCCGCAGCGCGCCCAGCTTGTCGCAGATGGCGATGATGTTGTGCTTCTCGTGGGTGGCGAAGGCCACGTGGTGCATCCGGGGCCCGTCCCCTCCGGTCAGCGCCGTGTCGTGCACCGTGGGCTTGCGACGCACCCAGGCGGCATACACCGTCCCCTCGGCGTCCCGGATGTCCTCGGTGACCCGGAAGCCCAGGTCCTCCAGGTAGGCCACCGCCTGTGGCACGTCCGGGGTGACCTGGTTGAAGTGGTCCAGCCGGGCCAGCGCCCCGGGGGTGTGCAGGTCGTAGCGCCAGGCGAGTCGCTCGACGTGCTCCACGTCGTAGAAGAACTCATACGGGAAGCCCAGCGGGTCCACCACCCGCACGGTGTCGCCGATGCCCTGGGCAAACCCCTCGGCCCGGCGCTGCACCGGGCAACCCAGCTCCTCGAAGAAGGCCACCGCGCGGTCCAGGTCCTGCGGGCTGCGCACCCGGTAGGAGAACGCGGCCACGGCCGGCTCCGGGCCCTGCCGCAGCACCAGGTTGTGGTGGATGAACTCCTCCAGGGTGCGCAGGTAGACGGTGTTCTCGTCCTCCTCGGTGACCACCAGGCCGAGGACGTCGTGGTAGAAGTCCCGGGAGGCGGCCAGGTCGGTGACCACCAGCTCCATCGAGGCACAGCGCAGGATGTCCGGCGGCGGTGCGGTCGGGGTGGGCAGGGCGTTGGCGGGCCGGGCGGGGCCGTCCGGGCGGTGGGTCGGAGTGCTCATCACAGGGTCCTTGGGGTCGTCGGGCTGGGTGGTGTCGAGGCGGTCACTGCCGGCCAAAGCTGGGGTTGTGCACCGCGCCGAGGGTGATGTGCACCGCCTGCTGCTGGGTGTAGAAGTCGATCGAGCGGTAGCCGCCCTCCTGCCCCAGACCGGAGGCCTTCACGCCCCCGAACGGCGTGCGCAGGTCCCGCACGTTGTTGGAGTTCAGCCACACCATGCCGGCCTCGATCTCCTGGGAGAAGTTGTGCGCGCGCTTCAGGTCGTTGGTCCACACGTAGGCGGCCAGCCCGTACCTGACGCCGTTGGCCAGCTCGAGGGCCTCGGCATCGCTGTCGAAGGGGGTGATCGCCACCACCGGCCCGAAGATCTCCTCCTGGAAGATCCGGGCGGTGGGGGCCACATCGGCGAAGACGGTCGGCGCGACGAAGTTGCCGGTCTCGAAGCCCTCGGCGCGGCCTCCCCCGGCCAGCAGCCGACCCTCGCTCTTGCCGATCTCGATGTAGCTCATCACCTTCTCGTAGTGCTCCGGATGCACCAGGGTCCCCACCTCGGTGCTCTCCTCGTGCGGGTACCCGACCCGCACCCGGCGGGCCTGCTCGGCATACCGGGTGAGGAACTCCTCGTAGATGGACCGCTCAACCAGGATCCGGGAGCCGGCGGTGCACCGTTCCCCGTTGAGGGAGAAGACGCCGAAGATGGTGGCGTCGACGGCGGCGTCCAGGTCCGCGTCGGCGAAGACGACCGCTGGGCTCTTGCCACCCAACTCCATCGACAGACCCTTCAGGTGCGGGGCGGCGTTGGCGAAGATCAGCTGGCCGGTGCTGGACTCCCCGGTGAAGGAGATCAGCGGCACGTCCGGGTGCTTGACCAGCGCGTCACCGGCCTCCTCCCCGAACCCGTTGACCAGGTTGAACACCCCCTGCGGCAGCCCGGCCTCCTCGAAGATGCCGGCCCACAGGGAGGCCGACAGCGGGGTGAACTCGGCCGGTTTGAGGACCACCGTGTTACCGGCGGCCAGCGCGGGGCCCAGCTTCCAGGACTCCAACATGAACGGGGTGTTCCACGGGGTGATGAGCCCGGCGACACCGATGGGTTTGCGGTTGACGTAGTTGACCTGCCGGCCGGGCACCTTGAACGTGTCGTCGGCCTGGGCCACGATCAGGTCGGCAAAGAACCGGAAGTTCTCGGCCGCCCGCCGTGCCTGGCCCAGCGCCTGGGAGATCGGCAGCCCGGAGTCGAACGTCTCCAGCTCGGCGAGCCGGGGCCCACGGGTCTCCACGATGTCGGCGATCCGGTGCAGCACCCGGGACCGTTCCCGGGGCAGCATCCGCGGCCAGGGGCCGTCGGTGAACGCCCGCCGGGCCGCGCTCACGGCCCGGTCGATGTCCTCGGCCTGGCCGGCGGCCGCGTGCAGGTAGGGCTGGTTGGTGACCGGGTCCAGCACCTCGAAGGTGGCCCCGCCGGCGGAGTCGACCAGCTCACCGTCGATGTAGTGCTGGATCCGCTCGGGCAGGTCGTCGGGGGCACGGTGGCCGGTCGGTCCGGTGGTGGCGTCGGTCATGGGTTCCTCCACGGTGTCGGGTGGTCGTCAGGACACGGTCAGCCCCGGCGCGAGGCCGGGGACCAGATCGGGTGCCAGGTCTGGGTGGTTGGCGGACAGGTAGGCGTGCAGCGTGTTGCCGCGATGGTGCAGCGCGGCGGACTGGATCTGCTCCGGGGCGGCGGCGTCCTCGATGAGCTCCAGCAGGTGCTCGTGCTCCCGGACCGAGTTGCGCGCCCGCTCGGGGACCACCCCGAAGGTGGAGTCGCGCAGGTAGTCCAGGCGCAGCCACTCGGCGCGCACCAACTCCAGCAACCGGTCGTTGGGGCAGCGTTGGGCCAGGGTCACGTGGAACTCGTGGTTGAGCCCGGTGAAGACCTGCGGCACCAGGTGGTCCAGCTGCTGCCGCATCCGGGCGTTGAGCTCGCGGGCCCGGCGCAGGTCAGCGGCGGTGAGGTGGCGCGCCGACAGCGCCGTCGCGGCCGCCTCCAGCAGCGCCAGGGTCTGCATGGTGTCGCCGTACTGGGCCACGTCCACCATGAACACCCGGGCCCCGACGTTGCGCTCGTAGGTGACCAGCCCCTCGGCCTCCAGCTGCCGGATGGCCTCCCGCACCGGGACCACGGACATGTCCAGCTCGCCGGCGATGGCGCCCAGCACCAGCCGGTGCCCCGGGGCGTAGTCCCGCTGCTGGATGCGCTCGCGGATCCAGGAGTAGGCATGCTGGGACTTGCTGGGGCTCATGGCCGCGGGCCGGGTCCGTCCGTGGGCTGGGCTCCGTCGGTGGACTGCTCGGGTCCGGCGGCCTGCTGCTCGGCCTGCTCGGCCTGCTCGGCCTGGTAGCGGGCGCGCCACTGGTCGTTCATCGGGAAGAGCCCCTCGATGCGCTCCCCCTCCTTGACCCGCTCGGCGACCCAGGCGTCCTCGGTCTCCTTGGCCAGGGCCGCCTCGGCGACCTCCTGGGCGAGCTGCGGCGGGATCACCACGGCACCGTCGGAGTCGGCGACCACGATGTCCCCGGGCTGGACGGTGGCCCCGCCGCAGCTGATGGTCAGGTCGTGGTCCCAGGGGACGTGCCG
>CAYVEH010000257.1:0-3526 GCA_964450585.1 uncultured Ornithinimicrobium sp.
CGGGGCTGGGCGCCGACGACGTCGTAGTCCAGGCCCGGCCCGGAGCGGACGTTGGCGGCGTTGCTGGCGCTGACGTAGCGGGTGACCGGACCCGGCTCGGGGGCCGGCTCCTCCGCGCCGTCGCCCGGCTTCGCATTCGGGTCGGCCCCTCCGTTGGCGCGGGTGAGACCCGCCTTGACCGAGCAGACCGGCCAGGCGCCCGGGCCCTGGGCGTAGAGGACGCGACGACCGATGGCGATCTGCGCCTCCTTGCTGGCCTGGTGGGCGTAGGCGCCGTAGGCCTGACCACCGAAAGCCTTCCAGGTCGGGTGGTAGAACTGCAGGCCGCCGTAGAAGCCGTTGCCGGTGTTGATGTGCCAGTTGCCACCGGACTCGCACTGCGCGACACGGTCCCAGACGTCCGGGTCGTAGGACGCCTGAGCGCTGCTGGTGGCCAGACCCGCTGCGGCCACCGCGATGGTCGTGGCGACGGCGAGGCGGGAGGTCAGGCGGCCCGGACCCTGGGTGCGGGCACGCGCGTGACGGGGAAGGGTCATCACTATCTCCTTGACGCCGGACGTCGCAGACACCTGGTCTCGACGGGCCGGCACTCACGCCCGGCATGGGGTGAGGTCGGGGGCAGTGCGCGCCGGACGCAGGAGCGTCACACAGGGGCAACTAGCGCGCAACAAGGGGACAGACTAGTCATAAAACGGAGTGGCGTGCCACCCCCGGGGCGTCGTTCTGTGGTATGCGGAGTGGTCAGGATCACGTTCCCGGCCCACCATGAGGTGGGCTGGCACGGCATACCCGAGCAGTTGCGAGCGTCCCAGCCAGGCTGCACCTCATCGATCAAAGTTGAGCGGAATAGACTCAACTTTCCCGGGGTTGACCAGAGCAGGAAACCACCCGATTCTTGGGAGCCAGACGAAAGGGGACGGCACCACGATGGATTTGCAACTGACCACCAAGGCCCAGGAAGCCCTCGCCACGGCGGTGCGCGAAGCAGCCGCTGCCGGACACCCGCAGGTTGAGCCCGCACACCTGCTGCACGCGCTGACCCAGCAGCGGGACACCACGACGGGGCCGCTGCTGGATGCCGTGGGCTCCTCGGCCGACAGCGTCGCGCAGGCAGCGCGGACGGTCCTGGAGGGGCTGCCCAGCGCCAGCGGCTCGGCCGTCGGCTCCCCGCAGGCGTCCCGTCAGTTGCAGACGGTGCTGTCCACCGCCCAGCAGGAGATGCAGACGATGGGGGACACCTATGTCTCCACCGATCACCTGCTCCTCGCGCTGGTCGGCGACGCGCGGTTCGGCATCGACGCCGACGCGCTCCGGGAGCGGATCCCGGCCCTGCGGGGCGGGGCGAAGGTGGACAGCCAGGACCCGGAGGCCACCTATGATGCGCTGGAGAAGTACGGCACCGACCTGACCGCCGTGGCTCGCGAGGGCCGACTCGACCCGGTCATCGGCCGGGACGCCGAGATCCGGCGCGTCGTGCAGGTGCTGTCGCGGCGCACCAAGAACAATCCGGTGCTGATCGGTGACCCTGGTGTCGGTAAGACCGCGGTCGTGGAGGGCCTGGCCCAGCGGATCGTGGCCGGTGATGTGCCCGAGTCGCTGCGGGACAAGCGGCTCATCGCCCTGGACCTGGGTGCCATGGTCGCCGGGGCCAAGTACCGCGGAGAGTTCGAGGAGCGCCTCAAGGCGGTGCTCAACGAGATCACGGCCAGTGACGGCCGCATCGTCACCTTCATCGACGAGCTGCACACCGTGGTGGGCGCCGGAGCCGCCGAGGGCTCCATGGACGCCGGCAACATGCTCAAGCCGCTGCTGGCCCGCGGCGAGCTCCGCCTGGTCGGGGCGACCACCCTGGATGAGTACCGCGAGCACATCGAGAAGGACCCGGCGCTGGAGCGACGCTTCCAGCAGGTCTACGTCGGGGAGCCCAGCGTGGAGGACTCGATCGCGATCCTGCGCGGCCTGAAGGAACGCTATGAGGCGCACCACAAGGTCGCCATCGCCGACTCGGCGCTGGTGGCTGCCGCGACGTTGTCCGACCGGTACATCACCGGCCGCAAGCTGCCGGACAAGGCGATCGACCTGGTCGATGAGGCCGCCAGCCGGCTGCGGATGGAGATCGACTCCAGCCCGGTGGAGATCGATGAGCTGCAGCGTGCCGTCGACCGGCTGACCATGGAGGAGCTGCACCTGGATCAGGCCGCTGAGTCCGACGCGGCCGCGGCCGAGCGGCTGCAACGGCTGCGGGCCGACCTGGCCGACAAGAAGGAGGAGCTGGCCGCCCTCACGGCCCGCTGGGAGTCGGAGAAGTCCGGCCTGAACCGGGTGGGTGAACTCAAGGCTCGGCTGGATGACCTGCGTACGCAGGCGGACCGGCTGCAGCGTGAAGGTGACTACGAGGCCGCCTCGCGGCTGCTGTACGGGGAGATCCCTGCGGCCGAGTTGGAGTTGACGACGGCGCAGGAGGCCGAGGCCTCAGAGTCGACCGCCGGAGCCAGCGGGGAGAGCCCGATGGTCAAGGACGAGGTGGGTGCCGACGATGTGGCCGACGTGATCTCGATGTGGACCGGTATCCCCGCCGGCCGCCTGCTGGAGGGGGAGACCGAGAAGCTGTTGCGGATGGAGGACGTGCTCGCCGAGCGGCTCATCGGGCAGCGGACCGCGGTCCGGGCGGTCTCGGATGCGGTGCGTCGCTCTCGGGCCGGGATCGCCGACCCGGACCGGCCCACCGGTTCCTTCCTGTTCCTCGGGCCCACCGGTGTGGGGAAGACCGAGCTGGCCAAGGCGCTGGCGGACTTCCTCTTCGATGACGAGCGCGCCATCGTGCGCATCGACATGAGCGAGTACTCCGAGCGGCACTCGGTGGCCCGCCTGGTCGGGGCACCCCCTGGCTATGTGGGCTATGAGGAGGGTGGTCAGCTGACCGAGGCGGTGCGTCGTCGGCCCTACTCGGTGGTCCTGCTCGATGAGGTGGAGAAGGCCCACCCGGA
Source organism: uncultured Ornithinimicrobium sp. (assembly GCA_964450585.1). GTDB lineage: Bacteria > Actinomycetota > Actinomycetes > Actinomycetales > Dermatophilaceae > Ornithinicoccus. The sequence continues at coordinate 2,988 of CAYVEH010000257.1, forward strand.
GACCTTCGACATCCTGCTGCAGGTGCTGGACGATGGCCGCCTCACCGATGGTCAGGGTCGCACGGTGGACTTCCGCAACGTGCTGCTGGTGATGACCTCCAACCTGGGGAGTCAGTTCCTGGTCGATCCCACGACCGACCAGGAGACCAAGCGCGAGCAGGTGATGGCCACGGTGCGCACCGCGTTCAAGCCGGAGTTCCTCAACCGGCTCGATGAGGTCGTGATCTTCGACCCGTTGAGCCAGGAGGAGCTGGCCACGATCGTGGGCCTGCAGGTTGAGCTGCTGGCTCGGCGGCTGGCTGACCGACGGATCAGCCTGGAGGTCACTGACGCGGCGAGCGCCTGGCTCGCCGAGCGCGGCTACGACCCGGCCTATGGTGCCCGGCCGCTGCGCCGCCTGGTGCAGACCGAGATCGGCGACCGCCTCGCGCGCGCCCTGCTCGCTGGGGAGATCACCGATGGCAGCACCGTGACCGTGGACGTGGCCGAGGACGGCCAGAGCATCACTCTCTCCTAACTCCGAGCGCGTGGCGTGGCGA
>CAYVEH010000258.1:0-3513 GCA_964450585.1 uncultured Ornithinimicrobium sp.
GGTCAGGTACCCCTGCTCAACCAGCCTGACTAACCTCTCGAGGTCATCGACCAGCTTTTCGGCCCGACGTGCCCCGTTCCTTGGTGCAGGCACAGAGGGATCGCCAGCAACCTCACCGTGAGCCACGGAGTCTTCCCCCTGATCCGGCTCTGCACCTTCACGGACCTCCTCAGCGATATCGGCATGCGGCGCGCTCCGTGAACGAAGCACAACCTCCTCAACGTTGGGGACCGAAGTCGGCACCACCGCATCCGTTTCATGAACCGTCTCTACGGATGATGCGCTCTCCACGATCAGGTCAAGGCAACCTTCCTGTCCGTCGCTGCGGCTCAGGTCCTCAACGGTGTCGCGTGCATAGACCACGACGAAGGTTGCCGACCGACCATCGGGCTTGGCCCTTAAGACGCGGCCCATTCGCTGGATCATCTGGCGTCGCGACTTGGAGCCTGCCATCACGATGCCCAGGTCTACCTCCGGCACATCGATGCCTTCGTCCAACACAGTCGGCGCGACCACCGCTTGGACCGTTCGTGCTCGGAGCGACGACAACCGGTCGCGCCGCTGACTCCGCGTCAGACCGCTGTGGAGGAAGTTGGCGCGCACGCCTAACCGCAGCAACTCGCGGGTTAAGTCTTCAGCCGCATCAATTCGCCGGGTGAAGACCAATGCACCTTTGGAGTTGTTGATGAACGGGAGAAGCGTTTCCACTGCTTCGACCTTAGCGGAGGCACTCGACAGAATGTCAACACGCTCTGAGAAGGCCTTGAGATAGCGGCGGGCCACGTCCGAGACGGTGGGGTCAAAGTCATCTTCGGCAGCTAATTTCACCTCAAAGAGGAATGTGCCGAACGGTTCAGCCGGTAAGTCTGCAGCTAAGAGCTGCATTCGGGTGTCGCTGAGAACCTTCTCCGCCTCGTCGTAAGCCCTCCGCTCCCGTGCTGTCAGGTCCACCGGCAGCAACTTCACGTCGTAGGAGGCAACGATCCCTTCTGCGATAGCACGGTCAAATCCGATGCGGTACAGGGGATCTCCGCCGAAGTAGTCAAGCAGCGCCTCCAACCCGTCGTCGTTCCGTTCAAACGTTGCGGTGAGGCCGAGACGCCGCCGATACGAGGGGTGAAGGACGTTTCGCCATTGACCGGCCCCATAGCGATGGCACTCATCGGCGACGAGCAAGATCTTGCCGTCCACGCGGGTTGGCGGGTCGGGGTACATCGACTGCACCGTCCCGACCACCACAGGTGACTCTTTCCACGTATCCCGCGAATACTGTCCGACCTCTTTGAGACCGTGATCCTTGAGGGTCCGGATCCATTGTTGAACCAGTTCGACCGTGGGCACGACAACAACGGCAGTGTAGTCGTGCTCCAATGCCTCGCGAATCGCTTCGATGCCGACCCGTGACTTGCCAGTCCCTGTGACGGCCTCAACCACTCCCACCCGGCCATGCCCAGCCCAGTCATCCAGCGCCTCGGCTTGCCAGGCTCGCAACGGGTGACCCGCGGGTGCGCTGCCGTGCCAATCCTTTGCAGGGTGTCCCGAGCCGAGCAACATCGCCTCCCCCTGAGCGTTCAGCCTCAGCCACCCACGCTCATCGACGTCAAGCATCTCGTTCACCGCTGCCACCTGCAGGACATGGCCTTGCTTGCACGATGACTCGTCAATGAGCCGCAGAACGGCGTCCGGGACGAGGGGACCTTCCTCGTCTGCGAAGGTCAAGACCTCGAGTAAGCGCTGCCGACACACCTTCGCGCCGAGGTCCACTGTGATCGTCCCTTTCCCTATGCGGTGCACGCATCTTGGCACCTAGTCTCAGCGCGACGCCGACCGGCCCCCGAAGGTCTCGAGGGCTCCGGAGTCGATGGAGAATCAAGGAAACCACGGTCTGCCGCTGGCAACCCCAGATCGTTATCGATCGGTGACCCCAGGAGGCTCTCCAGCAGGCAAGATGGTCGGGGCCCTCACCTAAGATCATCGGTGAGGCCGTGGCAACGTTGGATGGAGGACCGTGACGCTGGGAGCCGACCGCTGGGTCGAGGTCACGCCGTCCCAGTTCGACCACGAGACCGCCGGTCTGGACTTCATTCGCAAGTTGCTCCCCAACACACCCCCTTTCCGTGCCTGGTCCAACTTCGAGTTCCGGGACGGTCACGGCCGCTGGCACGAGGTGGACCTCTTGGTTCTGGGGAAGCGCCGGCTCCATCTCGTCGAGCTCAAGTACTACCGGGGGGTCCTCACCGGCGACGACCACACCTGGCTCCGCGCAGGAAAGCGCGGCGAGGACTCTCCCCTCAAACTGGCTCGACGCAAGGCGCAGTATCTCGCCTCCCGGCTGCAGGAGGAGTTCCGCAACTGGGCACGCCAGCAGAGGGTCCGCGTGCCGGACGCCCGCGAGGTCGTCCCATTCATCCAGGAGTCGGTCTTCCTGCACCACAAAGACCTGGTCTGCGAGCTCAGCGAGCACTCCGCCCAGGGCCTCTACGGGCTCGACGGCTGGGAGCAGCGCACCCATCTCCCCGGCATCTCGCGCCTCCTCCTGGAACGGCCCGAGGGCAGTCACGTCATCAAAGGCACTCACGAGCGGATCCTCCCCGTCCTGATGGAACGGCTCGGTCTGGTCCCCCGCCGTGAGCGCACGGCGGGCAGTTGGGTGATCGAGGAGTCACTCCTCAGCGAGGGCGAGGGCTCGCAAGAGTGGCGTGCCTACCACTCCGTGACCCCCACCGAGCATGCCCGCATCAGGTTCCAGGTGCCGCCGCCCGGAGCCAGCGAGAAGGCCGTCCGCGAGTTGACCAAGCTCGCTGAGCACGAGTTCCGCACCGTGTCCCGCCTCGTCCACGACGGCCTTCTTCGCCCCCGGGACATCGTCACGTCCGACGGGCTGGGGACCGGGCTCGTCTATCCCTATGACGAGTCCCTCCAGCGTCTCGACCACTGGCTCGCCGCGCAGACCCAGGGTGTCCCTCTGCAGACCCAACTCTCCCTGATCCGCCAGATCGCCGAAGCCGTGCACTACGCGCATGGCAGTGCGGTCGCCCACCGGGCCCTGTCGCCGCACGCGATCTGGGTGCGCACCGACTCAACCGGCGCGGTCAAGGCGCTCGTCGGCGACTGGCAGAGTTCGGGCACGGCGTCGGCGACTCCAGGGACTGGTCTGCCGACCGAGGGGGTCACCAGGCTGTATGCCGAGGCACAGGTCTCCCCGGAGGTCCAGACCGAGGAGGGTGCCTTTCAGGCACCAGAGGGCGCCTGGGAGGCATCGGCCTCTGATCGCTACCGCCTGGATGTCTTCGGGGTGGGCGCCCTGGCCTTCTACCTGCTGACCGGCACCGCACCTGCGACGACTGCGGCGGCGCTGCGGGACCGCCTTCGTGAGCAGGGCGGCCTGGACATCAGCCCGGAGCTGCCAGGGGCCTCCGAGCCGCTGCGCGAGCTCGTGCTGCAGGCCACCCGTTCCGCCCCCGGGGAGCGCACACCAGACCTCGGGACCTTCCTGGAGCACCTTGCGGCGGC
>CAYVEH010000259.1:0-3463 GCA_964450585.1 uncultured Ornithinimicrobium sp.
CCCTCCGCGCGGATCGCGTCGGCCGTGCCGATCGCCCCCGCGGTGTGCGCCTTGCGCCGTTGCCGGGCCTCCACCCGCTCGGCGACCTTGCTGAGGGCGTAGTTGATCAGGATGAACAGCACCGCAGCCACCAGGTAGGCCGGCACCACATTGAACTCCTGGGAGGCCAACCGGCGCGCCTGGGTAATCAGCTCCGGGTACAGGATGATGTAGCCCAGCGCGGTGTCCTTGGTGATGACGACCAACTGGCTGACGATCACCGGCAACATCGCGGTGAGTGCCTGCGGCACCTGGATGCTGCGGCGCACCTGCGCCGGGGACAGGCCGATGGACAAGCCGGCCTCACGCTGCCCGGCCGGCAGGGAGTAGACGCCGTTGCGGATCACCTCGCACAGCACCGAGGAGTTGTACAGCACCAGACCGGTGACGGTCGCCAGGAACGGGTTCCAGCTGTCCGGGGTCGGCCCGCTGTAGGACAGGAAGAAGAACGTGAAGATCATCATGATCAACACGGGGACGGCCCGGAAGAACTCCACGAACACGCTGGCCACCCAGCGCACCGGCGCAATGTCGGACATGCGTGCCATCGCCAGCCCGAGCGCGAAGACCATCGAGATCACAATGGCCACCAGCGCGGCCCGCAACACATCGATGACGCCGGGGATCAGGTAGGTGGTCCAGGTGGCGGACTTGAGGAAGGGCGTCCACTTCGCCGCCTCCAACTGCCCCGTGGCGTGGAACCGCTCAATCACCCAGGCGAGGATGGCCAGCAGGACCAGCGTGCCCAGCACAGCGAGGATCCGGTGCCGCATCCGGGCCCGGGGCCCGGGAGCATCAAAGAGGACCTGCTGGGTGCTCATCGCTTCACCGCCAATCGGCTCGACAGCGCGCTGATGATCATGCCGACCGGCAGGGTGAGCACCACGAACCCGAGCGCGATGACCGCAAAGCCCAGGAAGAGCACGTCAGGCCGGAACTCGGCGATGTTGTCCAGTTGATAGGCCGGGTCCATCACGCCGATCGCCGAGGCCACCGTGGTGTTCTTCGTCAGCGCGATGAGGGTGTTGCCCAGGGGAGTGATCGCCCCGCGAAAACCTTGCGGCAGGATCACGTGGCGCAGGCTCTGCCCGAAGGTGAGTCCGATGGAGCGGGCTGCCTCGGCCTGGCCCAGCGGGATGGTGTTCACGCCGCTGCGGATGGCCTCGCAGACGAACGCTGCGTGATAGACGGACAGGCCCAGCACGGCCAACCGGAAATTGAGGTCGACGATGAAGGTCGCCGAGTCGCGGGAGGCCGGCTCGAACCCGAGTTGGCCCCAGAGCACCAGGCTGGTCCCCACGATGATCAGGGTCAGTGGCGTGTTGCGGACCAGATTGACATACGAGGTGCCCACAGACTGCAGCACCCGCACGGGGGACAGCCGCATGATGGCCACGAACGTGCCGATGATCAACGAGAACAACGCCGACCAGGCGGTGAGCCGGATGGTCATCCAGAACGCGGCCAGGAGGTCGAACTCCTGGATCAACTCAAGCATGAATCTCCTTGGTCAGGAATGCCTGACGGGTGACCCGTGGGGACCCGGTGGGGCCCCCACGGGTGCTGGTCGGCATACCGGGACTGTGGAGGTGTGCCGACCGTCGGCCGGGTCGGTCAGGCCTGGCAGTGCCCACCGATCTCGGCCGGCGGGTTCAGGTCAGCGTTGGGGGTGTAGTCCGCGGCGCCGAGGTTGTCGTCGATGATCTGCTCCATGGTGCCGTCGTCCCACATGCCCTGCAGGATCTCGTTGATCTCCTCGCAGCGCTCGTCCTCCTTGTTGAGGCCGACGCCGTAGTTCTCCTCGCTGAAGGTGTTGCCGACAACCTTGAGCTTGCCGGCGTACTGGTCCTGGGCCGCGTAGCCCGCGAGGATGGTGTCGTCGGTGGTCAGCGCATCGACCGTGCCGGTGGCCAACTGGGCCACGCACTCGGAGTAGGTGCCGTACTCCTGCAGCTGCACGTCCGGGTAGTCATCCTTGACGTTCTGCGCGGAGGTGGAGCCGGTGACCGAGCAGAGCAACTTGCCCTGGAGGTCCTCCGGTCCGGTGATGTCGCTGTCGGTGGTCACCAGCAGGTCCTGCCCGGCGACGAAGTAGGGGCCGGCGAACTGCACCCGCTCACTGCGCTCGGGGGTGATCGAGTACGTCGCGACGATGATGTCGACCTGGTTGGTCTCCAGCAGCGTCTCGCGCTGGCCGGACGGCGCCTCCTTGAACTCGATCTGGTCCTCGGTATAGCCCAGTCCCTCGGCGACCGCCTTGGCGATGTCGACGCCCATGCCGGAGTAGCTGTCGCCCTCCTTCTGACCCAGACCGGGCTGGTCGAACTTGATGCCGACCGTCAGCGAGTCGCCGCCGCCTTCGCCGCCACCGGCAGCAGCCGACGAGTCATCGCCGTTGTCGCCACCGTCACCGCTGTCGCCGCCGTCGTCACTGCCACAGGCGCTCAGCGCCAGGGCGCCGGCCGCGAGAAGGGCCGCTAGTCGGAATGAAGTGCGCTGCATGTTGTCTCTCCTTTGAGTTGCTGGTCACGGATTGCTGCGTCAGTGCGTCAGGATCTTGCCCAGGAAGTCCTTGGCTCGATCCGTCTGCGGGTTGGTGAAGAACTCCTCCGGGGTGTTCTCCTCGAGGATGGCCCCGTCGGACATGAAGACCACCCGGTCGGCGGCCTTGCGGGCGAAGCCCATCTCGTGGGTGACCACGATCATCGTCATGCCGGACTTGGCCAGCTGCACCATGACGTCCAACACCTCATTGATCATCTCCGGATCCAGTGCCGAGGTGGGCTCATCGAAGAGCATCACGGTGGGCTCCATGGCCAGGGACCGGGCGATCGCCACGCGCTGCTGCTGCCCGCCGGACAGCTGAGCAGGGTACTTCTCCGCCTGGTGCGCGACGCCGACGCGCTCCAGCAGCTCCATGGCGCGCTTCTTGGCCTCCGGCGGCTTGACTCCGCGCACCTTGATCGGTCCCATGGTGACGTTCTCGAGGATCGTCTTGTGGGAGAAGAGGTTGAAGGACTGGAAGACCATCCCGACATCTGCGCGGAGCCGAGCCAGCGCGCGACCCTCCTCGGGCAGGTCCTGGCTGTCGATCATGATCGAGCCGGACTCGAACGTCTCCAGTCGGTTGATGGTCCGGCACAGGGTGGACTTGCCCGAGCCCGAGGGCCCGATCACCACCACGACCTCCCCACGGTGCACCGTGAGGTTGATGTCCTTGAGGACATGCAGGTCACCGAAGTGCTTGTTGACGTCCTGCAACTGCACGAGCGGCTCAGTGCTCGGTTCGGGGAACCCGTTGCTGTCTGTGGCCATGGGCGGCACACTACTGACCCGAGTGCCTGACGCACAGCAATTACGCGCACCCGTAACCGAATTGAGTCCTGAGCGTTGCAGCAAGGAACCGTCCGGGCGCGTGGTGTTG
>CAYVEH010000260.1:0-3455 GCA_964450585.1 uncultured Ornithinimicrobium sp.
CCACGGCCGGGAAGGCACCGGTGCGCGCGGCCCGGGCAGCCCTGACCGGTTTCCTCCGGGAAGGGCAACTGGGCTGGTCCACGCTGCGCGAACGCCCCGGGCTGTGGCGACTGACCCTGGGCTCGATGGTGGTCAACCTCGGTCTGGCGGTGCACTCCGCGGTCGAGGTGCTCCTGGTGCTGCGAGAGCTGAGCCTGGGGGCGACGGTGCTCGGGCTGCTCGTCTCCGCCGGCGGTCTCGGGGGGCTGCTCGGTTCCCTGCTGGCGGTGCCGGCCGGTGACCGGTTCGGGGTGGCCCGGGTGATCCGAGCGGCGGTGCTGTTGCTGGCGCCGGTGGCCGCGTTGACGTTGCTGGCGCTGTTGGACCGGGACCGTGCCCGGTGGTGGTTACTGGCCGGGTCCTTCCTGTGGGGTGTGGCGATCGTGGTCTACAACGTGCTGCTGGCCGGCGTGGCTGCCGAGCTCACCCCCGCCGAGGTGCTGGGACGGGTCTCGGCGACCAGACGCACCCTGACGATGGGGATCGTCCCGCTCGGCGGGATCGCCGGTGGCCTGCTGGCCGACCAGGTCGGTATGGCGGCCACCGTCACTGCGTGGGTGCTGCTGAACGCCATCGGTGCCGCGGTAGTGGCCGGGGCCCCGATGGGCCCGTCATCGGTCGGCCCGGCCCGGCGTCCCGACAACCCGCGTCCCTACAATCGGGCATGACCTCCCACCAGCCCGCCCCCAGGCGACCGGCCCGACGCCGCGCCTTGACCTCGGTGGTGACCCTCGGCATACTGACGGCCCTGGTGTCCGGCTGCGGCGGAGGTGAGTCGGATCAACCGTCGCTGACCCTCGAGGAGGGGGCCGGGCTGATCACCATCGTGGACTTCGAGTACCAGACGACCGGGACGATCGAGCCCGGTGATGAGGTGACCGTGCACAACGAGGACGAGGTCGCCCACACCGTCACCTCCGACCAGGAGGGTCTGTTCAATGTGGAGGTCGGGGCGGGGGAGACGGTGACGTTCACCGCCCCGCAGGAGCCTGGGGAGTACTCCTACTACTGCATCCCGCACCCGGCGATGGTCTCCGTGCTCACGGTGGAGTGACCGGGCTCACGGTGCGGTGGTCGGGCGGCTTGCCACCAGCAGCCGGAACCCGCCGCTGGTGGCGGTCCGCTGGATGGTCCACTCCGCAAACTCGTTCTGCAACCACCGCAGCAACGAGTCGGCGCCGAGGTTCTTCTGCACCACCAACCAGGCCTGCCCACCGGGAGCCAGCCGGGGCAACCAGGTGTGCATCAACTCGTGCAGCACGGCCTTGCCGACCCGAATCGGAGGGTTGGACCAGATCAGGTCGTAGGCCGTGTCTGCCGGGACCTGCTGCGGCTGTAGGGCGTGCACCGTGCAGCCCAGCGCGACGGCGTTGCGGGCCACCAGGTCCAGGGCGCGGGTGTTGACGTCCACGGCGTGGACGCTCGCCGCGGGGGAGTGCAGGGCCAGGGTGAGAGCCATCGGCCCCCAGCCACACCCCAGGTCCAGGAAGGTGCCGGTGGCCGGCGGCGCGGGAGCGTACTTGAGCAGCACCGCAGTCCCCTTGTCGATCCCATCGGGGGAGAAGACCCCACCGGCCGTCTGCACCGTGACGGCCCGGCCGGCGAGCACGACCTCTCGGGGCCGCAGCTCCGCCGGTGAGGCCGGCTCGGCGGAGAAGTAGTGGTCCTGGCCCATCGGGTCCCTTCCCTGACGACGGCGGACCTGCAGGGTAGCTCCCGCCGCCGCTGCCCCGGGGAGCAGATCGGGCAGGGGGACGAAATCAGTGGTCCGCAGTGTTGAACGATGAGACCCTAAGGAGAACATGAGCACACCGCACCCACACCGCACCCACACCCCAAGCAGGGGCAGTCTGCTGGATCAGCGGGCTGCCGCGCTCAACGCTGACGCTGCCGACCCGACCTATGACGAGGGTCTGGATGCCGTGGACGGCGAGCAGTTCGACCGTGAGGAGCGAGAGGCGCTGCGGCGAGTCCCGGGGCTGTCCACCGAGCTGCAGGACATCACCGAGGTCGAGTACCGCCAGCTGCGCCTGGAACGCGTCGTGCTGGCCGGGATCTGGACCGATGGGACCCAGCTGGAGGCGGAGAACTCCCTGCGGGAGCTCGCCGCGCTGGCCGAGACGGCCGGATCCACTGTCCTGGACGGGCTGATTCAGCGGCGCACCACGCCGGACCCGGCGACCTATCTGGGGTCGGGCAAGGCCGCCGAGTTGCGTGACATCGTCATCGCCGAGGGCGCCGACACGGTCGTCGTCGACGGAGAGTTGGGCCCCTCCCAGCGCCGTGCGCTGGAGGACGTCGTCAAGGTCAAGGTTATCGACCGGACGGCGCTGATCCTGGACATCTTCGCCCAGCACGCCAAGTCCCGCGAGGGCCGTGCCCAGGTGGAGCTGGCCCAGTTGGAGTACCTGCTGCCGCGGCTGCGCGGCTGGGGTGAGTCCATGTCCCGCCAGGCCGGCGGTCGGGTCGCCGGCGGTGAGGGCATCGGGTCCCGCGGTCCCGGTGAGACCAAGATCGAGCTGGACCGGCGCCGGATCAACCAGCGCATCGCCAAGCTGCGGCGGGATATCAAGGGGATGAAGACCATGCGGGACACCAAACGGGCCTCCCGCAAGGTTCACCACGTTCCCTCCGTCGCCATCGTCGGTTACACCAACGCCGGCAAGTCCTCACTGCTCAACCGGCTGACCGGAGCAGGCGTCATGGTGCAGGACCAACTCTTCGCCACCCTGGACACCACCGTGCGGCGGTCCGAGAGCGCTGAGGGCCGCCCGTACACCCTCACCGATACCGTCGGCTTCGTCCGGGCGCTGCCGCACCAGCTGGTGGAGGCGTTCCGCTCGACCCTGGAGGAGGCCGCGGACGCCGATGTGCTGCTGCACGTCGTGGACGGGTCGCACCCTGACCCGGAGGGGCAGATCATCGCCGTGCACGAGGTGCTCGCCGAGGTCGAGGCCGCTCATATCCGGGAGATCATCGCCGTCAACAAGGCCGATGTCACCGAGCCGGAGGTGCTGGACCGCCTCCAGCGGACCTACCCCGATGTCGTGGTCGTCTCGGCCCGCACCGGGCAGGGGGTGGACACCCTGCTGGCGACGATCGGGGCGGCCCTGCCGCGGCCCGAGATCGAGGTGGACGTGCTGGTGCCCTACGACCGGGGGGACCTGGTGAGCCGGCTGCACGCCGAGGGCGACGTGCTCACCGAGGAGCACACCGCCGAGGGCACCCGCGTGACGGCCAAGGTCGCTGAGGACCTGCACGGCGTGCTCACTTCCTACGCCGTCTGAGCCTTTCCCGAGGACGCATCGCCGGCCCCACTGGAGTCGGTGCGGTCGCAGGCTGCCCGGGACCGGCTGCAGTGGAAAGCCTGTGTGATGGTTATAGTTATCAAGTGTTTTACATGGCCTGGTCAGTCG
>CAYVEH010000261.1:0-3448 GCA_964450585.1 uncultured Ornithinimicrobium sp.
GCCGGCACTTGGCCCGGATCTCCATCAGCGACATGTTCGGGCTGTCGTCGATGAAGAGTGGCGCCCCGTGGATCCGGCCCTGGGTCTCGGCGATGCGCGCCCAGTCCTGGTCGCGCATGGTGCCCTTGCGCATGTTCTGCAACGGGATCTCCGACTCGGCGGAGAGCAGGCGCATCGTGATCTCGGTGCGGCTCATCTCCAGGCTGAAGACCACAGTCGCCAGGTCACTCTTGATGGCGGCTGCGCGCGCGATGTCAAGAGCCAGGGTGGAGTTGTGGGTGGGGATCATCGATCGACCAGCAAGGTAGAGATGGTCCTCGCTGGAGACTTGGACGCATCGCACCGGCACACTGGCCACCGGACGCACTGCTGTGATGAACCGTGAGTTGCGGCGCTCGAAGGTTCGGCTCCCGAGCTCCTTGTGCAGGAGATGCTTGCGCTCAAGCCGGAAGACGCGCTCGTTTGACGAGAAGGTCAGGATGTGAGCGACCGATGTCTCTGGGGATCGGCCGCGCACCGTCTTGCGCGACCAGCCACACCGATAGCCCAGGCTCATGAGCAACTCGTGGACATCCGCTGCAAGCCGTGCCGATGTCGTCGTGAACTGTGCGCACCCTCCGGCCGTCACCGTGCCGTCGGTGTCCAGCAATCCGGCAAGCAACGCTCGGCGCTGAGACTGGCTGGACCGGAGGTAGTCCGTCGGGATGTGCTTATTGCCAAGCACACCGATCTTGCGGAGAAGTGCCTTGACCGACCCATGATCCGCATTGCAGACACGACAGCGCCGTGAGCCGGCCGAAACGTCACCACAGTCCGGGCAGCGTGCGATGGAAGGCTGCCCGAGCCCTCGGGACCGACCTCCGCACGACCGGCCACACGTCTTGACCTGAGACGTCCGCGGCGTGAAGACCGTGCCACACACAACGCACGTCTTCTCGTGAGCCGCTTCCTTTGGGAGAAGCAAGGAGTAGCTGAACCCACCCAGGTGTCTCACCTCAAGACCCTCGGCCTCCAGGTGCACGACCATCTCTGGATCCGCCGATGTCAGACGTCCCCCCGCGCTCTCACCGTCGCCCAGCCACGCACCCAGCACATAGGGCGAGAGGTGGAGTGGACGCTCTGGCAGGTCCAGCGCCTGCGCGAGCGCCACGCTGTGGTTCAACCTGGCATCGGCGGTCTCACACCGAAGAGTCTGTGCGATCTCGGTCGTTGTGCGCGCGCTGGACGGGGTCTGTCGAAGGCCCCTTCGCTCCGCCCGGGTGCTCGTCTGCCACAGATGCTCAGCGTCCGCCACGATCGTCGACCCATCGGCGAACTCGACCTCGAAGCAGGGCCGACCCTCCATGACCTCGGTCGCTGCGACGACCCGCGTCGGGCGCCCATCTGCGCCAAGAAGATCGTCACCGACCGCAATCTCCCCCATCGTGGTCCAGCCGTTAGGGGTGGGAAGAGGGGTGTCGAGAGCGAGAGCCTTACCCATCGCCGGCCGCGCCGCCACGATGATCATCTGCCCGGGGTGCAGGCCGTTGGTGAGCTCGTCCAGGTCGGTGAACCCGGTGGGCACCCCGATCATCTCCCCCGAGGTGCCGGCGGCATGCTCGATCTCATCCATCGTCGGCTCGAGCAGCTCGGCGAGCGGGTGGTAGTCCTCACCGCCTCGCTTGTCGGCGACGCCATACACCTCGGCCTGGGCCAGGTTCACGATGTCGTCGACATCGCCACCGCCCTGGGCGTAGCCCATCTGGACGATTCGGGTGCCCGCCTCCACCAGCCGCCGCAGGATGGCGCGCTCGGCGACGATCTCGGCGTAGTAACTGGCGTTCGCCGCGGTGGGCACACCGTTGATCAGCTGGTACAGGTACGGCGTGCCACCGATGCGGCTCAGATCCCCGCGTTTGCTGAGCTCATCGGAGACGGTGACCGCGTCGACCGGCTCGCCCCGGGCATACAGGTCCAGGATCGCCTCGTAGATCGACTCGTGCGCGGGCCGGTAGAAGTCCTGGGACTTCAGCGACTCCACGCAGTCGGCGATCGCATCCTTGGACAGCAGCATGCTGCCCAGGGCACTCTGCTCAGCGGCGACGTCCTGCGGAGGGAGGCGGTCCTCGGGCGGCCCGTCCGGGGCATCCGAGTAGCTCGCCTCCAGCTCACTGAGCGACATACGCCCGCCTCTCCCGATCAGTCACTCTGGCACCTTCTGTCGCACAGCACAGCATCGACCTCTGACACTGGCCGGCGGGACACCGTGGTGCGCCCCCGTCCCGACGACAGGTGATCGCCCTACGCTACGGCGCCGACAGCGACCCCCCAAACGGTCCTGTGGATAACGTTTGGGACAGCGTGTGCACAGACCTGTGGTCAGTCGTTCACAGGCTGTGCACACACCTGTGGATAACCAGCAAGGCGTCCCTCCACATGCCGGTTGACCTGCGGAAACGATATCCACCGTGTGTGGACCAAAACTTTCTGGCCCGGTGGCACCCTAGACTCTGTGCGTGCCGACGACCGACCACCGGCGGGAGATCCTGCGCCTTGCGATCCCGGCCTTTCTCGCCCTCGTGGCCGAGCCGTTGTTCCTGCTGGCCGACAGCGCCATCGTCGGCCACCTCGGGACCTCCTCACTGGCTGGCCTGGGTGTGGCCAGCGCGGTGCTGCTCACCGCCGCCAACATCTTCGTCTTCCTGGCCTACGGCACCACGGCGGTCGTCGCCCGGCGCACCGGAGCGCACGACCAGCGGGGCGCCCTGGCCGCCGGGATCGACGGGATGTGGTTGGCGCTGCTGCTGGGGTTGGGCGCCACCGCGGTGCTGGTGGCCTTCGCCGAGCCGCTGCTGCGCGTCTTCGGCGCCTCCGACGCAGCCGTCTCCGAGGGCGTCACCTACCTGGCGATCAGTGCCTTCGGGATCCCCTCGATGCTGGTCGTGCTCGCCGCCACCGGGGTGCTGCGGGGGCTGCAGGACACCCGCACGCCGATGGTGGCGGCGATCGCCGGGTTCACCGGCAACGCCGTGCTGTCCTTTGTGCTGGTGCACCCGGTCGGCCTGGGGATCGCTGGCGCGGCCTACGGCACGCTGATCGCCCAGACCGGCATGGCGGTGGCGCTGGGGGCTGTGGTGGTCCGCGGTGCGCGCCGCCTCGGGGTGTCGCTGCGGTTGCACGGCCGCGGGGTGTTGCGCGCCGCCGGCGGCGGGGTCCCGTTGCTGGTCCGCACCCTGGCCCTGCGCGCGGTGCTGCTGCTGACCACCTGGGTCGCTGCCGGCCTGGGCGAGCCGCAGCTGGCCGCCCACCAGGTCGCGATGACCGTGTGGAGCTCGCTGGCCTTCGCCCTGGACGCCCTCGCGATCGCCGGGCAGGCGATCACCGGCAAGGCGCTGGGTGCCAACGACGTGCCGGCGGTGCGCGCCGCGACAGCCACGATGGTGCGCTGGGGGGTCTGGTTCGGGGTGGT
>CAYVEH010000262.1:0-3382 GCA_964450585.1 uncultured Ornithinimicrobium sp.
AGGGCATGGCCTCGGTGACCTTTGACAGCATGTGGCAGGAGCTGGACCCGGTCGGGCGTGTCGCCTCCGGCGGCTACCGGCGGTTCGCCTGGACCCGGGAGGACCACACCCTGCGGGAGTGGTTCACCGCTGAGTGCACCCGGCGCGGCCTCGACCTCGTCGAGGACCGGATGGGCAACCAGTGGGCCTGGTGGTGGGGCGGCCCGGGCACCGTGGACGACGCCGTCGCCGCCGGCAACACCGGGGTGGCGATCGGCTCGCACCTGGACTCGGTGCCCGACGGGGGCGGCTTCGACGGCCCTCTGGGGGTGGTCTCCGCCCTGGCGACCGTCGATGCGCTGCGGGAGGCCGGGGTGCGCCCGACCCGACCGTTGGCCGTGGTCAACTTCGTGGATGAGGAGGGAGCCCGCTTCGGGGTCGCCTGCGCCGGCTCCCGGGTGATCACCGGCGCGATGACCGCGCAGCGAGCGCTGTCGCTGACCGACGGCGACGGGATCACGATGGCCGAGGCGCTCAGCAGCGCCGGGCGTGACCCGCAGACGCTGGGCCGGGATGAGGAGACCCTCGGCCGGGTCGGCGCCTTCATCGAACTGCACGTGGAGCAGGGACGCGGGCTGGTCGACCTGGGCGTGCCGGTGGCGGTGGCCAGCGACATCTGGCCCCACGGACGGTGGCGGTTCGACTTCCCGGGGGAGGCCAACCATGCCGGCACCACCCGGTTGGCCGACCGGCACGATGCCATGCTCGGGTATGCCGATCTGGTCCTGGGTGCCCGTAACCAGGCCGATCGGCACGGTTGCGTCGCCACCGTCGGCAAGGTCGCAGTCACCCCCGGCGGGGTCAACGCGATCCCCAGCCATGTCACCGGTTGGCTGGACAGCCGCGGGCCGGAGGAGGCACAGGTGCGGGCCACCGTGGAAGAGCTGCGTCGCCGGGCCGCAGAGTTCGGGGCCACCGTGACCGAGGAGTCCTGGACCGGGACCACCCGGTTCGATGAGTCGCTCAGCAACCGGTTGCGGACGGTGCTGGGCCGCAGCGCCGAGTTGAGCGTCCCGGTGCTGGGCACCGGCGCCGGCCACGACGCGGGCATCCTGGCCTCGGCCGGAGTGCCCTCGGCGATGCTGTTCGTGCGCAACCCCACCGGTGTCTCGCACAGCCCCGAGGAGTTCGCCGAGCGCGATGACTGCCATGCCGGGGTCGCGGCCCTGACTGCCTCCGTGACCGACCTGGTGACCGCATGATCCGCGGCGGCGCGATGACCTCCGGCGGCGCGGGGACCGCCAGCGGCCCCCGCCCCTCCAGCGGCGATGTTCTGCACGACCGGTCACCGCTGGCCGTTTCTGCAGAACACCGGGCGGCACCTCCAGGGCACCGCTGCCGGATCCTGCTCACCGGCATGTCGGCAGTCGGCAAGTCCACGCTCGTCGGATTGTTGCGCCACCGGGGATATGCCGCGGTGGACACCGACGAGGGCTACACCACCGAGAGTCTCGGGCAACCGGGGGAGGTGCTCTGGCTCGAGGACCGGGTCGCCGAACTGCTCGCCGGGCCGCACGACGTGCTCTTCGTGGCCGGCTGCGCGCGCAACCAGGTCCGCTTCCATGACGACTTCAACCAGATCGTGCTGCTCAGCGCCCCACCGACGGTGATCCGACAGCGGCTCCGCGACCGTGACACCAACCCGTTCGGCAAGACCGCGGAGCAGGAGGCCACCGTGTTGTCCGACCAGGCGGAGATCGAGCCGTTGCTGCGGCAGGTCGCCGACCACGAGATCGTCACCACCGGGTCGGTCACCCAGGTGTTGGAGGAACTGCTGGCGGTGGTGGCACCGTGACCGGGCAGCGACAGTGGCACGCCCCGTGGGCGCTCCTGCCCGACGGGCTCGCCCGGGACGTGCTCTTCACCACCGACGACGGCCGCTTCCAGACGATCACCGCCGGGGTGCCGGCCACCCAGGCAGCCGCCGAGGGGGCCGACCGCCTCCCCGGAGTGGTCCTGCCGGGCCTGGCCAACTGCCACAGCCACGCCTTTCACCGGGCGCTGCGGGGGCGCACCCACCACGGCGGCGGCACCTTCTGGACCTGGCGGGAGGGCATGTATGCCGTGGCCTCCCGGCTCGACCCGGACAGCTACCTGCAGCTGGCCCGGGCCACCTACGCCGAGATGGCCCTGGCCGGCGTCACCGCCGTCGGGGAGTTCCACTACCTGCACCACGCTCCTGGCGGCACCCCGTACGCCGACCCCAACGCGATGGGGCAGGCGCTGATCGAGGCCGCGGCACAGGCCGGCATCCGGTTGACGTTGCTGGACACGCTGTACCTGTCCGGGGGGCTCGGCGCCGACGGGCACACGCCGCTGGAGGGCACCCAACAACGCTTTGACGACGGGGACGTGCACTGCTGGGCGCACCGGGTGAGCGCCCTGCAGGACCACACCACCGGCGGCCCGGCGCACCTACGGCTCGGGGCGGCGATCCACTCGGTCCGGGCGGTGCCGCGTGAACAATTGGGCCTGGTGCCCGACTGCGGCGTCGTGGACGCGCAGGACCCGTTGCACATCCACCTGTCCGAGCAGCCGGCTGAGAACGAGGCCTGTCAGGCGAGGTACGGGGTGAGCCCCACCGAGTTGCTCGCCGCTGAGGGGGTGCTGGCGCCGAACCTCTCCGCGGTGCACGCCACGCACCTCACCGAGGCCGACATCGGCCTGCTGGGGGCGGCGCGGGCCACCGCCTGCTTCTGCCCGACCACCGAGCGGGACCTGGCCGACGGGATCGGCCCGGCCCGTCAGCTGGCCGATGCCGGCGTGGGTCTGTCCCTGGGGTCGGACCAGCACGCGGTCATCGACCTGATCGAGGAGTCCCGGGCCCTGGAGATGCACGAGCGACTGGACAGCCTGCACCGCGGCCGGTTCAGCCCGACCGAGCTGCTGGCCGCCGCCACCGCGCACGACACCATCGGCTGGCCGGATGCCGGGAGGCTGGCGACCGGGGCACGGGCCGACCTGGTCGCCGTCCGGCTGGACACCCCCCGCACCGCCGGAGCCGACCCGGCCCAGGTGCTGTTGGCCGCCACCGCCGCCGATGTCGACACCGTCGTGGTGGACGGGCAGGTGGTGGTCCGGGAGGGCCGGCACCGGCTGGAGGATGGTCGTCGGCTGGGAGCTCAGCTGGCCGAAGCCATCGACCCGCTGTGGCAGGACGCCTGACCTAAGGTCATCGGTTGTTCCGGCGCCTGAGGACCTGGGGTTCAGCCCCGGGATGGTGACGCCGTCGCAGCAGACCGCAACCGAGGCCGACCCGCGCGCCGCACCGGTGGTGCGCCAGACTAGACCCATGGCGATCCTCATCACCGGCATCAGCGAACTGGTCACCTGCGACGAGACC
>CAYVEH010000263.1:0-3346 GCA_964450585.1 uncultured Ornithinimicrobium sp.
CCCGTGCGGCTGCATCTCCTTGCCGCCGAAGCCGCCGCCCATCCGCAGGCACTGCACGGTGACGGCGTGGTTACCCAACCCCAGCACCCGAGCGACGATCTCCTGGGTCTCCGAGGGGTGCTGGGTGCTGCTCTGCACGAACACCTGACCGCTCTCGTCGACCCGGGCCAGGGCCGCCTGGGTCTCCAGGTAGAAGTGCTCCTGCCCGCCGAACTCGAAAGCGCCGCTGAACCGGTGCGCCGACCGGGCCAGCCCGGCGGCGACGTCCCCTCGGGCCACGGTGGGCGCTCTGCCCTGGAAGGACTGCTGGGCGATGGCCTCACCGAGCGTGATGACCGAGGGCAGCGGCTGGTAGTTGACCACCACCGCCTGTGCGCCCAGCCGGGCTGCCTCCAGCGACTCGGCGAGCACCCAGCACACCGCCTGACCGTGGTACTGCACCTCGCTGGGGAAGAGCGGCTCATCGTCGTGGACGCCACCATCGTTGCGGCCGGGCACGTCGGCGGCGGTCAACACGTGCAGGACACCGGGCACGTTCAGCGCCGGGGCGGTCTCCAGGGTGCTGACCAGCGCATGGGCGTGCGGAGCCTGCACCGGCCAGGCATGCACCACGTGCGGGGTCGCCCCCACCAGGTCGTCGGTGTAGAGCGCCTCACCGGTGACGTGCAACTGGGCACTCTCGTGCGGCACGGACTGCCCGACCACGGCCTGCGTCGGACGCTGCCACAACGGGGTGCTCACTGGTCCCCCCAATTTTTGGGGAGGTTTTGCACGCCTCTCGCGTCTTTTTGGGGAGGTTCGGTACGGTTCTGCTCGGCAAAGAACCGCAGCAACGACTGCTCCAGCATCGCCGTTCGATACCTGGCACTGGCACGGTGGTCGTCCAACGGCGTCGCTGCCTGCGCCAGCAGTTGAGCAGCCCGCGCGACGGTGACCGCGTCCCAGGGTTTCCCGACCAGCGCCTCCTCGGCGGCGAGCCCGCGCACCGGCGTGGCGGCGACCCCGCCCAGTCCGATCCGCACAGCGGCCACGGTCGCGCCCGACAGCCGCAACGCGATCGCCACCGCGACCGAGGAGATGTCGTCGAAGCGACGCTTGGCCACCTTGTAGAACGCTGTCTGCGGGGCCACCGGCAGGGGGATCCGCACCGCGCGGATGAGTTCTCCGGGTGCACGGATGCTCTGTCGATAGCTGATGAAGTAGTCCGCCAGGGCCACGGTGCGCTCACCTCGGGTTGACGCCAGGATCAGCTCGGCATCCAGCGCCAGCAGGACGGGGGCGGCATCCCCGATCGGGGAGCCGGTGCCCAGGTTGCCGCCGAGGGTGGCTGTGTTGCGGATCAGCCGGGAGGCGAACTGAGGGAAGAGTTGGGCCAGCAGTGGGATGTCTCCGTCCAGGGAGTGCTCGATCTCGCTGAGCGTCAGCCCGGCCCCGATCTCCAGGTACTCCTCGGTGCGGGTCAGGGTGCGCAGTTCCTCGATCCGGTCGATGGCCAGCACCAGCGGCGGCCGGGTGTGCCGCAGATTGCGTTCCACACCCGCATCGGTGGCTCCGGCCAGCAACAGGGCCTGCGGGGACTGTGCCAGCGTCTCCAGCAGGTCGGCGAGGCCGGTGGGACGGATGAACTGCCCGTCGGTATGCCGGACCGACGTCGCCCTGGGCGGCGCTGGGGCGGCGTCCTGACGCTGGCTGAGCCGGTCGTGGGAGTCGGGGTGACCGAGGGCGAATGCGGCGTCCCGGATCGGTCGGTAGCCGGTGCACCGGCACAGATTGCCGCTCAGTGCGTGCAGGTCAAAGCCGTTGGGGCCTCGTTCCGGGTCATGGTGCCCGGGGGCGGGCTGCGCGGAGTCTGTACAGGGTTCAGCGGTCGCGGTGGGCTGCGGCTGGTCGGTTGCGCCGACGTCGTGCTCCGTGGTCGGGGCCGGCTGGTTCGAGCTGTGCACGGGCGCCCGCTCCGGACGGTAGTACTCGGCGGCCATGGCACAGACGAAGCCGGGCGTGCAGTAACCGCACTGGGACCCACCCCGGTCGGCCAGTTCCTGCTGCACCGGGTGCAGGCTGGCCCCACGGCCCGGCCCAGCCGCCACGCCCAGCCCCTCGGCGGTGATCACCTCCTGGCCATCGAGGGCCAGAGCTGGTGGTAAGCACGAGTTGACAGAGACCCACCGGGCGCGGTCGGGCCCATCGGGCCGGGCGACGAGTACCGCACAGGCGCCGCACTCCCCCTCGGCGCAGCCCTCCTTGGCGCCGGTCCAGCCCTGCTCCCGCAGCCAGTCCAGCAGGCTGGTGTGGAGTCCGGTGGTGCACGGGTGCGCCACGCCGTTGACGGTGATCTCGGTCGGGCTCACTGCGCTCCCTCCGGCCGCGGCCACGCGCTCCATCGCGCGCGGTGCATGGTTCGGTGCACCGAGTGGGCCGCCGGTTATCCATGCCAACGACGGCCCGTGCTAGCGATCGAGCATACTCCGGCACCCTCAACCTGGTCGCGGCGATACGTGCGGCGCCACGGGCACTTCCCCGGGTCTGCGGGCACAGCATGCACAGGTCCTGGCGGTCAGGGCCTGCGAGCCGTGATCAGGTGGCGAGATGAGTGGGCAACGAACGGCTGACCGGCCCGCAGCTCGGCATCCAGCGCGAGCAGTTGGTCGCGATAACGGTCCACCGTGAAGTCAGGGACCCACCAGATGCACTTGCGCAGGATCCACACGATCGCTCCGACGTCGTGGAACTCCATGCGGCACCGGGCGGTGCAGATCTCATCTACCCTCAGGCGCTGGGCCGACGCACGACGAACCGGGGTCGGCCGCGTTGCTTCGCCTGCCAAGCCGCACAGCAGATCGATGCCGCGCTGACGGGCCCCGACGGGAGTATCCACCCCGGGCTCGCCGGGTCCGCGATGCGCTCACCGGGCTCGAGCGGCCCCGCTCGCTGCTGACGAACTGGCACGACCTTGCGAGTCTGCGACTGCTGAGCGACATTGCAGCCGGTCGACTCGAGTTGCGTCATGAGGCTCTCGACGCGCTGCCGCAGGTCTTCTCGGTGACCCATCTGCGTGCCCTGCTCATCGTCGCCGGTGCGTTGCCTGCACGCGATGAGAACATCACCCGGTTGCACCGTCACGCCGCCCACGTCGTCGCCGATGTTGCTGACCCCGAGATGCGCGGCGTGCTTACCCGCTACGCCCGCTGGCACGTCGTCGGCCGCGCGAAGACCGACCGCCATGATCACATCGCGCCAGGTGTCGCCGCACGCTGCCGGGCTGACATCGACACCGCCCGCGGCTTCATCGACTACCTCACCGTAAACAGGTATGACCTCGATGATTGCCCGCAGGTGCTCCTAGATG
>CAYVEH010000264.1:0-3343 GCA_964450585.1 uncultured Ornithinimicrobium sp.
CCGGGTTCTTCGGTCACCTAACTTCCTCCCTCGACCCAGCCATTGTCAAACTGAGGCTCAGTGAAGTTGAGTGTACTTGACTCAACTGCAGGAGCGTCGGCTTTGTTCCCACATGCGACGAGCGGTCGCCACCAGTGCGGTGTAGGAACTTGTTGTCGTGAAGGTGCTCAGCGTTCGGTAGTGGGACCGCGGCACTCTGGCGTGGCGGAAGACCCTGGCAGACCCTGGACCGGGATAACCGATGCTGATTCAGGTCACTCCATGCAGCGGTCGACTGCGGAGGATTTGGACAAGATGATGGGACACCGACAGCGACTTGTCCCGACGCCGTGAAGCGTCCCCAGCGGATTGTGCTAGTCGTCGAGGAGTCTCGCGTCTCCGGAAGGGAAGGCAGGGGCGGACTCTCCAGGGGTGATGAGTCCCGACTCGTAACTGAGGATGACAAGTTGTGATCGGTCCCGGGCGGAGAGTTTGGACAGCAGGCGGCTGACGTAGGTGCGTGCGGTGGCGGGGCTGATGTAAAGGCTCGCGCCGATCTCCTGGTTCGATTCACCCAGGCCGATCCGAGCGAGAACCTCGCGTTCACGCTCGGTGAGCGAAGCGAGCAACTCCGGGCGAGTGCGGGTGGTCGGGCCTTCTGCCAACCTGCTCATCACGTTGCGCGTGATCGCCGGCGACAGCAGTGCGTCGCCGGCAGCGACGGTGCGGATCGCGCTTCGCAACTCACCTGGGGCAATGTCCTTGAGCAGGTAGCCGGCTGATCCCGCGCGAATGGCTGCGAGCACATTCTCATCCTCATCAAAAGTCGTCAACACCACAACCCGCACATCCGTCAGTGCGCGATCGGCCACGATCGCGCGGGTCGCGTCGATCCCGTCCATCTGCGACATGCGGATGTCCATGAGGACGACGTCCGGCTTGTGCTCGCAGACCACGCAGATGCCGGCCCGGCCGTTGTCAGCCTCGGCGACGACCTCGATGTCGCCATCGTGCTCGGCGAGGGCGCGAAGGCCTGTTCGCACGAGTTCCTGGTCATCGACCACCACGACCCGAATCATGGCAACCGCGCAGGGAGAGTGGCCTCGACGCCGAATCCGGCACCGGGGAGAGAGCGGGTGGTCAACGAGCCGCCGAGTAGCCTGACCCGCTCGCTCATGCCGGCCATTCCATACCCATCCTTGGCGTCCACGTCCATCACCGAGCCGCGCCCGTTGTCGGTGACGCTGATCTGAAGCTGACCGTCGCGGAGGCCGACGTGCACCTGTGCGCGGGTGGCGCCGGCATGGCGGATGACGTTGGTGATCGACTCCTGGATGAGGCGATAGGCCGCCGCATCCACCGGGGCGGACAACTCCGAGGGCTTAACGGCGATATTAGTCGTCACTTCGACACTTGCACCACTCGCAGCGTCCACCAGTTCTTGGACCGCCGACAGCGACAGGACGTTGCGGGTGTCATCGGGGTCTGCGGCGGAACGCAGGATGCGAACCATCGAGCGGAGCTCCTGCAGTGACCGAGTGCTGGCTGCCCGGATGCGGTCGAGCGCATCCCCGACGGCGCGTTCGTTGTGCCCGAGCGCTTCGGCTCCGACGTTCGCTTGCAGGGAAATGACGGACATCGTATGCCCGACCGTGTCGTGCAGTTCGCGGGAGATGCGTTCACGCTCGCTCTGCATCCGCGACTCTGCTTCGCGCGCGAGCTGCGCTTCGGTGAGTCGAGTGATCTCGGCCTGCTGAGTCGCCCGGATGCGGCGGGTGCGCACGCCGTACCCGAGTGCGATACCGGCTGCGATGAGCGCGATGTTCGACGCCGCATCATACCCGAGCAGATACCCGGGCGGAGGCGCCTCGTCGCGCAGGCGGAAGTACAGGGAGACGACGAAGACGACCGTTCCCGCGCCCACAGCCCAGCGGGTCAGGCCGACCTCGGCAACCGAGGACAGGGCCGCGACGACCGGGAGAGCGACCCCGACGGGTGGAAGATCGAGGATGTAGTAGCCGAACGTTCCCAGAACACTCAACAGGAGCACGGGGATCGGCATGCTCCTTCGCAGCAGAAGCACGGCGCCGAACCCTATGGTGAAGACGTAGGCCAGGATGTTCGGGGAGTCATCCGCTGTGGCCTGCGACAACGCAACGATGCCCGAGAGCACAACCGTGACACCGGTGGCGAGCAACGCGTCGACGGCCCAAGGCTTCACGCGGCCTCCTGTCGCTCGCCTACGTGGTCACGCTTCCAGGGTAGGAGGCACGGCTGCCGTCGTGCATCCTCCGTTCGGACCGTCGCCACGTCGCTTCCTGACGACGTGCGACTACGTAGCGAGGCGATCACGGGTCGAGAGGATAAACCGATGCTGAGAACGGCGCTCGGCTCATAGCGTCGGAGGCATGGAGCATCACGACCCGTCGCCATCCCCCCTGCCAGCCGGGCGGGCCCCTGTCTCGAAGCGCCAGCGGCTGGGCTTACCGCTCGTGGCGATCATCGGTCTGGCGTTGCTCGCGGCGCCGCGCGTGATCCTCCATGACCTCGACATCATCCACGAGGGCACCGCGATCAACGCACTGTTCGTGTTCCTTCCTCCGGTGGTGTGGATCGTCGTCGCTCTCGCCGCGAGAGTGCCTCACCCGTTCGTGACCATCTTCGCGATCGGGATCTGCTACGGAATCTTCCTTGCCCTGGGGCACCAACTCATGTGGGACATCCACGTCCGCGACAACCCGCCCCGGCTCGGAGGCAACCTCTCCGGACTCGATCCCACGATCCAGGCTGTCGTCTTCCGCACCTTCGCCGTTCTGTCGAGCCTCGTGACTGGCAGCGTTGTCGGCGCGATCACCGGCCTGGTGGCGTGGGTCCTCGCTGCCCTCACCCGCCGTCGGCGGCGACCGCAGTGAGAGCACGGGAGGGGTAGGCGGATCCCCCATCCCGTACCGCGCCGTCATCATCCTGTCGATACTCGGCGTCGGCATCCTGGGACTCCCCGACGGAGCGCGGCGCGAGGGGCCGGCCGGAAGACTGGTCTGCCAGAATGCGGGCCGTGGACTCACGAGGCATCACGGCCGAGGACGGGGCGTGGCTCCAGGTGCTCACCTGCGGCGCTGGGCCTGACGTCGTCGTCCTCTCCGGGGGCCCGGGGATGGTGCACTATCTGGCGGACGAGTCGTTGGCACCCGGCGGCTTCCGGTGCTGGTTCCCGGTGCCGAGAGGGGTGGCGCCCTCAGGGGGCGGCCCGCACGACATGACTCGCGCGATCGCAGACCTGGAGCTGGTGCGCCAGGCCCACGGCATCGAGTCATGGATCGTGCTCGGCCACTCCTGGGGTTCGGATCTCGCCGTGCGCTACGCC
>CAYVEH010000265.1:0-3322 GCA_964450585.1 uncultured Ornithinimicrobium sp.
GCCAGGTTCATCCGCGCCAGCTTCCAGGTGCGCTCGTTGAGCTCCTGGCCGTAGATCGACAGCGCCGTCTTGTCCTTGTCGTGCGCCTCGAGGAACTTCTCGGCCTGCACGAACATGCCCCCCGACCCACAGGCCGGGTCATAGATCCGCCCCGACGTCGGCTCCAGCACCTCCACCAGAGTGCGCACCACCGACGGCGGGGTGAAGAACTCACCACCGCGCTTACCCTCGGCGCGCGCAAACTTCTCCAGGAAGTACTCATAGACCTCCCCCAGCAGGTCACGCGCCTTCACCGCCCCGTCGCCGGTGAACCGTGCAGAGTTGAGGATGTCGAGCAGCTCACCCAACCTCCGCTGGTCAACCGCCTCCCGATTGAAACCGCGCGGCAGCGCCCCCTTCAGTGAGGGGTTGGCGCCGACGATGAGGTCGAAGGCCTCGTCGATGAGCTGACCGACCGGCTTGCCCGGCTGACCATCCTGGGCCGGCAGCCCCTTGGCGTGCGCCACCAGGTAGGGCCAGCGCGCCGTCGGCGGCAGGTAGAAGACGTTGTGCGCGGTGTACTCGTCGATGTCGTTGAGCTGAGCCTCCAGCTGATCGGCATCACTGATGTACTCCGCGAGCTCGCCGCGCAGTTCCTCGCGCCGGACGTCAAAGGCATCGGACACGTACTTGAGGAACACCAACCCCAGGACGATGTCCTTGTACTGCGAGGCATCCATCGAGCCCCGCAGCTTGTCGGCCGCCTTCCACAACGTGTCCTTGAGCTCCTTCATCGTCGACGGCGCGGTCGCCGCGGTCTTCTTCCTCGGTGGCATTAGCGTCCTTCCT
Organism: uncultured Ornithinimicrobium sp.; assembly: GCA_964450585.1. GTDB lineage: Bacteria > Actinomycetota > Actinomycetes > Actinomycetales > Dermatophilaceae > Ornithinicoccus. The sequence goes on from CAYVEH010000265.1 coordinate 829, forward strand.
CTTCTGTGGTGGTGGCGTGGTCCATGGCCTGGGCGATCTGCTCGTCCAGTCGGGTGAGTCGGTCCTGCAGGTCGCGGCGCTCGGCGTCGAGTCGGCCCAGCTCGTCCTGCAGGGCGGCGTGCTGCTCTCGGGGCACGAGGCGGATCCGCCAGCGTCGCCAATCACGGCCGGTGGACGCATTGATGTCGGCGGCGATCACCTCGGGCACCAGATCGGGCACCCCCTCGTCCGCGTCGGGCACCACCCGCAGCGTGCGGGCGGGTGACAGCACCACGGTGCCGCCCTCGCGGTCCACCTGGGCGGCCGGGCGCGGTGAGGTGCAGAAGATGACGTCCCCTGCCTCGGTGTAGCGGGACGAGGGGTATGCCGCTGCGAACGTCAGCGGGTCAACAGCGCGGCTTCCTGGCTGCCGTGAGCCGATCAACTCCTCCGGCCCGATGACGGTGCGTCCTTCGGCCGTCAGGTCGTTGGGGTCGACCCGGTTGCCGGGGATGAGGCGGCACTGCCGACGCGTCACCAGGTCTTCCACACTGCGTCGCCCACGGCCGGTTGATCCTGGTCTGCGGGGGTCAACGAGTGCGGCGCGTCCGGGGATGAGCGTGGCCGTGAGCACTCGGTGGGCAAAGCGGTAGGCGTGGGTCGCTGCCCGGCGCGGATCGGTCAGAGAGGCCAGCACGTCTGTCACCAGGTCGGTGGTGCTGCTGTCGTCCAGCACAGCCTCCGAGAGGTCGCCCACGATGGTCCAACGCTCCCGCACCGGGACGTCCTGGTGCGCTGGCCCCAGGACCCACAGTGCCAGGTGTCGTCGTGGTGCGCGCACCAAGAGACCCGCGGGAAGTCGGACCGCCGCTCGGAGTCGGCCACTGCGCAGCACGGCGTCTCGAGCCCGGTCCGCCTCGGCGCTGTGGGGACGATCCGTCAAGGCACTGGCAGGGCCGAGGACGACCACTCTGGAGTTGTCGTCCAGTTGCATCACCAGATCTCCAACGGCATCCAGGACGTCCACGTCGGTGGCGGCCGCATCACCCCATGCGGGAAGTTGCATGACGTGCACCGAACCGTCGAACTCCCCCGATGGCAGGAACAGGTCGCCGCCGGCGGTGCGCTCCAGCCCCACCCAGTGCAGGTCGTGCACGGCTAGCCTGCGACGACGCAACCGTCCGATGGTCGAGTCGCCTCCGGCGACGGCGATGCTGGGGGCGAGTTGCCCGGCATACTGTCGGGCTGCCTGGATCAGCAGATCACCCACACTCAGGGTGGGGGCCACCAAGAGCGGCATGGCCCAGCCCGAGTCGCTGGCCAGCTCGGCGGCCAGTCGACCGACGAGCCGGCCCGCCTCGGGTCGGACATCTGCGATGGCATGACCGACCAGGCTCCTGGCGAAGTGCTGGCGGAGCAGGAGCTCAAAGGCAGCCTGCGCAGAGAACGACGCGTCTGCCAAGGCTTCCGCGTGCTCGGCCAGTGCCGGCCCGTGGCGGCCCAGCGCCGTGACCTCCCCGAGCAGGAATCCATCAGCGGGATCGACCTGTTTGGCGACCCGACTCAGGCCATCGACGGTCAGGCCTGCCAGGGATTCCCCGGAGACCGCGGCCAGGGCCAGCAACGCGGTCAGGCCGATGAAGGTGGCCTCTTCGTCGAGCCCCTCCACCGGTGCGAGATGGGCGTGGGCGGCGACGTCAGCTCGTTCGACTCGCGCGTTGCCGCGACCGGTCGCCGCGAGGTAGTCAGCCACCTGGAAGGCGTCGAAGTGGTCCACGCCGGCCATGCGCGCCACGGGTTCAGGGAAGGGGTGCTGTGCCACTGGACGGTGCCGCCACATCGTGGCCACGGGTCGCGAGACCCCGGCGAAGCGGGCCATGTCAGCCAACGTCATCCGCAGCGCTGACGTCACCATCCTCACCTCCTGGCCTCACTGGACACCACCGTTGGGCAACAACCTAGGCGGACCCCGCACGCATGACAACAGGGACATCGATAAGGGGTGTTATCAGCCGGTACGTGTGCAACACCTCAGTGGCTCGGCCAGTCTTCGGTCAACCGACATCGGCCGCTGGGCTGACATCAAGGAGGACGCCATGACCACACTCAACCCGCCGGCATACTGCGACCCGACGCAGCCGGCCATCATCATTCACGACCTGACCATCACGGACACCGAGGTGGTGGGTGAAGCCCGACGCTGGTCCACCGGCCGACGCGGCGCTGCCGTGCCCCTGGAAGAGCTGGCAGAGGCGAACCTGAGCTCCTTCATCACGCAGTCGCTCGCCGTCGGGGCTCGAGCCATCGCGGGAGCCGGCAGCGCACAGGACACCTTCGAGCTCGAGCAGCTCATCACCGAGGTGGGTACACGCACCAGCACCTCCAGCGCTGAGGCCGCCGACGCCACCGCCAAGGCCGCAGCGCACGCGGCCGAGGCGATGACCAAGGCCGCCGAGACTGCCCGGAAGGTGCTGCAGGAGTCGGAGAGCACCACCCGCGCCAAGTTCTCAGAGAC
>CAYVEH010000266.1:0-3283 GCA_964450585.1 uncultured Ornithinimicrobium sp.
TGCGGTCGCCCGTTTGGATCGGATGCCGTCGGTGGCGGGACCGGAGGCAGTCAGTCGCGCAGCCCGAGTCGCGCCAACAGATGATCCACGTCGGGTTCGCCGCCGCGGAACGCCCGGTAGGTGTCCATCGCCTCCACCGAACCAGCCGGCGCGAGCAGCCGTCGCCGGAACAACTCTCCGGCCTCGCGGCTCAATCCGCCATTCTCCCGGAACCAGGCCACGGTGTCGGCGTCCATCACCTCGGACCAGAGGTAGGAGTAGTACGCGGCCGAGTAACCACCAGCGAAGATGTGGGCGAAATAGGTGGATCGATAGCGCGGTGGGATGAGGGGGAAGGACACCCCGGCAGCCGCCAGGACGGCCTCCTCGAACGCTTCGACCTCAGCACCATCGCTGGGCAGCTCTTCCAGCGGTGTCTGATGCCAGGCCTGGTCGAGCAGCATCGCCTTGACGGTTTCCACTGTGTGGTAGCCGGTCTCCTGGCGGGAGTTGACCAGCGCCTCGACCCACTCGTCCGGGATCGGCTCCCCGGTCTCGTGGTGTCGGGCGTACTGCCGCAGCAGTGCCGGCTCCCAGGCCCAGATCTCATTGACCTGGCTGGGGAACTCGACGAAGTCTCGCGGCACGGAGGTCCCCGAACGCGAGGGGTAACGCACATCGGAGAGCAGCCCGTGCAGGGCGTGACCGAACTCGTGGAAGAGCGTGATGACGTTCTTCCACGTCAGCAGACTGGGCGAGCCGGGCGTTGGCGGAGTGACGTTGCAGGTGTTGGTCACCACTGGCAGTGCGCCGGTCAACTGCGACTGGCGCACCAGGGAGGTCATCCAGGCCCCGCCATTCTTGGTGGGCCGGGTGTACGGGTCGATGACGACCGCTCCCAGGGTGCTCCCATCGTGCTCGCGCACCTCAAAAACTTGTGCCTCGTCGGTGTAGCCGACCAGTTCCAGACGCTCATGGAAGGTGATCCCGTACAGCCCGGTTGCGGCAGCGAAGACACCATCGCGGAGCACCCGGTCAAACTCCAGGTACGGCTTGAGCTGGTCGGTGTCGAAACTCGACTCGGCAGCCTCCTGGGCCGCGAAGAACTGCCAGTCCCAGGGCTGCAGCGTCGCCGATGGGTCCTCGGCCTGCAGCCGGCGCTGCAGCACCTGCGCCTCGCGCTCGGCCAGCTGCACCGCACCAGCGGCGACCGTGCTCAGCAAGTGGTTCACCGCGTCGGTCCGCCGTGCACAACTAGTTTCCTGTGCGTATGCCGCGTGGTGCGGGTAGCCGAGCAGGCGGGCTCGTTCATGGCGGAGGCGGGCGATGCGAACCACCAGATCGCGGGTGTCGTGCTGACCTGAGCAGCCCCGTTGGGTGGATGCCCGGTAGATGCGCTGGCGTAGATCGCGGTTCTCCAGCGAGTCCAGCAGGGGTTGGCCGGAGGTGTTGATGATGGGGATCAGCCAGCCGTCCAGCTCCTGATCGACCGCGGCCTGCCGTAGGGTGGCCCGTTCCTGCGGCGAGAGTCCGGCCAGCTGCGCCTCGTCGGTGACGTGGACCGCGGCGGCGTTCCGGCCGGCGCTGAGCATCTGCTCGAACTCGACGGACCGTGAGGCCAGCTCGGTGTTCAACTCCCGCAGGCGCTGCTGAGCGTCCGCGTCGAGCGTGATGCCACCACGCTCAAAATCCTGCAGCCTGCGGTGCAGGACATAGGCGTCCTGCTCATCCAGGGTGACCTCCCCGAGGTCTGCCCGGTCGGCCAGTGCCCGCAGGCGGTCGTAGAGCCCTCGGTCCAGCAGGATGGTGTCCTCATGAGCGCTGAGTCGTGGGGACAACTCGGCCATGAGCTCGTCCCGCTCGGGGTTGGTGTCAGCTGACCGGGCGACCCAGAAGGCCGCCAGCGTTCGCTCCAGCGTTGCGCCGCTGAGCTCCCAGGCATGCAGGACGTTCTGCACCGTCGGCGGCTCCGGGTTCTGGGCGACCTCCCGCAGCGCTGCCAGTTGTTCCTGCATCCCCACCTGGGCCGCCTCGCGCACGTGCGCAACGGTGATGGTCGAGTAGTCCGGCAAGGAAAACGGCAGCGATGACGCATACAACAGCGGATTCGTCATGCCACTCATTGGAACACTGATGCAGCACTGGGATGACCGTGGGGTGAGAGCCGGCGGTCTGGGGCTGCACGAGCGGCGGTCCCGGCTGCACTGATCTGCCGTCGATGCCACGATGGGGTATGCCCGATGTCGTGCTGACACCAGAGGAACTGGCCGCCCGCACCACGGTGGCCACGGAGACTGCCTTCAACGCCGCCACGGACCTTGGCCTACTGGTGGAGGAGACGCGCGTGCTGCACGACGCGTTCTCCCTCGTGCTGCAGTTGCACCCCTCGCCGGTCGTGGTGCGGATCCCGTTAGTTCTGGCGCCGGGAACCACGCCGGAGGCGCTCACGCTGCGGCAGCAACGCGAGCTTGATGTGGCGGACTGGCTCACGCGTGAAGGGGTACCTGCGGTGCGGCCCTCACCGTTGGTGCCGTTGGAACCTGTCCGGGAGGACGACTTCTCGATGACCTTCTGGGAACTGGTGGACGTCGCTGATGACCATGAGCCCTACGCCCAGGCCGACTTCTCGGTCTGTGCTGCCCTCCATGCCGCGCTCGCGGCCTATCCCGGTGTGCTGCCCTTCTTGGCGCCGTTCAACGAGGGGCTGCCTGCCATGATGGATGCCCTCGAGGGATGCCCTCACCTGACTGATGAGGACCTGGACCGTGCCCACGCCGAGTGGCAGGCGCTGCGCCCGGTGTTGGCCAGCGCGGAGAGTTTCCGGGAGATGTTCCCCGAGGCTGACGTGCAACCGATTCAGGGCGACACGCCAGCCAACAACGTCATCAAGTCACGCAACGGCCTGGTTTTCGGCGACTTCGAAGATGTCTGCCTGGGGCCGGTGGAGTGGGACCTTGCCGGTCACGGGCCGGAGGCTGCAGCGGCCTATGACGGCGCCGCCGGGCCACTGGGGATGCGCACGATCGAGCCAGACGTGCAGCGTGTCATGGACGCAGCCCGCAGCCTGCAGGCCATCGCAAGTTTTTCACTCGTTCCCCAGTTGCCCGTGCTGGAGCAGGGCCTGCAGTTCCCGCTCCAGGCCTGGCGTGACTCACCACCGTTGGTGCTCTGACCGGCATCAGAGTGAGCCGGCACGCGGGTGCCGGCCCTGTCCCGGGCAGCCCAGCGAGGAACTGGCGCGCGATGCCAGTTGGGTGACGCTGACTTAGAACGGTCATGGCTTATCAGCCTGGTGGTGATCGAA
>CAYVEH010000267.1:0-3281 GCA_964450585.1 uncultured Ornithinimicrobium sp.
CGGGGTTCGCGCTGGCCCTGCGCGAGCATCAGGGGCTCTTGCTGCGCGGGGGAGGAGTGATCGTGATTGCTCTGGGCATGGTCATGATGTTCAACCCCGGCATCTCAGTCGGTCCCCGCTGGCGACCGGCAGCTGGGGTGCTCGGCGCACCCTTGCTCGGGGTTGTCTTCGGTCTTGGTTTCACCGCGTGCACCGGCCCGGCACTGGCCGCGATCCAGACCCTGGGTGCCTCACTGTCACCCGATGCCTCGACAATGACCCGAGGAATTGTGCTGGCCATCGGCTACTGTTTCGGGCTTGGTTTGCCGTTCCTGCTTGTGGCAGCCGGGATGGGTTGGGTTGATCGGGTCTCTCGCTGGCTCCGGGACCGGCACCGGATCACCTGCGTCGTCGGTGGCGCGTTCCTGGTCGTGCTCGGCCTGCTCATGGTCACCGGGGTGTGGGATGGCCTGACGGCCTGGATTCAGACCCGGCTTGTTGCTGACTTCGTGACAGTCCTGTGACGGCCAGGTTTGAGGGCCCGCGCAGGGCCAGAGAGCCCATCACCCAACCAAAGTTGGGGCTGGTCGGTTGGCTGCGGTGGATGTGGCGTCAGCTGACCAGCATGCGCACCGCGCTGATGCTGCTGATGTTGCTCGCTGTTGCGGCCGTGCCCGGCTCGATCTGGCCGCAGCGCAGTGTCGATCCGCCCAGGGTCAACGAGTTCATCCGCAACAACCCGACCCTGGGGGAGTGGCTGGACCGGTTCAGCTTCTTCGACGTCTATGCCTCGCCGTGGTTTGCTGCGATCTATCTGTTGCTGATGATCTCGCTGATCGGGTGCATCATCCCGCGGGCCGGGGTGCACTGGCGCGCGATGCGTGCCCAGCCGCCGAAGGCGCCCCGCAACCTGAAGCGCCTCGAGGCGCACTCCAGCGCCGAGCTGGCCGCCGACCCGGCAGAGGTGCTTGAGGCCGCGCGGGCGGTCCTGCGCACGCGGCGGTTGCGCATTCGCCGGGCCGAGGAGGGCCGGGAGCACGAGGTGGCCGGTGAGGGCGGCTATCTGAAGGAGACCGGCAACCTGGTCTTCCACATCTCCCTGCTCGCCGTGATCGTCTCGGTGGCCGTCGGGCACCTGTGGGGCTGGCGGGCCGAGGTGATCCTGTCCGAGGGCGAGACCTTCATCAGCTCGGCCGCGCGCTACGACACCCTGCAGACCGGGCCCTGGGTGGACGAGAACTCGATCGACCCGTTCTCGCTGCGCATCGACCGGCTCGATGTCGAGTTTGAGACCGACGCCGCGGCGGGCAGCGCGCAGTTCGGCGCGCCCCGCCTTTTCGAGGCCACCGCGACCACCACCTCCGAGCCGGGGGCGCCCGAGGAGCAGCAGGTGCTGGCTGTGAACAACCCGTTGCACTTCGGTGGCACGTCGGTCTTCCTGCTCGGCAACGGCTATGCCACGATCACGTCCGTGACCGACGGGGACGGTACCGAGCTGGGCACGTTCACCACACCCTTCCTCCCGCAGGACGATTTCTATGCCTCGACTGGGGCGATCAAGGTGCCGGCGGCGGACCCGCAGCTGGGCTTCTATGGTGCGTTTCTGCCGACGCTGCGCTTCGACGAGGAGGCCGGTCCGCTCTCGGATTTCCCGGGCCTGGTGGACCCAGGACTCGTCCTGGGTGTCTGGGAAGGCACGTTGTTCCCTGGTGGTGCCCCGCAGTCGGTCTACACCCTGGACACGGCCGAGATGGAGCAGGTCGTGGCCACCGACGGGAGCACCTCGGGGCTGCTGCTGCGCCCCGGTGAGTCCGCCGAGCTGGCCGGCGGCCGGGGAGAGATCGTCTTCGAGGACGTGATCCGCTGGGGCGGCCTCGTGGTGCGCCACGACCCGGGCCGCATCCCCGTGCTGATCAGCTCGATCGTGCTGCTCGGCGGTCTGATCACCATGCTCACCGTGAAGCGGCGCCGTGTCTTTGTCCGGGTCACCGACCCAGGTGAGGGCGGCGCCGAGCCGGGCGAGCGGCATACTGGACTGGTGGTGGCGGGACTGACCAAGGGGTCGGACCCCAACCTGCAGGACTATCTCGACCGGATCGTTGAGGACATCAACACCGCGTTAGCGACAAAGGACGACGCATGACCAACCAGACCCTGGCGCAGGCCTCCGACATCGCCGTGTGGGGATCCATGGTGCTCCTCACGGTGGCGATGCTGGCCTTCGCGGGCCACCTCGCCGTGACCGGCACCCGTGCCAAGGGGCAGTCCGCCGCAGGCGTTGCGAGCGACCGGGAGTCGGCCGCTGGCTCCGCGGATGCTGACTCCGGGGACGCGAGCGGATCCGTGGCCGTCCTGACGCCGCCGGAGGCCGAGTCGGCCCCGACCCGCCGCTGGGGCGTCATCGGCATGCAGGTGACCTGGCTCGCGACCTTCGCCCTGATCGCCGGGGTGGTCCTGCGTGGTTGGTCGGTGGGGCGCGCCCCGCTGGGCAACATGTATGAGTTCGCCCTGGTGGCGGCGATGTTCACCCTGGTGGTCTATGCCGGGTGGGCGCTGCGCAAGGACCGGTTGTGGCTGGGGCTGTTCGTCACGCTCCCGGTGCTGCTGATCCTGGGCGCCGCGAAGGTCTCGTGGTACACCGAGGCCTCTCAACTCATGCCCTCGCTCAACTCGATCTGGCTGATCATCCACGTCACCGTCGCCACCCTGTCCGTCGCCCTGTGCGTGATCGGTTGTGCGCTGGCGCTGCTCTACCTGGCCAAGGACCGGGCCGAGCAGAAGGGTGCGGTGCCCGGCTGGCTCGCGGCGCTGCCCCCGTCGAAGACGCTGGAGCGGATCACCTACGGCATCCACATCGTGGCCTTCCCGCTGTGGACCTTCACCCTGATCGCCGGCGCGATCTGGGCCGAGCAGGCCTGGGGCCGCTACTGGGGCTGGGACCCCAAGGAGGTGTGGACCTTCGTGATCTGGGTGGTTTATGCGGCCTACCTGCACGCCCGCGCCACCTCCGGCTGGCACGCGCGCAAGGCCACCTGGCTGGCCGTCGCCGGTGCGGTCTGCATCCTGATCAACTACACGATCGTCAACACGTTCTTTGTCGGCTGGCACTCCTACTCGGGGATCTGAGTCACAGAGCGATTACTGTTGCCGCCGGGTCTGCTTGCAGTGTACGCGGTCGGCGATGGCTGTTCATGACTTGACGAGTCGGGCGATGGCTTCGGAGGCTTCGTTGATCTTCTCGTCGGCTTCGGGGCCGCCGGCCTGGGCGGCGCTGACGACGCAGTGTTTGAGGTGGTCGTTGA
>CAYVEH010000268.1:0-2007 GCA_964450585.1 uncultured Ornithinimicrobium sp.
GCCGGTCGGCGACCGGGTGCACCCCACCGTGCGGGCCGGTTGGCAGCCGGGTGCACACCGCCCCGCCGGGATGACAGGATCACTGCATGTCGATCGCGCACCCTGTGCTGGACCGTGTCCTCGCCGACCCCACCGGGTTGTCCTGGGCGCTGCTCTGGCGCCAGGAGGGCCCCGACGTCGAGATCCTGGTCGGCGAGGTGCACGACGTGGACCGGCTGGCCGACATCCCGCCGGCGGACCCGGACCGGCCGGTGCTGGCGATGGTGCCGTTCCGGCAGATCACCGAGCGTGGCTTCGACGCCCATGACGACGGCGCCCCGTTGCGGATCCTGACCGCCACCCAGACTGAGCGCATCCCGGTCACCGAGCTGGTCGGCATACTCCCGGCCGACCCGATCGACCTCACCGGAGAGCACCTCAGTGTCTCCGATGAGGAGTATGCCGAGATCGTCACCCGGGTGATCCAGGATGAGATCGGCAACGGCGAGGGCGCCAACTTCGTGATCCGGCGTGATGTGGTCGCTCAGACCGACGCCGCCCCGGCGACCGCGGCACTGACCTGGTTCCGCACCCTGCTGGCCGACGAGCGGGGGACCTACTGGACCTTTGCTGTGCACACCCCCGGCCACACCCTGGTGGGCGCCACCCCGGAACGGCACGTCAGTGTGCACGACGGGCGGGTGCGGATGAACCCCATCTCCGGGACGTTCCGCCACCCGAGCGATCCGGCTGAGCTGGCGGAGTCCTTCGGGCAGTTCATCGTCGACACCAAGGAGACCGAGGAGCTCTTCATGGTGGTCGATGAGGAGATGAAGATGATGGCCCAGATCTGCACCGATGGTGGTCGGATCACCGGCCCCAGCCTGAAGCAGATGGCCCACCTGACCCACACCGAGTACCTCCTGGACGGACGTTCGGATGCCGACCCCCGTGACGTGCTGCGCGCCACCATGTTCGCCCCGACCGTGACCGGGTCGCCGATGGAGAATGCCTGCACGGTCATTCGCCGCCACGAACGGACTGGGCGTGGCTACTACTCCGGGGTCCTGGCCCTGCTGGAGCGTGCGGCCACGGGCGCCGACGGCGTGCCGGCTCGGGAGTCGCTGGATGCGCCCATCCTGATCCGGGCGGCGCACCTGGATGCGGCCGGAACGGTGAGGGTCAGTGCTGGTGCCACCCTGGTGCGCCACTCCGATCCGCTGTCGGAGGTGGCCGAGACCACGGCCAAGGCCAGCGGAATGCTCGCTGCGCTGGGCCTTCGTCCGCGGCGTGCCCTCCGGGACACGCCGGTGCTGGCCGAGCGGCCGGGGGTGGCCGCGACCCTGCAGGCGCGCAATGACTCGTTGGCGGCGTTCTGGCTGGCGCCCCAGGAGGTGCGACCGGACCCGACGCTGCTGGACCGTCGGGTGCTGGTCGTCGATGCGGCGGACCTGTGGACCCAGATGCTGGCCCACCAGCTGCGCCACCTGGGCATGGACGCCGAGGTGGTGCGGTGGGAGCAGGTCCGCGATGAGGACATGTGGGATGCGGACGGGCAAGGCGCCGACCTCGTGCTGTTTGGGCCAGGACCCGGTGACCCGGACGACGCGGCGGACCCGCGCCTGAGGCGGTTGCGCGAGCTGATGGCTGCCCGGCTGCAGGCTGGAGGCGCCCTGTTGGCGGTCTGCCTGAGCCACCAGCTGTTGGCGCGGATGGCCGGGCTGCAGATTGCTCGGTTGGACCGGCCCAACCAGGGCGTCCAGCTGGAGGTGGATCTGTGGGGGACCGCAGCGAGCATCGGGTTCTACAACACCTTTGTGGCACTGCCCGGTACGGCGGTGGTTGAGCGGGCTGGTCTCCGGCAACCGCTGGAGGTGGCCAGTGATCCGGAGCACCAGGCGGTGGCGATGCGAGGGCCTGGAGTGGCCAGCATTCAAGGGCATGCGGAGTCGGTCCTCTCCCGGGACGGGTTGGTCACCTTGCACCGCTTGATCCGGCATGCGCTTCGGTCGGACCCTGCCGTGGCGG
>CAYVEH010000268.1:2107-3248 GCA_964450585.1 uncultured Ornithinimicrobium sp.
CGGGTCGGGTGCTGACGGGTCGGGTGCTGACGGGGCCAACTCTGCATCACGGGACAAGGCGGTCGCCGCTGACAGCGCGTCGACGATGTGGTTTGTGCCTGAGGACGCGTCGGGTTGGTCGGGCACGTCCGGCCCCGCGCCGGGCACGCGCCTCACGTCGCCAGGCGACGATGGTGGCACAGCCCCGGCCGACGGAGAGTCGGGCCTGTGAGGTCAGGGCCAGTGAGCAGCATGGACCCGGGCCCACGCCAGGCCCCCAACGCGAGCCCCGGCTCGACTCTGGGCTCAGACTCGCCCCCGGGTGGCCGGCTCTCCGGCGTGCGGGTGATCAGCCTCGCCGGCACCCTGCCCGGCCCGGTAGCGGCACGACGACTGACCCGGGAAGGCGCCGACGTGGTGCGGGTGGAGGGGCCGGCCGGTGACATCCTCCGGACCGTCGCGCCTGCCCTGGTCGATGATCTCACCCGACACCAGCAGACCCTCATGCTCGACCTGAAGGACCCGGCCGGCCGAGAGCGGTTGAGTGACCTCCTCGATGAGGCACACGTGCTGCTGACGTCGTCGCGACCCTCTGCCCTGGCGCGGCTCGGTCTCACTCCGGCCGAGGTCTTGCGGCGTTGGCCGCGGTTGGCGTGGGTGGCGATTGTGGGGGAGAAGGGGAACCGTGCCGAGGAGTCCGGTCACGACCTCACGTACCAGGCGGAGGCCGGCCTGCTCGGGTCGGGGACCGAACTGCCGCGGGTGTTGTTGGCGGATCTGTCCTGTGCCGAACGGGTGGTGACGGAAGTCGTGCTGGCGCTGCGTGAGGTGGAGCGCCACGGAACCGGCGGATACACCGAGGTCGGATTGGTGGAGTCAGCCCGAGACCTGGCTGAGCCCCTGCGGCACGGTCTCACTGCGCCAGGTGGTGTGCTCGGTGGTGGTAACCCGGCGTACAACGTGTATCCGACGCGCTCGGGCAGGGTGGCGCTGGCCGCTCTGGAGCCGCACTTCTGGGATCGCACCCTTGACCTGCTCGGGGTGGAGGGGACACACGAGGCGCTCGCTGCCGCCTTCCTGACCCGCGACGCAGAAGCCTGGGAGGCCTGGGGTGTTGAACACGACGTCCCAGTCGTCGCCGTGCGGGATGTGACTCCGTCAG
>CAYVEH010000269.1:0-3243 GCA_964450585.1 uncultured Ornithinimicrobium sp.
CTCGGCAACCGCTCCAACGCCTCCAGCGAGGTCGAGTTCGACGGCACCGTCGGCCACCTGGTGGGCGAGCCGGGCCGTGGGGTGGCCACCATCATCGAGATGGTCGCCCGCACCCGCCTGGACTGTGTGCTGGGCACCGCGGCGGGCATGCGGCAGGCGGTCGCCGAGGCGCTCTGGCACGCCCGCCACCGGGTGGCCTTCGGCCAACGCCTCGTCGACCAGCCGGCGATGTCGGCCGTGCTGGCCGACCTGGCCCTGGAGGCCGAAGCAGCCACGCTGACCGGCCTGCGGTTGGCGCAGGCCCATGAGGAGGAGGCCACCGCCGACGAGGTGGCCTTCCGCCGGCTGGCCACCGCCGTGGCCAAGTACTGGATCTGCAAGCGTGGCCCGCACCACGCCTACGAGGCGCTGGAGTGCCTGGGTGGCAATGGCTACACCGAGGACTTCCCGCTGGCCATGCGCTACCGCGAGCAGCCGGTGATGGCGATCTGGGAGGGGTCGGGCAATGTCATCGCCCTCGACGTGCTGCGCGCCATGAGCCGCGAAGCTGAGGTGATCGACGCCTTCCTGGGTGAGTTGGCGCAGGCCCGGGGGCAGCACCGCGTCTATGACGCGCACCTGGCCACGGTGCGCCACCTCATCGACCAGTGCACGGGTCAGGGCCCGGCCCAGCAGCAGGCGGGAGCGCGCCGCCTCACCGAGGCCCTGGCGCTGGCACTCCAGTCGAGCCTGATGATCAGACACTCCCCGGCCGACAGCGCTGACGCCTTCATCACCGCCCGATTGGCCACCGACCGGGGCTGGCAGTACGGCGTGCTGCCCGCTGGTCTCGACCCGGCGGTGCTGCTGGCCCGGGCCTGACGGCAGCGGCTCCCGTGTAGAAACCCTCCAGCGCCCGCCTCAGTAGTCCACCGGGTCCCGGGAGATCGGGCAGGTCATGCAGTGACCGCCGCCACGGCCGCGGCCCAGTTCCGCGCCGCGGATGGGGATGACCTCCACCCCGGCCTCCCGCAGCAACTGGTTGGTGTAGGTGTTGCGGTCGTAGGTGAAGACCACTCCCGGCTCGACCGCCACCGCGTTGTTGCCGCTGTCCCACTGCTGGCGCTCGCCGGCATACCAGCCGCCTCCGGGCTCCACCGCCCGCAACTGCGACAGCCCCAGTGCCTGGGCCACCACATCGATGAACGGGGCGTTCTCCTCGGTCACCTCCAGGCCCCCGTCGTCGGCGGGCCGCAACGAGACCGAGCGGATGCCGTCGACGATGTCCGGGTAGTAGGTGACCACATCGCGGTCGGCGAAGGTGAACACGGTGTCCAGGTGCATGGCGGCCCGCAGCTTGGGCATCCCGGCCACGATGACCCGGGTGGCCGCCTCCTGCTCGAAGAGCTGGGCCGCCACCTGGGTGATCGCCTGGCGCGAGGTGCGCTCGCTCATCCCGATCAGCACCACCCCGTTGCCGATCGGCATCACGTCCCCACCCTCGATGGTGGACTGGCCCCAGTCCTGCTCCGGGTCGCCCCACCACACGGTGCTGTCGGTGTAGTCGGGGTGGAACTCATAGACCGCCTTCATCAACAGCGTCTCGTCGTGCCGGGCCGGCCAGTAGAGCGGGTTGAGCGTCAGCCCGCCGTAGATCCAGCACGTGGTGTCCCGCGTGTAGATGGTGTTGGGTAACGGCGGCATCAGGTACTCGGTGACCCCCTCGGAGCGGCGCGCCAGCGCCAGGTGGGCGGAGGCGAACTCAGCGGGCATCTCCCGGGTGGACAACCCGCCGATCAGGAACTCGGTCAAGGTCGTGGCGTCCAGGGTGTCCAGGTAGGCACGGGTGTCATCGACCAGCCCGAGGCCGACGTCATTGACGGTCAGCTTGCGGTCCAGCAACCACTCCCGGGCCCCGGGCACCGCCAGCGTCTCGATGAGGAGCTCGTGCAGCTCCACCACCTGCACGCCGCGGTCGCGCAGGTTGTCCACGAAGTCCTGGTGGTCACGTTGGGCGCTCTGCACCCAGAGCACGTCATCGAAGAGCAGGTCGTCGTTGTTGCTGGGGGTGAGCCGCTCATGACTCAACCCGGGGCGACAGACCAGCACCTTGCGGAGCGTGCCGACCTCGGAGTGGACACCGTGGGTGGGAACTGACATCGACATTCCTTTTCCTTCCTGAGTTCTGCTTGGCCACCACCGTCCAGGTAGCGGGAGATCGTTAGATCTGGACCTGCCCGAGGGCCAGGAGCACAACACCGACGAGGGCGAAGCCGAGGACGATCACGAAGATGATCAGCCCCGAGGCAGTGAACAGGCGAGCCTGCTGCTCGCGGCGCGCCACCGCATACAAGATCGTGGCGGGGGCCAGCAGGATGCAGGCCAGGAAGAGGAATAGATAACCCGCGGCCCAGACCAGGAAGAGTGTGTAGATCGTGGACAGCGCAGCGATCACCAACTCCTTGGTGCGCTCGGCCGGTGGGGTATCCCGGTAACCATCGTGGGTCAGCGCGATCTTGAGCGCGTAGCCGCTGGCCAGGGCGAGCGGAGCCAGTGCGAGCGCCGCGGTCAGGTCCAGGGTGAAGTCGAGCGCCTCGGCGACAAACTGGACGGCGAACAGGATGACGGTCACGAAGATCGAGGTCCACAACACCGCGCTCTCGGGCACGTCGTGCTTGTTCAGCCGCGCCATCCGCTGTGGGAGGTCCTTGTCCTTGGCGGCGGCATAGACGACGTCGGCGGCCAGCAGTTGCCAGGCCAGGTAGGCGCCAAGCACCGAGACGATCAAGCCCACGCGGATGAAGGCCCCACCCCAGGGCCCGACGGCGGACTCCAGCACGCCACCGACTGACGGCTGCTGCAGGGTGGCGATCTCATCCTTGGGCAGGATGCCGTAGGACAGGATGGAGATGCAGGCAAAGAGCGCCAGCACCGACACGAAGCCCAGCACGGTGGCCCGCCCGACGTCTTGCCGTCGCCGGGCGTAGCGGGAGTAGACGCTGGCCCCCTCGATGCCCAGGAAGACGAAGACGGTCACCAGCATCGTGCCCTGCACCTGCTGGAACAGCGAGTCACCACCCTGGTCGTAGCCGCCGGTCAGGTTGTCCGCGAACGTGGCAGCATCGAAGTAGAAGATGAGCAGCACCAGGAACAGGGCCAGCGGAACGATCTTGGCGACGGTCACGATGGTGTTGATCCCCGCGGCTTCCTTGACCCCGCGCCGGATCAGCAGGTAGAAGCCCCACACTGCAGCCACCGAGACCA
>CAYVEH010000270.1:0-3228 GCA_964450585.1 uncultured Ornithinimicrobium sp.
AGCAGGTCGGAGAGCTCGGCGTGCACGGTCGGGTTGTGCTCGAAGACCCGCAGCATTCCGGCGTTCTTGTTGCCCAGGATGAACTCGACCGACCGGTACTGCCAGGACTGGAAACCCGAGCCGGTCGCCAGGAAGGAGCGGAACTCGGCATACTCACTCGGCGTCAGCGTGGCCAGCACCGACCACTGCTCGGTCAGGGTGACCTGGATGTGCTTGACCCGGGCGATGCGCTTCAGGGCCGGTCGTGGGTCGTCGGCGCGGATCAGGTCACGGGCCGAGCGCAGTTCGTGCAGCATCAACTTCAACCACAGCTCGGAGGTCTGGTGCTGGATGATGAAGAGCATCTCGTCGTGCCGGGTGGGCACCGACCGCGGGTGCTGGGCCGAGAGCACCTTCTCCAGATCAAGGTACTCGCCGTAGGACAGATTGCGGGTGAAGTCCCGCTCGATGCTCTCCTCCAGCTGGCGCTGGGCGGTATGCCGTGGTCCCGGCTGGTCGGGACTGCTCTGGTCGGACACGCGAACCTCCTTGTGAGCGTGGGTCAGGACCACGGTATCCCTGCCGGCAGGTGGGGCGGTCACGGCCTACAGTGACCAGCGTGAGACAGCCGCGCGGCACCCAGGCCCCGGGGGTGGACCATCTGTCCGCCGACCGGGTCCGGGCCACCGTGGTCGCGCTGCAGGAGCGGGTCAGCGCCCGGTTCCCCCGGCACCACCTGGCCGCGGTGGCCGGTCAGCTGACGGGGATGGTGGACCAGGTCAGCCAGCACACCCGGGACAAGCACCTGCGGGTGGCCCGCGCCACCGTCGCGGCCCGGACCGTGGCCGCGGTCGCGCTGCTGCTGGCGGTCGGTGTGCTGACGCTGGCGTTGTCCGCGGTGCTGGCCCAGCGCCCCGGGGATGTGACCACCTGGATACCCCTGGTGGAGAGCGTCATCAACACCGCGGTGTTCATCGCCATCGCCTTCCTGTTCCTGTGGGCCTTCCCGGAGCGGCGGGAACGCAAGGGGCTGCTGGCCCTGCTGCACCAGTTGCGGTCGTTGGCCCACGTGTTGGACATGCACCACATCGGGCTCGGTCCGGAGCAGACTGCCCCGGATGTCTCAGGCGCCCCCCAGGGTGATCCTGCCCCGGGGGAGCTCACGCCGACGCAGTTGTACGCCTACCTGGGCTACTGCACCGAGCTGTTCTCGCTGATCGCCACCTGCGGGGCCCTGTGCGCCGAACGGTCCTCAGACAGCACGGTGCTGCAGACCGTCAGTGATGTGGAGACCCTGACCACCGAGTTGTCCGGCACGGTCTACCGAAAGATGGAGTTGTTGACCCGCAGCCTCCACCCGTAGGCGGAGCCACCGCGACCCCGGGTCGTAGCGCTGATGCGTGCAGATCGCGACGGTAGTCCGATGCGCAGCACCCGGCCCGCCGGTGAGGCTGGTGCCATGCACACATCAGTCCTGACGGCACAGTCCCTCACCAAGACCTATGGCCCCACGGTGGCCCTGGCCGGAGTGTCCCTGCAGATCGCGCCCGCCGAGGCGGTCGCGGTCATGGGGGCCTCCGGCTCCGGCAAGACCACCCTGCTGCACTGCCTGGCCGGCATCATCGCCCCGGACGCCGGAGCGATCACCCTGCACGGCGCCCGGGGTGCCCAGCGGATCGACACCCTGGGCGCGGAGGGCCGGGCCAGGTTGCGGCGTCAGCACTACGGCTTCGTGTTCCAGGAGGGGCTGCTGCTGCCGGAGTTGACCGCCGCGGAGAACGTGGCCCTCCCGCTGCTGCTGGACGGCATGGATCGGCGGGCCGCCGAGGCGCAGGCCGCGCACTGGTTGCAGGTGCTGGGACTGGCTGGCATGGAGTCCCGGCGGCCGGGGCAGCTCTCCGGCGGTCAGCAGCAACGGGTCGCGGTCGCCCGTGCCCAGGTGGGCACGCCGACCGTGGTCTTCGCCGATGAGCCCACCGGGGCGTTGGACTCACGGACCTCGGCCCAGGTGATGCGGGCCCTGCTGGAGACGACCACCGGGGCCGGACGAACCCTGGTCGTGGTGACCCACGACCCGCAGGTCGCGGCTGTCTGTCACCGGGTGCTGCACCTGCGCGACGGTCGGCTCGTGCACGAGCAGCGCAACGCCGAGCCGGCGATCACCGGGACGCAGGTGGCCTCATGAACACCGCGAGCCACCTCACCGTCCTGCTGCTGCGGCGCGGCACCGGCACCAGTCGGGCCGTGCTGGCACTGCCGGTGATCGCCTTCGCCGTCGTCACCGCGCTCACGCTGACCGTGCTCGGTGGTGCCGGGTTCTTCTTCACGATTGAGGGCGAACTGGCAACCCTCTACCAGTCGTTGGCGGTGCTGGCCGTGATCCTGCTGGTGATCCCGCTGCTGACGCTCTGCGGCTCAGCGGCACGGTTGTCGGCCCGGCGCCGGGATCAGCACCTGTCAACGCTGCGGCTGCTAGGGGCCCGGAGCCGCACCCTGACGGCCATGACCGTGTTGGAGTCGACGCTGCTCGCGGCGGCCGGCACGGCCCTGGGGGTGCTGGGTCACCTGGCGCTGGCACCGGTGCTCGGGCTGCTGGTCTTCCACGGTGAACGCCTGGGTGCCGGAAACATCCTGCTGGGTCCGGTGGGGACCCTGTGGTGCGCCGTGGCGCTGCTGCTCATGGCAGCAGTGAGTTCGCTGTTGGGGCTGCGTCGCGTCAGTGTCTCGCCGTTAGGGGTGCGGACGCGCCAACAGCCGCCGACGACGTCGCTGGCACGGTTTCTGATCCTCGCCGTCGCCGTGGGGGTCGGCCTGGTCGCGGGTCGGGAACTGCAGCTTGATCAGGGCGTGGTCGCTCTGGTGGTCGGGCTGATGGGCACCTTCGGGGTGACGATGGCCGCCCTCAATGCGGTCGGGCCGTGGGTGTTGGTGCGGGCCGCCAACCGCCGGGTCCGCCGGGCCGGTGGTGCCCGGGCCGCGGAGCGGCTGCTGGCAGCCCGGACGGTGCTGGACGAGCCCAAGGCCGCCTGGCGTCAGGTGAGCGGGGTGGCACTGACCTCCTTCACGGCCGTGTTCGCCGGTGTCGGCCTGGCGATGGCCAACCTCAGCGCCAGCGGACAAGTCAGCCGCGACGACGAGCTCCTGTTGGCGGACCTGCGCACCGGCATCGCACTGACCCTGCTCATCTCCTTTGTCACCGTGGCGGCCTCGGTGGCGGTCAACCAGGCGGCCGACATCCTGGACCGCCGC
>CAYVEH010000271.1:0-3216 GCA_964450585.1 uncultured Ornithinimicrobium sp.
TCGCTGGGCTCTGGGTTGGGTGCCGGGTCGCTCGGCGCGGGGTCGGTCGGTGTCGGCGACGGCGGCGCCGGCTTGCTGGGGGCCGGCTCGCTCGGGCCGGGCTCCGGCTGCTCCGGTGGGTCCGTGGGCTCCGGCGGAGGCGGTGGGCTCGGCTCCGGTGCCGGACGACTCGGAGCGGTCCGCGGCGGCGCCGAGGTCGAGTTCAACGAGAAGGACAGTGCCTCGAACCCGCCCGCCCGGGCGGTGCTGCCGGTGACGCCGAGTTGGCTGAACGTCCAGCTGCCGCCGTTGTCGGCCTGCCAGTAGGACCAGAAGGCCGCGGCCGGGGGCATCTTCACGCACTGCTCGGTGTAGTGCTCATCGCCGGGGATCGGTAGCTCCTCGTCGGCAGCCGGCCGGCCGTTGACCCGGCAGACCACGGACAGCCCGTGCTGGCTGGTGCCGGCGATCTGGATGCCGGCGGCCTGGAACGCCTGCAACCCCGAGCCCTGGAACGGCTGACCATTGCTGCCCGGGGCGCACCGCACCACGGTGGCGCCACCGAGTTGCTGGAAATCCACCACCACGGTGACCCCCAGGTCGTCGGTGCACGGACCGGCGTAACTGTCCGGCGCCGCCCCGGACGCAGGCACCGCCGTCGGGCCGGGGGCCGCGGCAGCGACGGAGGGCACCAGGAGGACCAGGGTCGCCAGGAGGGCGGTGGCCAGCCGTCGGCATACGGCCTGGTGTGCTGGGACGGCCATCCCGGCGCCTCCTGGTCTCGGGCCGGTGACTGGACCGGCCGGGACGCTGTGGTGTCGGCGCCCGGACTCCGGCCCGCAGTCCTCGGCGGGTCTCGTGGAGTCCAACTCGGCTGCGGGATGATCGGGCTCGCCGCCTGCGGGCGGCCTACCGTTGCGGGTCAGCGCCGGACTTGGACCGGCTTCCCCTGCAGCGTCGTGGGATTCACCTCAGGGTAGCACCGGCAACGGGTGCCTCCGACCTAGCTGAGCACCTGCTCGATCGCGCTGCAGGTGTGCTCCAGGTCGGCAGCCGAGACCGACCGGTGAGTGACCAACCGGACGCTGTCCGCACCGATGCGCTTGAGGTGGACGCCGCGCTCGAGGAGACCGTCGAGGAACGCCTCGAGGGCCATCCGGGCCGGGTCCACCCGCAGCGCGACGATGTTGGTCTGCACCGGGGCGTTGCTCACCGTCAGCCCCGACACGCTCGCCAACCGCGCCGCGACCCGTTGCGCGCCCTGGTGGTCGGCGGCGATCGTCTCGCGCCAGTCGCGGACCGCGATGAGGGCCGGCGCCGCCAGCAGCCCGGTGTGGCGCATCCCACCCCCCAACCGTTGCCGGAGCCGGCGGGCCCGCTCGACGAAGGCTGCAGTGCCCAGCAGCAGTGAGCCCAGCGGCGCCCCGAGCCCCTTGTTCAGGCAGAACTGGACCGCGTCGACATACTGCACGATCTCGGCCGGCTCGATGCCCAGCGCATGAGCTGAGTTGAACAGCCGGGCGCCATCGAGGAAGACCGGTATGCCGTGGGCGTCGGCGATGCGCCGCACCTCACGGTAGTTCTCCAGCGGGGTGACATACCCACCGTTGAGGTCGTAGGTCGCCTCCAGGCTGATCAGCCCGGTCCGGGCCTCCTGCAGGTTGCCCGGGCGCACCGCGGCAGCCAGCGCGTCGGTGTCGTAGCAGCCGCGCTCCACCGGCACGCACCGGACCTGCACCCCGGCATTGGCGGACAGGCCGGCCCCCTCCAGGTTCCGCACGTGCGAGGCCGGCCCCAGGATGACTTCCTCCCCCGGGGTGGTGAGGGCCAGCACGGCGAGCTGGTTGGACATGGTGCCCGAGGGGGTGATGACCGCGTCCTCGGTCCCGAGCAAGGCGCACGTGCTGGCGATCAGGGCGTTGGTGGACTCATCCTCCCGCAGCAGGTCGTCGCGGAACTGCAGGTCGGTCAGGGTCGCCAGCATCTCCGGGGTGGGCTGGATGGCGGTGTCGCTGCGCAGGTCGATCGGTCTAGCTCTCGACATCGGTAAGCTCCCCTCCGGGGCCGGCCGGGGTCGGCTGCCCGCCCCGGCCGCCGAACCACGTGTTAATGATCATCGTCAGGGCGCCGTCGCCGGTGACATTGCCGGCCGTGGCGAAGCTGTCCTGGATCGCGAACAGGGTCAGCATCAGCCCGATCTCGGCCTCACCGAAGCCCAGCGTGCTCTGCAGGATGCCCAGCGAGGCCAGGATGGAGCCACCGGGAATGCCGACGGCGCCCACCTCGATGACCGCCAGCAGGATGATGAAGGCGATGATCGACCCGGCATCGGGCAGGCTGCCGGTGGTCAACACCGACACGGTCATCGCGGCAATGCCGATGCCGATGCCGGCGGCGGCCTGGTGGACGGTGTTGAACAGCGGGATCGCGAAGTCGGTGACGTCGTCGTCGATCATCTTGGAGGAGTGCACCTGGCGCAGTGCCACCGGCATGGTGACGGCGCTGGACATGGTGCCCATGCCGGTGAAGTAGGCCGGGATCATCGCCTTGACCATCCGCAGCGGGTTCTGCCGGGAGATCGCGCCGGCCACGCCGTACTCGATGGCCAACCAGAGCCACTGCATACAGACGATCAGCAGGAACATGCCGAGGAAGACCGGAATGTTGCTGAAGATCTCACCCTCGGCGGCGAGCTTGATGAAGGTGAGCCCGATGAAGAACGGGATGACCGGCAGCACGATGGCCTTGATGGACCACAGCACGATCTCGCGGAACTGCAGCAGTCCGTCGCGGATGATCGTCGAGGACTCCCAGGTGGCGCCGATGCCCAGCAGGAAGGCCAACAGCAGGGCGGTGAGGATGGCCAGGGGCGGGTCGATCACCATCTCGAAGAACGGCTCGGGTAGTTCGGTGGCTGCCTTGGAGGGGTCGCCCTGGCTGGTGATCGCCGGGATGATGAGCACCGCGGCCAGGACCGCCAGGGCGATGCCGACGACGGTGTCCAGGTAGGCCAGGATCACGCTGACGGACAGCATCTTGCCGACCCGGCCCCGGAAGTCGGCGATGCCGGCCCCGATGAAGGCCAGCACGATGAGCGGGATAAAGAACTTCAGCAGCCCGCTGAGCAGAATCCGGAAGGACTCGGTAATGCCCAGAATTGGGTCCGGCAGGATCAGACCGAGGCCGATCCCGGCGATGATGGCCAGAATGATCCTCGGCAGAAGACCGAATTTCATG
>CAYVEH010000272.1:0-3216 GCA_964450585.1 uncultured Ornithinimicrobium sp.
GTCAGCGCCAGGACCACCTGCCCGCCGGGGTCCTCGGACAACAGGCGCCGCACCTGGTCGACCACCGACGTCGGCAGCAGCGCGGCACCACCGGGCACCGGCTCGGTCAGGGTGGCGCCCGCATCGGCCAGCGCCAGCCGGTACCGGTCGGTGGCCACCAGCCGCACGCTGCCGGCCAGTGGCTCTACCAGCACGCCACACAGCATCGGGAAGTCCGGGTCGTCGCCCACGGCATACCGCACCGCCTGCACGGCCTGTGCCAGCTCCTGGGCCGGCACCGTGGCGGTCCACGGCTCGCTGGCTGGCCCGGGTAGCAGGTGACGCAACCGGTCGACCTCCCGGCGGGCGTCGGCCAGCCCGCTCTCCAGCCGCCGCAGGTGCGCGGCCAGCAGGTCCTCGACCATCGCCTGGTCAGGCAGGGCGGACAGGGCGGCGGCCATCTCGGCCAACGGCATCCCCACCCGCCGCATCCCGGCGAGCAGCCGGGCGCTGCGGACCTGGGCCGGGGAGTACCGGCGGTAGCCGGTCTGTGGGTCCACCTCGGCGGGCACCAGCAACCCCTCCCGGTCGTAGAAGCGCAGCGCGCTGACGGTGAGCCCGCTGGTGCGGGAGAGCTCACCGATCGGCAGCAACGGGGCAGGAGAGCTTGATCCGGTCACGGGGCCCACTGTGCGCCCTCACCCTGGTTGAGGGTCAACCCACCGTCCCGGCGGGCGGCCGGGTGCCCTGCGCCATAGCGTGGTCAGCAGGCACATTGCCGAGTGAGAGGACGGGCCATGACCGAGTCACCGGTCGGCCAGCAGGCCGAGCGCATGACCACCAGCCCGAAGGGCGGCTTCCGCTCCCAGGAGCAGGAGCTGCCCGGGCTCACCGAGCGGATGGACCCGGTCCCCGACCACGGGGAGGACACCTACCAGGGCACCGGCAAGCTGGAGGGCCTGCGGGCCATCGTCACCGGTGGCGACTCCGGCATCGGGCGCGCGGTGGCCATCGCGTTCGCCCGGGAGGGGGCCGACGTCGTGCTGTCCTACCTGCCGGCCGAGCAGTCCGACGCCGAGAGCACCGCCGAGTGGATCCGGCAGGCCGGCCGCACCGCGGTGCTCTGCCCCGGCGACCTCACCGAGGAGAGCACCTGCGAGCAGGTGGTCGCGGCCGCTGTCGACCAACTGGGTGGCCTGGACATCCTGGTCAACAACGCCGGCACCCAGTGGGGCCGGCAGGACACGCTGACCGACATGACCACCGACCGCATCGACCGCACCCTGAAGACCAACCTGTATGCGATGTTCTGGCTGTGCCGGGCCGCCCTGCCGCACCTGGACCAGGGAGCCAGCATCATCAACGTCAGCTCGATCCAGGCCTACCAGCCCTCACCCACCCTGCTGGACTACGCCGCGACCAAGGCCGCCATCAACAACTTCACCGTCAACCTCGCCGCCGAGGTGGGCCCGCGCGGCATCCGCGTCAACGCGGTGGCGCCCGGGCCGGTGTGGACCCCGCTGCAGCCGGCCACCAAACCGGGGGACAGCCTGGAGGCCTTCGGGGCTGACACCCCGTTGGGGCGGGCCGGTCAGCCGGCCGAGCTGGCTCCGGCGTTCGTCTTCCTCGCCTCCCCGGCGGACGCCAGCTATGTCTCGGCCACGGTGCTGGGAGTGACCGGCGGCAAACCCGTCTTCTGACCCCAGGTGAGCAGGCTGCGGCGCGCCGACCTCGATGCCCCTGGGATCACCCGTCGGCGCCGGGGTCGAGGTTTCTCCTATACCGGGACCACCGGGCGGCCGGTGGGCGCCGCGGTGCGTGAGCGCATTGCGGCTCTGGCAATCCCGCCGGCCTGGCAGCAGGTGTGGATCAGTGCCGATGAGCACACCCACATCCAGGCGGTCGGTCTGGACGATGCCGGCCGGCGCCAGTACATCTACCACCCGCAGTGGTTGCAGGAGCAGTCCGAGGCCAAGTACCAGCGGGTGGTGGCCCTGGCGCAGCGGTTGCCCAGTGTGCGTGGGCGAATCACCCGGGAGCTGCGTGCCTCGGGGCTGGGTTGCGACCGGGTGCTGGCCGGGACGCTGCGGGTGTTGGACTCCGGGGCCTTCCGCACCGGCGGTGAGCAGTATGCCGAGGAGCACGACACCTACGGCGTCGCCACCCTGCTGCGCGACCACGTGCGGGTGCGGGCCAGTACCACCCACTTCGATTTCGTCGCCAAGGGTGGCCAGCAGCGGCAGGTGGGGCTGACCGACCGGGACCTGGCCGCGTTGGTGACAGCGTTGCGTCGGGTCCGGACCGGCTCCCAGCGGTTGTGGTGCTACCGGTTCGGGGTGGGGGACTGGCGGGAGGTGCACCCCGAGGACATCAATGACCGGTTCAAGGAGCTGGCCGGCGAGGAGTTCACGGTCAAGGACCTGCGCACCTGGCAGGCCACCGTGCGCGCCGCGCTGTTTCTGGCCCAGGCGCCGGAGCCGGGCAACCAGACCGAGCTGCGCCAGATGCTGCGCGGTGTGATGGACCAGGTCGCCGACGACCTGGGCAACACCGCCGCCGTCGCCCGCGGCTCCTATGTCGACCCGCGGGTGGTGGACGCCCAGGAGTCGGGGCACACGATCGCCTACACGCTGCACCGGATGGGCTCCGATGACCTGTCCCGCCCGCGGGTCCGCGCCTCGCTGGAGCGCGCCGTCATCCGGCTGCTGAGCCGGCAGTGAGGCCGCCCGATTACCCTGACGCCATGGCCTCAACCCCTGCCCCGGCGCCGACCGAGCGCCAAGTGCTGCTGGGACGGATCGCCGCCGCCTTGGTGGCGACCGAAGCGGTGGTGATCGCTGGCTTCGCGATCTTCTACCTGGTGGAGTTGGTCCTCGGCCAGGGCAGCGACCCGATGATCGTGCTGATGTCCGTGGTCACCATGCTGGTCTTCGTGGTGGGCCTGGGGTATGTCGCGGTGGGGCTGTGGCGGCGGCACCCGCGCGCCCAGGCGCCCGCGATCGCCTTCAACTTCCTGGTGCTGCCGCTGGGCATCGCGATGTTCCAGTTCGCCCCACCACTGCTGGCCGCGGCCGTGCTCATCGCGGCGGTCGCCACGATCGCCTCGACGTTCCTCATGGGCCGGCTCGACGGCGGCTGAGCAGCCGCAGCACCCGGTCAGGGTCACGGTTGAGCGACCTGCACCCAGGTGCACTGCCCCTGCAGCACCAGCACGCCGCGGCCCGGCAACGGTTCAGC
>CAYVEH010000273.1:0-3202 GCA_964450585.1 uncultured Ornithinimicrobium sp.
CCTTGGCCACCCGGATCATCTCCGGGGCGGCCAGGTCCATCCGGTACTCCTGCGCCGAGGGCTCGGCGTGGGTGATGTTGGCCGTGGTGAGCTCGACCGCGGGGGCGAACTGGGCGTTGAGCTGCTCCAGCAGCCGCGTGGTGCTCTCCCCGACGAGGTCGTAGATGCCGGAGGCCTCCTGGTCGTAGATCAACGACCGGGTGGTCTCCGAGATGGCGTTGTTCAGCTTGTCCTGGAAGCCGGAGACGGCGCCGAGCACGAAGACGAACTCGCGGGCATTGACGATCCGGAACTGCAGGAACAGGTCCACCGAGGCCTGCACCCCGGACTTGGTCGGGGCCTGGCGGATCGGGGCGTTGAACGGGTACTCCCGGGTGGTGTTGACGATGTAGGACACCCGCTTCCACGGGTTCCACAGGGTGACCCGCCCGGGGCCGACCTCTGCCTCTACCTTGCCGAAGCGGCTGATCAGCGCGGTGCACCCCTCGGGCACCATGACCATCCCCTGGCGCCACCACATGAAGGCGGCGATGAGCACCACCAGCACCCAGTAGTGGACCCCGAAGACGGCCGAGGACATCCCGTCGAAGGGCAGCAGCACGACGGTGCCCACGGCGCCGATGATGAGCAGCAGGATCACCGGCATCATCGCGCGCAGTTTGCGGCCCTTGGGCAGCACCATCGGTGTGATCACGTGCACCGGACCGCTGGCATCCATCTCGAAGTGGCTGCGGCTCAACTTCTCGGCGGCGTCGTCCAGCGAGACGTTCTCGGAGTTGATGCGCGTCCCGGCTGAGCCGCCCTCCCCTCGAGCAGCGGGGAAGTCCCGCTTGTTCAGGTTGAAGTCACCCAGGCCCTGGCTCGCCGCCTGTTGCACGGATTGACCGACGACGTCGCGCACATTTGCGCCGCTGGCGACCTCCCGGGCGGCGTCGATGAACTGTTGTGCTGAGTTGCTCACACCATTTCCCCTCTGTGCTTCCGTCTGGCGCGAACATGTCACATCCGGTCGGGACGGTCTGGCCGCGCAGTCCGAGTCTGTCACAGGAACTGACGTGGCGACATGGGCTGACGGTTCCGTCCGGGTCGGGCCCGATGCGTCGGTAGACTCACTCGATGAGCAATCTGGAGCTCTCCCCGCCAGAGGTGGTGTGCGGTGCCGACCGCGATCACCAGGCCAGCGCAGCGGTGGAGGTGATCCCGCCGCGGGAGGTGCCCCTCGGTGGTCCCCGCGCGATGCTGGTGCGCCGTACCCTGCCGGCCAGGGGGCGCACCACCATCGGTGCCTGGTGCTTCGCCGACCACTACGGCCCGGACGCCGTGGAACAGACCGGTGGGATGGTGGTGGCTCCGCACCCGCACACCGGGCTGCAGACCGTCTCGTGGCTGTTCACCGGCGAGATCGAGCACCGGGACAGCACCGGGGTGCAGGCCATGGTGCGACCCGGGGAGCTGAACCTGATGACCGCCGGCACCGGGGTCTCCCACTCCGAGGTCTCCACCGCGGCGACCACGACCCTGCACGGGGTGCAGTTGTGGACCGTGCTGCCGGCAGAGTCCCGCTTTGTCGCCCCCGGCTTCGAGCACTACGTGCCCGAGCCCGTCGAGCTGTCCGGCGGCGGGCGGCTCTCGGTCTTCCTGGGCGAGGTGAGGGTGGCCGATGACGCGGTCAGTGCCCCGGTCAGTTCGGAGGCCACCACCTACTCCCCGCTGCTGGGGGCCGAGCTGGTGCTGCCACCGCAGGGTGAGGTGACCGTGCTGCTCGAGGCGACCTTTGAGCACGGGGTGCTCGTCGACTACGGACCGGTGCAAGTGAACGCCGTCGAGGTCGCCCCCCACGACCTGGCCTACCTGACGCCCGGGCAGCAGCGCCTGCAGATCCGGGCCGGGGAGCACGGGGCCCGCGTGATCCTGCTGGGTGGCACTCCGTTTGCGGAGCAGATCGTGATGTGGTGGAACTTCATCGGCCGCGATCACGACGAGGTGGTGGCCTACCGCCAGGAGTGGCAGGCCCGGGTGGAGCAGGGTGCCTCGGACACCCGGTACGGGTCCTTCGACTACGACGGCGACCCGCTCCCGGCGCCGACGCTGCCCGGGGTGCGGCTGCGTCCCCGCGGCCGGTGAGCTGATCGGCATACCGCCGGACTGATCGGAATACGCCGCGGCGCAACGGTGTAGGCACCGGTATGACGAACTCCAGCAGTCCGATGATCGAGCTCAACAACGGCGTACAGATCCCGCAGGTTGGTTACGGGGTCTTCCAGGTGCCGGAGGAGCAGACCCAGCAGGCGGTCGAGCAGGCCCTGGAGGCCGGCTACCGCCACATCGACACCGCCGCCGGTTACTACAACGAGGCCGGAGTCGGGGCGGCGATCCGGGCGAGCGGGTTGCCGCGGGAGGAGGTGTTCGTCACCACCAAGCTCCGCAACGGGGACCAGGGCGCGCAGAGCGCGCTGACGGCGTTTGAGAACAGCCGCAAGGCCCTGGATGTGGGGCCCATCGACCTGTATCTGATCCACTGGCCGTTCCCCAGCGCGGACAAGTACGTGGAGACCTGGAAGTCCTTCGAGAAGCTGTATGCCGAGGGCGCGGCCCGGGCGATCGGGGTCTCCAACTTCTTGCCCGAGCACCTCGACCGGCTCCTCGCCGAGACCGAGATCGTCCCCGCGCTCAATCAGATCGAGATCCACCCCACCTTCCAGCAGCCGGCGACCCAGCAGGCCAGCCGCGCTGCCGGGATCGCGATCGAGGCCTACTCCCCGCTGGGCCAGGGCAAGGACCTCAGCGCCCCCGCGGTGATCTCAGCGGCCGAGCGGCTGGGGGTCACCCCGGGTCAGGTGGTGCTGCGCTGGCACGTGCAGCAGGGGACCATCGTCATCCCCAAGTCGGTGACGCCGGAGCGGATCACCAGCAACCTCGACCTGTTCTCCTTCGAGCTGTCCGAGGAGGACATGGCCGCGATCAGCGCCCTGGACAGCCCGGAGCGGATCAGCGCCGACCCGGCCACCGCCTCCTTCACCCAGGTCCGCTGAGCACTCCGCCGCTGGGCGCGACCGGCGAAGACCCCGCGCCGGGGAGATGCCTCGGGTGGGTCCGCCTACCCGGGACAGCCCGAGCCACCCTGGATGGCCTCACCGACAAACCGGGAACCGGTCCACTGCAGGAGATCCTCGACCAGCGCTGAGCCCGGCTCGATCAGGTC
>CAYVEH010000274.1:0-3200 GCA_964450585.1 uncultured Ornithinimicrobium sp.
CGACGGCACACATATCCACCTGCAGGCAGCTGCAGCGACTCTTAGCCTGGTGCCGTGTCGACCACTGAGCCCGGCCCCGTGCCGCAGCCCGACCCCGTGCCGCAGCCCGCGCTCGTCCTGCGCTCGGATGACCCGCGCGCCCGGCAGGTCGAGGCGGACGGCTGGGAGTGCATCGCGACCTCCTGGGGCGCCCGGCTCACTCTCGGCCCGGCAGATGCGGCGCTGCTCACCCACCTTCGCGGACTCGTAGATCGGGTCAGCGGTGCGGACTTCGCCCTGCGTGAACTGGGGCACGAGGCCACCCCGCACGTGCTGGCGCTCGACGCCCTGACTGCCGGCGACTACCCCGGTGGAGCGGCCACCCACCATGAACCGCTGAGCGAGCAGGCCGCTCGGGAATTGCTGGATCAGGGACGCGCCTGGGGCATCTGGTCAGGCGAGGGGCTGGTCGCATTGACCGTCACCCGCACGATCGAGGATCGCGTAGAGACCCAGTTCACCACCGTGCACCCCGACCATCGGCGACGTGGTCTGGCGACGGCGGTCAAGGCGGCATCGGTGCTGGCCCACGTGCGGGCCGGCCAAACAGTGTTCGGCACTGGTGGCGCGGAGAGCAACCTCGCCAGCTTGGCCATGAACGTAGCGGTGGGCTATCGGATCACCGAGACCTGGCACACCTACCGACGCCGGGCGAGGGCAGGCTCGTCGGCTTTGCCAACGTCATCGGTGACGGCGGGGCCCGCCGTCCTGCTCGACACGATGGTGCATCCTGACCTGCAGGGGCACTAGGGCCTGAGCCTGCGCGCTGACCCGGCCCTCGGCATACAGCCGGAAACTGGTGGCCTTCCGACACAACCTGGGTGGACCCGCCTTCCGTTAGACCACTATGGGCAGATGGGGAGGCGGTGAGCACCGTGCAGGTCGATGAGGATTTCCTCGCCTTCGTGCGCTCTCGGCAGGACCACCTGCTGCGGGCCGGGGTGCTGATGTGCGGCAACTATCACCTGGCGCAAGACCTGCTGCAGGATGCACTTGCCAAACTCGCGAGCCGGTGGGACCAGGTGCGAGACGGGTCACCGGAGGCCTATGTCCGCACGATCCTGTATCGCGACGCGATCTCCCACTGGCGCAAGTGGCGCCGGGAGAGGCCCTATGACGTGCACTCCCCGGACGGCGACTTTGTCACCCGGGCACAGGCTCGGGATAGCGCCGCGGAGTGGGTGGCCGGTGCCGAGGTGCGCGAGGCGTTGACCCAGCTGGCGCCGCGCCAGCGTGCGGTCTTGGTCCTGCGCTACTACGAGGACCTCTCTGAGGAGCAGATCGCCGATGTTCTCGGCATCACGCGGGGGACCGTTAAGAGTCAGGCCAGCAGTGCGCTCGCCAACCTGCGCCGGCTGCTGCCGGAGTTGGAGCCGGTGCTGACCGGTGAGGGAGGTGAGTCCGCATGACGCGCAAGGAACTCCGCCAGGTGCTGGACGATGCGGTCGGTCACCCGCCGCGGGTTGACCTGGCGGAGGCGGCCTGGGCGCAGGGCCTGGGCATGCGTCGCCGTCGCCGTGTCGTGCTCATCGGCGGTGGCACGCTGCTTGCCGCAGCCGCAGTGGTCGGGGCGGTGGCGATCTCCGGTGGGTTGCCCCTGGATGAGGACGTGGCACCCGCTGTGCCGACACAGACGCCGGAACCGACCCAGGTGGAGACCGTCCCGATGGAGGACCTGGGTGCGGCACGGACGTTCGTCCTCACGCGCGAGGGGGTCGATCCGGACCCTGACGAGATCG
Organism: uncultured Ornithinimicrobium sp.; assembly: GCA_964450585.1. Taxonomy (GTDB): domain Bacteria; phylum Actinomycetota; class Actinomycetes; order Actinomycetales; family Dermatophilaceae; genus Ornithinicoccus. The sequence continues at coordinate 1,779 of CAYVEH010000274.1, forward strand.
CGGCGCTCGCCGATCTGCCGGCGCTGGATGAGGCCGGAGTGCCGATGTTCGACGACCTCACGGGCACCAGCTGGGAGCTTGACACCAGGATGCGTGTCGATGACCTCAGCGGTGAGACTGCGACCACACACGGAGGGTTGCGGTTCGGGGACGAGCGGACCATCGGAGCCGACGTGCCGACCACGCTCTCCTTCGCGGAGGCGGCGGATGGCGACACCCTGCTATCGCTCGGTATCGACGACTGTGGCGGTGCGACCTTCCAGGACGAGCTGGTGTTGGAGGCCAACGGCCGGTTCGCCGGACAGGACATGGCGACCGACGACATCGGGTGCTCCGACGCCGTTCAGACGGCCGAGGACTTCTGGATGCTGACGCTGCCGCAGGGCGGGTGGTTGCACCAGCCGGCCGAGGACATCCTGCTGCTGTCGGTCGTCCTGCCGGAGGACGCTGAGCCGGATCCAGTGCCGACCGACGACTCCGAGCGGACGGATGCGCCGAGCGTCCCCGAGGGAACCGTGAGTATCGGGGAAGGCCTGGGCGTGACACCACCCCAGGGCTGGACCTCCCTGCCCCTCGTCCGGGGTCGGGAAGACTCCGAGCCCAGCGTCGATCTGACCTGCCTGCTGCCGCCCGGTGAGACCAGGGTGTTCGACGGACAGTGCCCGACCGGGATTGAGGTCCGCGTCGGCATCGAGCACCTGGCCGAGGAGGCCAACCCAACCACCTGGTGGGACCCCGGCAACCCGGACCCGTCCGACCCTCCCGACTCCTGCTATGCGGCGCCGGTCGACTATGACGCCCCTGAGAACCCGGTGACCTTCGATGCGGACCCCGAGAACGGCAGCACCACGGTCAACGGCCACACGGTCGAGTGGTCACGATGGTCGGCCACCTGTGCGGAGGGCCAGGAGTTCACGGCAGAGTCCTGGCGGTTCATCGAGCTGGGCATCGAGCTGCGCAGCGCCGATGGCTCACAGGATCTGGAGTCGCTGGCTGAGACCCTGGTGCTCAGCGACACGATCGGTGGTCACCGGGGCACGGTCCTCATCGTGTCTGACCTGGGCGACACCCTGACAGGGGAGTTGACCGAGGACTGGCCGGGGCGGTGGCCAGGCACCGGCGAGCAGGCAACGATGCCGCTGACCGAGGACACTGTGTGTCTGGTGACCAGGCCCGGCGGCTACCCCGGAGCCGACCACCAGATCGGGAGCTGTCAAGCCCTCGCGGAGGAGTTGGAGGACCGCGCCCTCGCGCAGGTGATCCTCACGCCGGGGGACGAGGTGGCACTGATCTATCAGCCACGCGGCTTCTGAGCCGGACCGGCGGCGTGCAGATCGTGACCTTTCTGTGACCTGCCGCTGCGGGTTGTCGGCGCTACGTTTGACCGGGGAGCGTCTCCAGGTCGGAGGATGAGACCATGCC
>CAYVEH010000275.1:0-3197 GCA_964450585.1 uncultured Ornithinimicrobium sp.
GTCTGCTGGGTGCGGGTCTTGATCTCGGTGAAGACCGCGTCGGTGAGTCCGTCCAGATGGCTGGTCCTGGCCCGGGTGTAGGCGTTCTCTGCCTCCAGGTGGGCGATGACCTCGGGGTTGTTCTTGTCCCGCAGCCACTCGTAGGGGTCATCGACGGTGTCGCCGTGGTGCTGGCGCCGGTGCTCGACCTTGGCTGGGACCGGTGGGGTGGGAAGTTCACTCACCCGCTGAGGCTAACCGTCGGCCTGCTCCGGGGCCAACGAGTTGGCGCTCAGTGGACCGGTTCCTTGCGGCCGAACGGCAGCAGGTGCACGACCGTGAGGATGACGGCACCCCAGACCAGTCCGAGGATCGCCGAGGCCAGGGTGTTGGTGAGCCAGGACAGGGCTCCCTCGATGGCCGGGATGAGTCCGCCGACCGCCCCCTCGACGGTGTGCACCCACCCGTAGATCAGGTGGAAGCCCAGCTCGTCCATCCCGACCAGGATGATGTGTCCGCCGACCCACAGCATGGCCGCGATGCCCACGGTGGACAGCAGGCTCAGCACCACCGGCATGCCCTTGACCAAGCCGAGTCCGACCTTCTGCGACAAGGCGCTGTCCCGTTGCGCCAGCCGCAGGCCGATGTCATCCATCTTGATGATCACGGCCACCACTCCGTACACCAGCGCGGTGATGCCCAGCGCCACCAGGATCAGGATGATCGCCCGGCTCAGGAAGGGCTCCTCGGCGACCTCGTTGAGGGCGATCACCATGATCTCGGCCGAGAGGATGAAGTCGGTGGTGATGGCGCCGCGCACCATCCGCTCCTCCTGCTCGGGCCCCTGCTGGGAGGCAGGGGTGTCGGAGGCGCCCTTGCCGTGGCCGGTGACCAGCTCGTAGACCTTTTCTGCGCCCTCGAAACACAGGTAGCTGCCGCCGAGCATGAGGATCGGTGTCAACGTCCACGGCAGGAACTGACTGAGCAGCATGATCGCCGGCAGGATGAAGACCAGCTTGTTGCGGATCGAGCCGATCGCGATCTTCTTGATGATGGGTAGCTCGCGGGCAGCCTTGGCGCCGGTGACGTAGCGCGGCGTGACTGCGGTGTCGTCGATCACGACTCCGAGGGACTTGGCTCCGGCCCGGCCGGCCGCGGCGGCAACGTCGTCGACCGAGGCGGCCGCCAGCCGGGCGATGGCGGCCACGTCGTCGAGCAGGGCCACGAGTCCGCCAGCCATCAGCGCACCTGAGTCTGGGTCAGGGTGGTCAGGGCGGCGGCGCGGCGCGTTCTGGTCGACACAACACCACAGACTATGTGGTCGGCGGCCGTGGCGGGCCGTTTTCGGGCGATCCAGGTGAGCGGGCCGGGCCGCAGGTCGTGCCTCGGGCGGCGTGACTACGCTGAGGACCGTGAGCCAGGGTCCGACACCACCACGAGTGGTTCTGGTGCACGGGACACGGATGGACCGCCAGCAGTGGCAGAGCTATCCGGACCGGCTACCGGAGGCAGAGGTGGTGACGCTCGACCTGCCCGGGCACGGAGACCGGCTCGGTGAGGACTTCACCCGCGCATCGGCGCTGCAGGCCATCCAGGAGGCGGTGGCAGCCCGTCGCCCCTACCAGCCGGTGGTCCTGGCGGGGCACAGCCTGGGTGGCTATCTGGCCATGCTGTATGCCGCGGAGCACCCTGACTCGCTCCAGGCTCTGGTGCTCATTGGGTCCAGTGCCGAGCCGGTCGGCCCACTGGCGGCGGTGTATCGGACCTTTGCGGCGCTGCTTCCCAGGATCGGCGCGGAGCGGATGGCCTCGGGCTCCAACCGGGTGATGCGCTGGCTCGGGGCCAGCCCGGAGGCGCTGACCGACGGGCAGAGCTATGCCGCGCTTCCCGCCGCGTGGCAGGTGGTGTTCGACGAGTGCCGGGCGAGCCTGCTGGGCCAGGTCACCTGCCCGGTCTTCCTGGTCAACGGACAGTTTGACCAGATGCGGGTGCATGCCCGCCGATACGCCGCGGCGGGCCGCGATACCCGGGTGATCACGGTGCGCGGAGCAACCCACCTGCTCCCGCTGACGCATGCCGGAGAACTGGCTGACGTGCTGCGCACAGCTCTGGCAGCGCCCGGGGTGTTCCGGTGACCTGTTGTCGCTCCTTCGATCAGCGTTCTGTCAGCGACTCCCTCGCGGAAGCGCGCACATGGTCGCGCATCGCCTGCTCGGCGCCCCAGACGTCCTTCTCTTCGATCCGGGATACAACGAGGCGGTGTTCCCCCGCTGACTGCGGCAGTCTGCCGGGGTGCCGCAGCGACCTGCTGACCAACCGGGGATAGGCCAACTGGTTCATCAGTGTTCGGTAGTGCTGCTGCAACTTCCGGTTGTCGGAGCCATCCACGATGGTCTGGTGGAATTCATGCACGAGGTCGGCATAGCGATCATGGTCGTTGGCCGCAGCAGCCCGCTCCGAGGCCTCGATGTTCCGTTCCAGTACGTCTAGTTCCGGGACCCTTCCGCGGCGTGCCATGAGCGACGCCGCAAGACCTTCGAGACTCTCCTTGAGCTCGAACATCTCGACAATCTCTCGTCGGCTTGCCCCACGAACAAAAGTACCTACCTTGGGCTTGATCTCCACTAAGCCCTCAACCTGTAACTGCTTCAGCGCCTCGCGGACGGGCGTACGAGAAGTCGCAAAATGCTTGGCTAGTTGCAATTCGGACAGTGCCGCACCAGGCAGGTAGTCGCCGCCGAGCACGAGATCACGTAGTTCATCCAGTAGCGCCTCAGAGCGACGCGGCTCTCGTTTCGTCCCAGGTGGAGGGCCGTTGTCGCACGGTTCGCTGTCCGTTGCCGACCTCGTGGTCGCGCCCTTGGTGGTCCTGGCAGTCATAGTCCTCATCCTCGCAAGATGAAGGGGTCAGCAACGGGTTCCTCGTTGGTGTTGATCCATACGCTCTTGACCCTGGTGTACTCACGGATCGTCTCCTGGCCATGCTCCACCCCCACACCACTATCCTTGAACCCTTGTCGCGGAGACATCGGCGACATGGCGCGGTAGGTGTTGACCCAGATGGTGCCCGCCTCCAGCAGACGTGCCATCCGGTGAGCACGTGCCAGATCCCGGGTCCATACCCCGGCCGCCAGCCCGAAGTTGGTGTCGTTGGCCAGCCTGATGACCTCCTCCTCGGACTCGAAACGCATGACGGCCGCCACCGGACCGAAGATCTC
>CAYVEH010000276.1:0-3186 GCA_964450585.1 uncultured Ornithinimicrobium sp.
CGACGCCCTGCACCGTGGCGAGGTCACGCACTAACAAAATGGCCCAAGTCGGGCGGAAGGCCTCGGCGTGGGATCGGGCGTTGGACTCGGCAGACATGGTGATCTCCTCAGGCATCGATGGTCGTCGGTTGCGATGCCCCCGAGGCGGCTCTGCCGCTGAGATGCGCTACTTTTTGCCCCCAGAGGTTAGTCCGCTGCGGAACTCCACCGAGTTCCGGCACGTGCAGCCATCATCCGGAGCAGTCCCTACTGGACGTCGGCGAGACGGGCGACCGTTGCGTCGACAACGAGTCCGAGCCTCCTCAGTCAGCCGTGGCGTGACCGCGCAGCATCGGCGAGGGGCGGGAGATGTGTCTGCACGACGTCGCGGACGATCTCCACGTCGACCCCGAAGTACTGGTGGACAAGGATATTGCGGAAGCCTCTGATCTGAGTCCACTCGATCTCCGGGTGCGCACTCGTGATCCTTTCGGGCAGATGAGTCACGGCTTCGCCGACGATCTGCAGGTTGCGCTCGATCGCGTCTTCAGCCATATCGACCAGGTCCGCGTCACCGCTTAATGCCACGACGTAGCGCTGACATCTTTCGATGGCGACGAGAACATCCTCGATGCGCTGGGAGGGATCACGACTCATAGAGCTACCGCGTCGTCAAGCGCGGAGGCCGAGATCGGACGCTTGAGCAGCTGCACCGGGAACACGTCGACGCCATCCCGGCCAAAAAGTGCTCTCGTCTCCTCCATGAGCCCGGACGCTCGCATGAGCAGGTTCCCGTCCGCGGGATCCATGTCCACGAGGATGTCGATGTCAGAGCCGGAATGCGCGGTCCCGCGGGCGATGGAGCCAAACAGCCTCGGGTTCGTCGCACCGTACCGCTCAAGGAGCGCCTGGAACTCGTCACGACGCGCGGCGAGAAGCTCGCGCAGGGCGAGCGTCTCGGGCGTCACGGCGACCTCGGACATGCTCTCAGGATACCGGGAGCGGTCGAGCACGACGCAGCAGCTGGCCACGCTGCATAGTTGGCACGGCGATGCTGTACGTCCGCGCAGATCGGTTCGAAGACACGTGCGAGGCCGCGATCTCTGCGGGTGAGCCGCCGCTCGTGCACCAACGCATCGACGCCGGGAAGACCGGCGATCACGAGGAGATGCCCGGTCACGCGATATTCGGCGGGGCGATCGCTGCGATCTGCTCCCCCGCCTGGTCCTCGGCGCGGTCCAACTCGTAGTGGGCTCTTGCAGGTTGATCCAGAATTCTGCCGAGGTCCCGAAGTACTTCGCCAGCCGCAGCGCTGTGTCCGCGGTGATCCCCCGCTTGACGTGCACGATCTCGTTGATCCGCCGAGGCGGCACGCCGATCGATACGGCGAGCCTGTTCTGGGTGATCCCGAAGCCCTCGATGAAGTCCTCCATGAGGACCTCCCCGGGGTGGATCGGGGCGATTTTGTCAGTGGTAGTCAACGATCTGCACCTCCTCCGGTCCGGCGTCAGTCCACACGAAGCAAGTCCGCCACTGGTCGTTGATCCTGATGCTGTGCTGACCAGCTCGGTCGCCCTTGAGGACCTCGAGCCGGTTGCAGGGTTATTTGCGGAACATTTCAGCCGATCAGCGCTCGAGCCATCACAGCTTGCTGGACGGGCATGAGGAAGCGTTTGAACCCGTAGCCGACGAAGGCGCTGTGTGCCACGGCATCCGCACTCAACTCTCGTCCGCGAACGAAGGGCGGACACGGGACGAAGCGCACTCCACGCGGAGCAGCGTCCAGGAGCTCCGCAGTCATGCGGTACGGGGTGAGCGCTTCCGCATGCGAACCAGGACCATCTGTAATCACCACATCAGCACGGAGCATCGCTTGCCGAAGATTCTCCTCCCATGGCATCCCGGCGACACGCAGCTCTACCGGACAGCTCTGCGTCATGTCGAGTCCGAACGCTTGGGCGGCTTCCCACCATGCCGCAGCGATGTTCCCGTCCGCTCCGACGAACAGGTACCGCAGGTTTGAGGGATCCGCATCGCGCGAGAGCGCGTAGATGTCCGACAAGATTTCGCAGGGATGATTTGCTGCCGTCATCGCGTTCACGACGGGCAGCGCGTCCGCGGATGCCAAGCGCTCAAGAACTGCGATGTCAGGATGCCGAGCGATTATGAGATCAGTCCACTGCGCGAGGTATCCAACGACATCAATGAGGTCTTCACCCTTATCAAGAGTCTCCGGCGGAAAGCTGATGGGCTGAATGCCCATAAGATGCGCTCCGCGTTCGAAAGAGACCCGTGTGCGCATGCTCGACGAAGGAAAGAACATGGCCGCGGCAGCGTCAAAGCTCGGCCCCGAACCCGCGACGTACCGGTCGACGAGCTCGAAGAACTCCTCAAGGCCTGCGCGAGTCCACCCACGAAGCGAAAGCAGATGCCGTTTTGCCACGGCGGACCCGCTCACGCGACCTTCAGTGGCCTGATCGCCGACACCTTGTCGCGCAGAGCGCGGCGCTCGCGCCGCAACTCGAAGTTCGACTGCAGGTTCATCCAAAACTCCTCAGAAGTCCCGAAGAAGCGCGCCAAACGGATCGCCGTATCTGCAGTGATCCCCCGCTTGCCGTGCACGATCTCGTTGATCCGACGCGGCGGCACGCCGATCGACACCGCGAGCTTGTTCTGCGTGATCCCGAAGCCCTCGATGAAGTCCTCCTTCAGGATCTCCCCCCGGGTGGATCGGCTCAATGAGGTCGGCCTCAGTGGTAGTCGATGGGTTCGACATCTTCTGCACCTCCATCTCTCCAGATGAAACAGATGCGCCATTGCACGTTTATGCGAATGCTGTGCTGACCACGACGGTTGCCAGTCGACTGCTCCAGACGGTTACCAGGGGGGATGCGAAGATCTTCGACATCCTTCGCGGCGTGGTTCAGTTCAGCTTCCGCAACGTCGCCCGCTGTAACGCTCGATCGATGCCTCTGACGTATTCCTCGTGCCAGATGCACTCAGTTTCCTTGCTTCCGAACGATCTGATCACAAGGGCAGCCCATAACGGAACGCGTCAATAACGCTACAGGTTAAATCTGAACTCCACCGAGTTCCGCTACAAACCAACTTCTGACGATGAGTAGTCAAGTTGCCAGCGCTAATCATCCCGTGGGTCAGAGCGTTGCTCTGATCCGTTCGTACAGTGCACGGCCGAGAGCAGGTGCG
>CAYVEH010000277.1:0-1421 GCA_964450585.1 uncultured Ornithinimicrobium sp.
TCGCCGGGCTCATAACCCGGAGGTCGAGGGTTCAAATCCCTCCCCCGCTACGAAGAAGGCCCTCTGACCAGGCACAACGCCAGGTCAGAGGGCCTTTCCCTTGGCTGGTTGCGGGTCAGGTACGCACAAAAGTACGCACAGGGCACGTGTTTCGTCTCATCAAGGAGCCCGCGCCGGCCGGTACTGGGGCATCAGCCACGAGGAGTCGCTCAGCAGCCGGGGCAGTGGGCCGGCCCGCTCCGTGGCGCAGTTCACGGCATACTCGAGACCCAGGAGCGGTTGACCACCATTAGAGGAGGCACCATCCATGAACGCCACAGCTGCCCGCCCCAGAGTGATCATCATCGGATCGGGATTCGGCGGACTCTTTGCCGCCCGGGCCCTGGCCCGGGCCGATGTTGACGTCAGACTCATCGGGCGCACGACGACCCACTTGTTCCAGCCCCTGCTCTACCAGGTGGCCACCGGCATTCTCTCGCCCGGGGAGATCGCTCCGGCCACCCGGGAGGTGTTGGCCCGGCAGCGCAACGTGCAGGTGGAGCTGGGCGACGTGACCGATATCGACCTGGCCGCCCAGACGGTCACCGCGACCACCCTGGATACCCCTCGCACCTACTCCTACGACCACCTGATCGTGGCAGCCGGCTCCAACCAGTCCTGGTTCGGGCACGATGAGTTCTCCGAGTTCGCCCCCGGGATGAAGAGCATCGATGACGCCCTGGAGCTGCGAGGCCGCATCTTCGGCGCATTCGAGCTCGCCGAGCTCGCCGCCGCACAGGGCCGCAGCGTCGACGTCGAGTCGCTGATGACCTTCGTCGTGGTGGGGGCCGGCCCCACCGGTGTGGAGATGGCCGGGCAGTTGGCCGAGCTGTCCAAGCGCACCCTGAAACACGACTTCCGGCACATCGACCCCCGCAACGCCCGCATCTACCTGATGGATGCCGCGGACGCGGTCCTGGGCAGCTTCGATGGGTCCCTGCAGGCCAAGACCCGTCACGCTATGGAGAAACTGGGCGTGCACGTCCTCCTGGGCGCCAAGGTCGTCGACGTCGACGCCAAGGGCATCACCTACCAGGACGAGTCCGGCCAGACCCAGCGGCTCGAGGCGCTCACCAAGGTCTGGGCCGCGGGCGTCTCCGCCTCCCCCCTGGCCCGCCAGCTCGCCGAGCAGGTGGGCCGAGAGGTCGACCGGGCCGGCCGCATCCCGGTGAATGAGGACCTCACCCTGCCCGGCCACCCGGAGGTGTTCGTCGTCGGCGACATGGCGGCCCTGGACAATCTGCCCGGAGTGGCCCAGGTGGCGATCCAGCAGGCCCGGTACGCCGCCCAGAAGATCAAGGCCGCCACCGGGGGAGCAGCGGTCACTGAGCCGTTCAGCTACTTCGACAAGGGCAACATGGCCACCATCTCCCGGTTCCGGG
>CAYVEH010000277.1:1521-3181 GCA_964450585.1 uncultured Ornithinimicrobium sp.
GAGCCGTTCAGCTACTTCGACAAGGGCAACATGGCCACCATCTCCCGGTTCCGGGCCATCGCCGAGATCGGCCCGATCAAGGTCACCGGCTTCCCAGCCTGGGGGCTGTGGCTGGGCGTCCACCTCGTCTACATCATCGGCTTCAAGTCCCGCATCACCACTCTGCTGCGGTGGATCGTCAGTTTCCTGGGACGAGGCCGCTCCGAGCGCAACATCACCGAGCAGCAGATCTTCGGCCGGTTGGCGATGCACCGGGTCAGCGACCTGCCCCGCCGGGCCGCTCGCAACCTGGGGTGGAAGTCCGACGACGACACCTGAGCCGGTGCCGGTGCGGTCACCGGCCCTCCCCGTGCTTACAGTAACCAGATGCCGTTGGACTACCCCATCGCCACCCGCACCCTGGACAACGGGCTGCGGGTGGTCGTCAGCCCGGACCACACCGTGCCGACCGTGACGCTCAACCTCTGGGTGGGCGTCGGGTCCCGACACGAACGGGCTGGGCGCACCGGGCTGGCGCACCTCTTCGAGCACCTCATGTTCCAGGGGTCGGCCAACGTCGCCGAGGGAGAGCACTTCTCGTTGCTCATGGAGCAGGGCGGCACACTGAACGCCACCACCTGGTTCGACCGCACCAACTACTTCCAGACCGTGCCCACCGGTGCCCTGGAACTGGCCCTGTGGCTGGAGGCCGACCGGCAGGGTCGGCTGCTGGATGCGGTCACCCAGGCGAACCTGGACAACCAGCGTGACGTGGTCAAGGAAGAGAAGCGGCAACGCTACGACAACCAGCCCTACGGCACCGCGATCGCCGACCTCGGCAGCCTCGTCTACCCCCAGGGACACCCGTACCACCACCCGACCATCGGGTCGATGGCCGACCTCGAGGCCGCCACCCTCAGCGACGTGCACGACTTCTACCGCCAGCACTACGCCCCGGGCAACACCGTGCTGACCCTGGTGGGCGACATCTCCACCGACGACGGGTTCGCCGCGGTGGCCCGGCACTTCGAGGCGCTCAACAACACCGCCCCGCAGCCGCAGCAGACGGTCACCCCCCTGGCGCCGTTGACCGGCGCTCCACGGCTGGACCGGGTCGAGGAGGTGCCCAATGACCGGCTCTACCTGGGCTTCCGGCTGCCCGTGGCCCACACCCCCGAGTTCCTCGCCTGCGCTGTGGCCCTGGACGCCCTGGCCAGCCTCACCACCAGCCGGCTCTACCGGCGGCTGGTGCGCACCGAGGAGATCGCCACGAACGTCTCCGGGGCAGCCCTGGGGCTCATCGACGGGGCCTCGCTGGGTTTCCTCGGCGTGGACGTGGCCGACGGCGCCGACACCGGGGTCGTGGAGCAGGCGATCTGCGCCGAGCTGGAGCGGTTCACCGCCGAGGGCCCCACCCCGGTGGAGCTGGAGTCCTCCCTGGCCGACACCGAGCGCTCCTGGCTGGAGGCCCTGGCCGGCCACCAGGAGCGTGCCGACCTGATCAGCCACTACACGCTGCTGCACGACGACCCGGAGCACATCAACACCTACCTGGACAGCGTGCGGACGGTGACGGCCGAGCAGGTCCAACAGGCCGCGGCCCGCTGGCTGACCCCGGACGCCCGCGCCACGGTCGCGTTCGCGGTCGCGGCCGATGCCGCGACGGAGGTGGTGGCATGAG
>CAYVEH010000278.1:0-3148 GCA_964450585.1 uncultured Ornithinimicrobium sp.
TTCTCGTATCGGCGCCGTCCGGTCTTGGCGAACGTGTCATTGACCGTTGATGAGGGTGTGACGGCACTCCTGGGCCCAAATGGCTGCGGCAAGACGACGCTCATCAAATGCCTCACAGGCCTCCTGAAGTGTCAGCGCGGGGACGTGCTCATCAACGGGCGGAGCATCCGGGAAGGCGCCGATGCGCAAAGGTTGCTTGGATATGTGCCGCAGACCGCGACGCTGCCTGCTCTGGCTAAGGTTCGGGACATCGTCGCTTATGCGGCGTGGTTGGGTCGTGTGCCGGGCACCCGTGAGCGGGAGTTGGTCACGGTTGCGTTGAGCTCCATGGATGTTGAGGGCTTGGCTGACCGGAGGATCAGTAGCCTCAGTGGTGGCCAACGTCAACGAGTGGCTCTAGCAACCGGCATTGTGCACGATCCCGCCGTTCTGATCCTGGATGAGCCCACCGTGGGTTTGGACCCCGGGCAGCGATTGCGAGTGCGTGAGGTCATCCAGAGCGCGGGGCGAGATCGACCGGTCATCATGTCCACGCACCTCATGGAAGACGTGCAGCATCTGGCCACGAGCGTTGCGGTGCTGGTGGGCGGGACGATCAGATATCACGGCCCTATGACAGGTCTCGCCGACGCAGCGTTAGGACCGACCGGGCCGGCACGGCCGGGCTCTGAGTTCGAGCAGGGGTACGAGGCCCTGATGCGCGAGTTCGGGGCCTCGGAGTGACATCCAGGCTGCTCCGCGGATGGCCCGGGCAGCGATGGTGGTTCCCCGCGACTGGTGTCATGGTAGGTATCGCCACGTTCATGATGACGCGCTCGCAACTGGAGGCTGAGTACCCGCGTTGGTCTGATGTCTCCTCAGCCTGGCACGAGTCGCTATGGGTCAGTGGCGCCCTCGCCGCCACGGCCGCGGCCCTGATCGGCGCCCTCATCGTGCCCCGGAGGTCGACCCTGAGTTCGGTTGTGCGTGCCCGGTTCGGACCGAGCGTTTGGCTGGCACATGCCGGAGCCCTGTCTGTCTGGGTGATCGTCGGTCATGGCCTCGCGCTGACGCCCATCCATGTGGCGGCAGTCCGTGGGGCGACACACGGCATGGTCAACGGTGGCGATATCGCCGTCGGTGTTGTCGGAGCCGTGATGCTGACGGTGGTCGGCTACTGCGTCGGGGTTGCCGTTGGCCATCCGGCCGTGGCAGCAGGGGTGGGCCTCATGCTGGTCGGCGCGATGGGACTGGCCGAGATCCCGGTGTTCCGCCCGCTCGGGCTGATCTTCCCCGTGCGTCAGTTTCAGGCCTCGCCCCGCTTTGAGATCAATCCCTACACGGTCGTTTTCGCTGCACTTGCTGCCGTCGCTGTGGTCGCGGCTGCCAACATGGGGCTCACCTGGATCAAGGCGCGAGGATCGGTTCGAGGATTCGGTGCGTCCACCGCCACCTGGGCCCTGGTCGTTGGTGGCATGGTCTTCGTGGCCTTCGCTTGGCGTCCCGAGCTCTATCGGGTTGACGACCCGGTGGCTGTCACCTGTGAGGAGGTCAACGGGATCATGTTCTGCTTCCACGACGCTAACCTGCCCGCGATGAGTGAGACGATGACGACTGTGGAAGCCCTGCGATCAGCCGGACTGGGGCCCGTGTTGGACGAAGTCACCGACGAGGCTGCAGCTGACGTGGATCGGGCACAGCCGGGGCAGGTCCTTTTGTGGTTTGATCCTCAGCCTCGTGGCGCCTTGATGGTGACGAACTCGCTCCAGGAGGACGTTGCCCTAGCCGTGTCCGAGAGCATGACGAGTCAAGGCTGCGTTGGTCGGCTCGGTGTGGAAGCCGAGGAACTTGGTGTCAACGCGGACAGTTACGAACTCCAGCGTGAGCTCACTACCCGAGTCCTTCAACTCGCTGGGTACGAGGATCTGGCGGGGCGCGCCTTCACTCACCACGCCACGCAAGCGAACCGCTTTGCAGGGTTTCACCCCGATGACATCGCTAGGTTCCTGACGGAGCATCGCGACGAAGTAGCCGAATGCACCGTCACAGCCGATCTGCTGGTGCACTGATGTACCTGGCCGGGCTGTGGCACGTGCGGCAGGGGCCAGCCATGATCGTGGTGCTCCTGATCGGGGTGGGAATCACCGTCCTGTTCCCCGACATGATTCTGCGTGCCAGCGTTCGACAGGATATGGCACCACGCGGGGTGGGGACGCCCGAACTCGTCGGTGTCGCTCTGGCGAGTGTTCTCCCGGCGCTTACCACGCCCACCTTCGACAAGCGTGAGTTCCTGGGTGGCCTCCGAAGCCGGACCGTCAACGCGGTCTGGACTGCGACGATGCCCATGCTCCCAGTCATCGTCCTGCCCGTCTGGGCGATGCGAATTCGGCAGGTGCGCCCCACTGCCGACGTGCCATCCGTCTGGGGACTCCTCGGGACGCCCGTGCTGTGCGCGTGCGTGGCCGCGGCGGCGTGCCTGCTCATCGGCCGCCCTTGGTCGGTCCTGACGTCCTGGGCTGCCTACGGCTTGCTCATCGTCGGGCAGCAGGCGTATCCAGACTCGGTGCTCACCACCTGGTTTGCCACCCCACTGGACTGGCATACGCCCTGGCCACTCGTCGCGCTCGCGATCGTGCTGACAGCGGGCGTTGCCTATGCCACCCGTTCGGTGCCGTGGCGGCAACGATAGACGTCCTGAAGGACGCCATCGGAGAACGGCGCGGGCATTGCACCCGAGAGCGCGTGGGCCGCCCAGGGCACCATCGACGAGCACCTATGGCAGTAGGCGCTGCAGGAGAACCCCAAGGATGAGGACGCTCGCCTGGGCCTGGGGCAGGTGGAGCTGCTCCGGCGCACCACCGGGCTGGACCTCAATGCCGTGCGTGCTGCGGCTGCCGAGCGTCCGGACGATGTGCCGGCTCAGCTGCAGGCCGCGGACATGGACCTGGTCGGTGGGCACGTGGAGGATGCCTTCCTGCGGCTCATCGACCTGGTGCGTCGCACCAGCGGTGAGGAGCGCAACACGGTCCGCCAGCACCTGCTCGGTCAGTTCGAGGTTGTCGGGGCGACCGACCCGCGCGTGGTCAAGGCTCGTCAGTCGCTGATGAGCGCGCTCTTCTAGGCCCACTCACAGCAAGTTAGGCGTCTGGAAGCGTCCTCTAGCAGGCTC
>CAYVEH010000279.1:0-3136 GCA_964450585.1 uncultured Ornithinimicrobium sp.
CCGCGCTCCTGGGCCGATGCCAACGGGGACGGCATCGGGGACCTGCCCGGCATCACCAGCCGGTTGCCGTACCTGGCCGGCCTGGGGGTGGATGCCGTCTGGCTGTCGCCGTTCTACGTGTCCCCGATGCAGGACGCCGGCTATGACGTGGCGAACTATCGCGACGTCGACCCGGTGTTCGGCACCCTGGACGACGCGGACGCGCTGATCGGCACCGCGCACGAGTTGGGGCTGCGAGTCATCGTGGATCTGGTGCCCAATCACACCTCCGCTGAGCACGCGTGGTTCCAGGCCGCGCTGGCGGCGGCGCCCGGGTCCCCGGAGCGCGCCCGGTACCTGTTCGCCGACGGCGCCGGCCCGGAGGGCGCCGAGCCACCGAACAACTGGCGCTCGGTCTTCGGTGGCCCGGCCTGGACCCGGGTGACCGAGGCCGATGGCAGCGCTGGCCAGTGGTACCTGCACCTGTTCGACCGCAGCCAGCCGGACCTGAACTGGGACAACCCGCAGGTCCATGACTTGTTCACGGACGTGCTGCGCTTCTGGCTGGACCGTGGCGTGGACGGCTTCCGGGTGGACGTGGCCCACGGGCTGGTCAAGGCGCCGGGCCTGCCGGACTGGACCGAGCGCACCGGCATGTTGGGAGCCAGCGGCGAGAGCACCCAGGCCCCCGGCGCCCCGGTGGACCAACCGCAGGGCCGGGCACCGTCGGCGGAGCAACCCTGGGTACTCACCGATCACCTGGACCACCACGCCGGTGGGCACCACGCTGAGAGCGGGACCGACCTCCAGGGTGCCCGCGCACCGATGTGGGACCAGGACGGCGTGCACGCCATCTACCGCCAGTGGCGCACCGTCCTGGAGGAGTACAACCCGGACGGTGACCCGGCCAAGGACCGGATCCTGTGCGCGGAGGCGTGGGTGGAGCCGATCGAGCGGGCGATGGCCTATGTGCGCGCGGACGAGATGCACCAGGCGTTCAACTTCGCGTTCCTGGAGACCCCGTGGCAGGCGGCGGACCTGCAGGGCGTCATCAGCCGGTCGCTGCAGGCCGCGGAGGCCGTCGGGGCGCCGAGCACCTGGGTGCTGTCCAACCACGATGTGGTGCGGCACAGCTC
This sequence comes from uncultured Ornithinimicrobium sp., assembly GCA_964450585.1. Classification (GTDB taxonomy): domain Bacteria; phylum Actinomycetota; class Actinomycetes; order Actinomycetales; family Dermatophilaceae; genus Ornithinicoccus. The sequence continues at coordinate 1,116 of CAYVEH010000279.1, forward strand.
CCGGTTGGGTCTGCCGGTCGGCGAGCCACGACCCAACGGCATCGGCATCGGAGACCCACAACCCAACGCCCCCCTGGGGGTGCGCCGGGCCCGTGCCGCCACGGCGCTGATGCTGGCCCTGCCCGGGTCGGCCTACCTCTACCAGGGGGAGGAGCTTGGGCTGCCGGAGCACACCGCCCTGCCCGATGAGGTGCGACAGGACCCGACCTGGCAGCGCTCAGACCATCAGGAGCGTGGCCGCGACGGCGCCCGGGTGCCGATGCCCTGGGAGGCCGGGCGTCCGGCATACGGCTTCGGCCCCAGCCACCGCAGTTGGCTGCCGCAGCCAGAGTTGTACGGCGCCCTCGCGGTGGATCGTCAGCAGGGGGTGGCGGGCTCCTGCCTGGAGTTCTACCGCGCCGCGCTGACCCTGCGCCGCGACCTGGAGCTGGGAGTCGCCACGCTGACCTGGCAGGACGCCGGTCAGGACGTGGTCTCCTTCACCGTGACCGGGCCCGATGCCACCGGAGTACGGGTGATCAGCAACCTGGGCACGGACCCGGTGGCGTTGCCCGAGAACGCCGAGGTGCTGCTGAGCAGTGCCGAGGCGCCCGAGGGTGAGGTGCCCACCGACACCACCGTCTGGTTGCGCGCCTGACCAGCTGAAACCGCCCGCGCCGGGTGCCGGGGCCGCCGCTGGTCTCGGGGGCAGCGCGCACCGCTCAGTCGGCGACCGTGCCCTCGGCGGCGGTGACCCGCACCCGCTCGATCCGCATCCCGTCCATCGCCAGCACCTCCAGGCGTAGGCCGAAGCACTCCACGGCATCGCCGGTCTCGGCAAGCCGCCCGAGCTGCTCCAGCACCAGCCCGGCGACGGTGTCGTAGTTCTCACCGGCCAGCTCCAGGTCGGTCAGATCGGCGAACTCCTCGATGTTGAGGCTGCCGTCCACCACCAGCGACCCGCCGTGGCTGAGCGTCGCGTCCTCGGGGTCCATCCCGGCGTCGTACTCGTCGTAGATCTCCCCCACCAGCTCCTCGATGAGGTCCTCCATCGTGACGATGCCGTCGGTGCCTCCGTACTCATCGACGACCAGGGCGATCTGCTGCTTCTCGGCGCGCAGCCGACTCATCGCCGGCAGCACGTGCAGACTGCCCGGCACCGCCACAATCGGGCGGATGATGTCGGCCACCCGGCGGGTCGGCCACTGGCTCACCGGCACCCCGAGGACGTCCCGGATGTGCACGAAGCCGATGATGTCGTCCACCGATCGACCCTTCACCGGGAACCGGGAGTGCGTCGAGGGCAGCATCAGCGCGTGCGCCTCCTGCACGGTCTGGTCACCGGCGAGAAACTCCACATCGGTGCGCGGACGCATCACCCGGTCGACGTTGCGCTCATGGGCCCGGAAGACATCGGTCATGATCGCCCGGCTGTAGGGCCGAAGCCCCTGGTGGCCCTCAACGATCTCGCGGACCTCCTCGATCGTCATCTCCTCACCGGAGGCGTTGGGGTCACCGCCCAGCAGCCGCACCACGAAGTTCGTGGAGACCGACAGCAGCCAGATCACCGGCCGCACCACTTTGGCGAAGAAGCCCAACGGCGGCGCCAGCACCCGGGTGAAGGTCGCCGAACGCTGCATCGCCAGCCGCTTGGGCACCAACTCCCCCAGCACCAGGCTCAGGTAGGCAATCAGCAGGGTCATCGCGATCAGCGCAACGGTGCCGGCCACCCCCTCCGGCAACCCCCACTGCGTCAGGATCGGCACCAGGTCCGGGGCGATCGTCGAGCCACCGTAGGCGGAGGAGAAGAACCCGGCCACCGTGACGCCGATCTGCACCGCGGAGAGGAACTGGTTGGGGCTGCGCACCAGCGCCCCGATGTGCTCACCGCGCGGGCCACTCTCCTCGATCTTGCGCACCTGGCTGTCCCGGAGGGTGACGATGGCCATCTCCGTGCCCGCGAAGACCCCACCGATCAGCACGAAGACGAGGACCAGACCGAGGTTGACCAGTGTTTGAGAGTCCACGATCCGACGCTACCT
>CAYVEH010000280.1:0-3134 GCA_964450585.1 uncultured Ornithinimicrobium sp.
GCACCGAGATCGCCAGGAACGCCCCGAGCAGGGACGTGACGCGGGCAAGGGTGGTGGCACGCATGGCCTCCAGCGTACCGGCGGAGGCTGAGAACTACGGGGTACTCAGGGCTGTGGCGATCTGCCGAAGGCCGGGCAGGTCCGCGATGTCGGTGCTGGCCAACGGCACCTGGACCGTGGCCAACTGGGGGTAGGCCGCGGCGGTGTCCCGGATCAGGCGCCGGTGCCGTGCGGCCGTCTCGGCCCGGTCAGCGTGCACCGTCAACACCGCGGCGGTATGCCGATCGCCGGCCTCGATGAGCGCCTGCGCCGCCTCCCGGGCCCGGTCGGCCGAGATGCGCGCCCGGGACTGGGCCACCCGGTTGAGCACCAACCCGGCCAGCGGCATCTGGTCCCGGGCCAGCCGTTGCACGAAGTAGCCCGCCTCCCGCAGTGAGTCCCGCTCGGGGGTGGCGACCACCAGGAACTGGGTGCCGGGCTCCTGCAGCATCCGGTAGGTTTGGTCGGCGCGGGCCCGGAACCCGCCGAAGACGGAGTCCATGGCGGCCACAAAGGTGCTCACATCGAGCATGAACTGCCGCCCCAGCAACCGGCCGAGGGTCGCGGCCGCGACGGACATCCCGACCCCGAGCGCCCGGGCACCCACCCGGCCCCCGGCCCGGGCAGGTGCGGTGAGCAACCGGATGAACCGCCCGTCCAGGAAGGACCCGAGCCGCTGCGGGGCATCCAGGAAGTCCAGCGCGGAACGCGACGGTGGGGTGTCCACCACGATGAGATCCCAGCGCTGCTCGGCGGTGGCCTGCCCCCGCAGTTGCCCGAGCCGTTCCATCGCCATGTACTCCTGGGTGCCGGCGAAGGAGGAGGACAACGCCTGGTAGACCGGGTTCGCCAGGATCTGCTGGGCCAGCTGCGGGTCGGCGTGGGTGAGCACCACCTCATCGAAGGTGCGCTTCATGTCCAGCATCATCGCGTCCAGCTGGCCACCGGCCGTGGTGTCGACGCCACGGACCGGGCGGGGGGTGTTGTCCAGCTCGGTCAGCCCCAGGGCCTGGGCCAGCCGGCGAGCCGGGTCGATGGTGAGCACCACGACCCGTCGCCCCTGCTCGGCGGCGTGCAGCGCCAATGCGGCGGCAGTGGTGGTCTTGCCGACCCCGCCGGAGCCGCAGCACACCACCACCGAGGTGGCCCGGTCGGCCAGCAGGGCATCCAGGTGCAGGTCAGTCATCGGGGCCCTCCTGGCCGCCGCCCGGCTGGTCAGCTGTCGGGGTGACGCCCTGAGCGGCCAGCTCGGCGGCCAGCCGCCGCACCGCGTCACCGCCGACCCCCTCGGGCAGCTGGGGCAGGCACAGCACCGGGTGACCGGTGGCCACCAGGTCCTGTTCCAGTCGGACCTGCCGGTCCCGCCTGGCCACGGCCTCGTCCGCCGTGAGCGCCAGAGCACGCAGCATCGCCGGGGAGGTGCGGATGCCCACCGTGGCCAACTGTTCGCTCAGCCGGTCAGTCTGCGGCGTCTGCGCGGCCAGCACCTGCACCGACTCCTGCAGCCCCGGGTCGGGGGCCTGGTTGACCAGCAGAGCCCCGATGTGCAGCCCGTCGGCGCGCAGCTCCCCGAGGGCCTCCAGGGTCTCCTGCACCGGCAACTGCTCCAGCAGGGTGACCAGGTGCAGCACCGTGGTCTCCGAGTGCAGCAGTGCCCGGATCGCCTCGGCCTGCTGGCGGATGGGCCCGACCCGGGCCAGGTCTGCCAACTGTCCGGTCACGTCCAGGAACCGCCCGACCCGACCGGTCGGTGGGGCATCCAGCACCACGGCCGCGTAGGCCGGTGGCTCGGCCCGTTGGCCGCGCCGGGACCGCGGGGTGCGACCTGAGGCGGGCCGCCGGACCGCCTCATACACCTTGCCGCCGATGAGCACGTCCCGGACGCCCGGGGCGATGGTGGTGGCGAACTCGATCGCCCCCAATCGGTGCAGCAGGTCCCCGGCCCGGCCCAGCCGATAGAACAGACGCAGGTACTCCACCAGCGCGGCGCCGGCTTCCACCGACAGCCCCCACACCTGGCCGCCGTCCAGGCCACCGGCAACCTCCTGCTCCGTGGTGCCCAACGGCGCCACATCCAGCACCTGACTGATGCCCTGCCGTTCCTCGGTCTCGATGAGCAGAACCCGTTGTCCCCGACCGGCCAGCGCCGTGGCCAGGGCTGCTGCCGCGGTGGTCTTGCCGGTCCCGCCCTTGCCGGTGACGATGTGCAGCCGGGGGGAGCCGGGCCGACCGTGCCAGCTCACCGCGGCTCCTGGGGATCAGCCGCAGGTATGCCGGGGCGCGCCGCCACCGGCGAGGCCAGGTCCGCCAGCTGCTCCAGCAGCGTCGGCCAGACCGAGGAGGCGGGGTCGATCAGGTCGAAGTGGTCGGTGTCGGGCAGCGAGAGCAGCCGGTCCCGGCCCGGGGTGGCGCACCGGGCCATCCAGGCACGGGAGACGCTCACCGGCACCTGCTCATCAGCCTGCCCGTGCAACAGCCGGACCGGGACGGGGGTCGGGCCCAGATCCATCGGGTCCGCCCCGACGAACGGTTCCTGCTGCCAGTCGGTCTCGCCCATCAGGGCATCAGCCGCTCCCTCGTCCAGGCCGAGCCGGCCGACCTGACGCAGGTCCAGGCACCCCGCCAGGCTGAGGGCCCCCCGGACCCCGACCGCCTCCGGTTGGTGCAGCACCCACACCGCCAGGTGCCCGCCGGCGGAGTGCCCGATGAGTACCGTCGGTTGCGGCAACTGCTCGTCGGCGCGGATCGCGGCCACGGCGGCGGCCACGTCAGTACCGGGCCCCGGCCAGGTGCCCCCCGGCATACCGGTGCGGCGGTACTCCGGCAGCGCCACGGCATACCCCGCCTCGGCCAGCGCCGCGGCCATCGGCCGCAGGTGGTTGCGGTCCCACTCGGCCCGCCAGAACCCGCCGTGCACCAGGACCACGGTGACCGTGGCTCCGGCAGCCGACCACACGTCATACCGGTCGGTGGCACCCGGCCCGAAGACGCTGCTGTGGTCCGGGTCGGGGGCGGGACGGCTGAGAACATCGCGGGACACGAGTCCAGTCTGTACCAGGGGGACCGGGCGGCTATCGCCGGATGGCCACCCATTG
>CAYVEH010000281.1:0-3132 GCA_964450585.1 uncultured Ornithinimicrobium sp.
CATGACGGGCCGCTGTCCTGGATGGACCTGCTGTTCCTGTCGTTCACGACGCTGACCAACACCGGGCTGTCCGACATCAACCCCGGCCCCGGCGCCGTGGGTCACCATGCCCGTTCGGTGCTGATGCTGCAGATGCTCACCGGGCTCAACTACATCGCTCTGGTCGTGGCCCGGCTGCTGGGCCTGACCCTGGTGAAGTTTCGTCGGTGAGTCGAGGTGCGGTGCGCCGGATCTGGCCGGGCCTGGTCCTCGCGGCCGGCCTGGGCCTGCTGGCTCACCTGGCCGGCGCCCTGCTGCCGGTCATCGGCGGGCCGGTGTTCGGCATACTGCTCGGCCTGGTGACCGGGGCGGTGCTGGGGCAGCGGGCCGCGCTGGTGCCGGGCACCTCCTTCGCCGGCAAGAAGGTGCTGCAGACCGCGGTGGTGTTGCTGGGCGTGGGCCTGTCCCTGGACCAGGTGGCCCGGATCGGGGTGGACACCCTGCCGGTGATGCTCGGCACCCTGGTGCTGGCGTTGGCCGCGGGTCCGCTGCTGGGTCGCTGGTTGGGGGTCGGGGCGGACCTGCGCACCCTGATCACCGTCGGCACCGGCATCTGCGGGGCCTCGGCGATCGCCACGATCAGTGCCGTCACCGGGGCGGCCGGGGTGGCCATCGCGGTGTCGGTGGCGGTGATCTTCGTGTACAACGCCCTGGCGGTGCTGATCTTCCCGGCGCTGGGGCACGCCCTGGGCCTGTCCCAGGAGGGCTTCGGGCTGTGGGCCGGCACCGCCGTCAACGACACCTCCTCGGTGGTCGCGGCGGCCACCGTCTACGGTGCGGTGGCGACCTCCTACGCCGTGGTGGTCAAGCTGACCCGCACCCTGATGATCATCCCGATTGCGGTGGGGCACTCGGTGGCCCGGGCCCGTCGGGCGAGTCAGGGCAGCGCCGGTATGCCGTGGAGCCGGTTGGTCCCCACCTTCCTGATCCTCTTCCTGGTCGCCGCCGGAGCGACCTCGCTGGGGTGGATCCCCGAGCCGTGGGTCGATCCGGTGCACGAGGTGGCCGGGTATCTGACCACGGTGGCCCTGACCGCCATCGGGCTGGGCACCCCGATCCAGGCGGTGCGCGAAGCCGGCTGGCGTCCGGTCGCCCTGGGCGGTCTGCTGTGGGTGCTGGTGGCCAGCAGCAGTCTGCTGCTGATGCGGCTCGGTGGCCAGTGGTAGGCGACTCTCACCGCGATCCGGCCAGGGGCACAGCGGCAGGAGCGGTGGCGCGGCCGTTGGACCGGCTCAACCGGTGCCGCAGCGCATGCAGGGCCCCGGCCACCGACCCGGGCCGGGCGGGGAGCCGATGCACGGCCCGCCCCACCTCCGGCAGCCCGGCCCCCACCACGTAGGCAAGATCGGCCGACCGCAGCAGCTCCCGGTCGTTCTCATCATTGCCGAGGGCCACGAGCTGCTCACCCGGACGGCGCAAGCTGGCGACGGCCGTTTCCTTGCCAACACCATGGGCCACCAGGTCGGCGTCCCCGCCGCCGTGCGGGATGACCTTGACCCCGGGGAGGCCGTGGGCGGCTTGGTGGGCGCGCCTGCTGCAGGACACCAGCATCCGCAGGACCCCCGCGCAGTGCGGCATCAGGCCCGGGGCCAGGGGACGGCGGTGCGCGTCCAGCATCCACGGCACGGTGTCCGGGCCGCGAGCCACGAAGTACTCGCCGTAGTCGACGCGAAGACTCACCTCAGCCGAACCCAGCACCTGCACCACCTGCCGCACGGCCTGTTCGGGCAGGGCCCACGGCATGATGGGCCCCTCTCGGGGCAGCACCAGCGCTCCGTTGCAGCACACTACGTCCGTCTGTCCCAGGCGCTGCCCGAACCAGTCCCGGACGAACACCGGAGCCCGGGCCGTTGCCAGCACCATGCGCACCCCGGGCACGCGCGCCAGGGCATCCCAGGCCGCCATCACCTCCCACTCGGGTGCGCCATCGGTGAAGGTCAAGGTGCCGTCCAGGTCAGCGACCACCAGCGTGCCGGGCGGGCCTTCCAGCCGGGTCATGACCCCACCTCCTGAGCAGCGTCCGCCGCGGGACCGGCGGGGTGCGCAGCGGGACCGGCGTGGGGGACACGGCGGGGGAGGGTGAGTGCGGCCCCGGCCAGCCCGGCCACCACCATCAGGGCGCAGACCACCATGGGCACGAGCAGGCTCCCGGGAGCGGCGCGCTGGGGCACCAGAGCCAGCGAGGTGATCAGGGCGATCCCCACGCTGCCCCCGATGTTCTGAGCACACGTGAGCGCCGCGGCGGTGCTGCTGCGGATCCGTTCCGGTGTGCCGTTGACGGCGCAGATCGACGCGGCGGGGAAGAGGAGACCCAGGCCAGTGCCGACCGCGGCCATAGACACCGGGACCACCAGCTCGGGTCGGGCCGCGGAGCCGGTCAGCGCCAACGCCGCCGTCGCAGCGGCGATCACCCCCAGGCCGGTCAGCATCGGCACGGTGGTGCCCGACCGGCTCACCCAGGCGGACCCGACCCGGGCCAACAGCGCGAAGCACACCGGCTGCGGCAGGATCAACAACCCCACCGTGAAGGCCGCCAGGTGGTGCCAGTCCTGCAGCGCCAGGGTCATCACATAGATGGCGGCCAACATCCCGGCCGAGCCGCCGCCGATGGCCAGCGTCGCCCGCGCTACCGGAGCGCTGAGCAGGCCGGCGGGCAGCGTCAGCCGCCGCCGCGCGATGACGACCCCACCGAGACCACCGATGACCAGCCCCGCGGTCAGAACCTGCGGTAGCGCTAGCTCCCGAACCGCCCCCAGCAGCCAGGTGCCACCACCGATCAGCCCGAGCAGGGCCACGGAACCCCAGCCGTCCGGGCGACCGTTGGCGCTGCTGGTCTGGCGTTCCCCAGGGGTCGTGGGGACCGACCAGGTCAGCAGGAGCACCAGGGCCACGAACGGCAACAGCACCGCGAAGCTGCTGCGCCACCCCAGGTGGGTGACCAGGAAGCCGGGGAGCACCAGACCGGTGGAGAACCCCACGGCACCCAGGGCGCCGTAGAGCGCCACCATCCGGTTGCGCTCGGCACCCGCGGGCAGTGCCGCGGTGATCAGCCCCAACGCGGCCGGTGCCGTCAGGGCCGCGCCTGCCCCCTGC
>CAYVEH010000282.1:0-3095 GCA_964450585.1 uncultured Ornithinimicrobium sp.
GTGGAGACCGACCAGGTCGAGGGGTTCAGCCGCGGGCAGGTGCTGGACAAGCTGGGCATGCACGGGCAGGACACCCGAGAGCTCTCCTTTGACGACATGCGGGTCCCGCGCGACAACCTGCTCGGTGGCCAGCCAGGCCACGGGTTCGCCCAGTTGATGCAGCAACTGCCGCAGGAGCGGCTCATCATCGCGGTGTCGGCGGTTGCCTGGATGGAGCTGGTCGTCGCACTGACCGTGGACTACGCCAAGCAACGGACTGCCTTCGGTCAGCCGTTGATGGACTTCCAGAACACCCGGTTCGTGCTCGCCGAGTGCGCCACCCAGACCCGTGCCGTGCGCACCTTCGTCGACCACTGCGTCGGCCAGCACGTGGCCGGGCAGCTTGATGCCGCCAGCGCCTCGGCGGTCAAGTACCTCTCGACCGAGCAGCAGTTCGAGGTCAGTCACCGCTGCCTGCAGCTCTTCGGCGGCTACGGCTACATGACCGAGTACCCGATCGCCCGGGCGTTCACCGCCGCGCGGGTGCAGCAGATCTACGGTGGCACCAACGAGATCATGAAGGAGCTCATTGCCCGATCGCTGTGAGTGACCGGCGACGGGCGCCAGCGTCCCGGGCCTGCCCACCATCACCGCACCGACGGCACCGGGTGAGAGAGTAGAGACGATGAGCAGGTGGCGTGAGGTGTGCACGAATGGCTGAGCAGGACCGTCCGGGCGGTGGCGCGGATCGACCGGCAGGCGAGGGCCTGAGCCCTGGTGAGCAGGAGCAACTGGTCTATGCCCTGCAGACGCGTTTCGAGCCGCACCTGGAGGCGGCTGCGGCGGCGGTCCGTGAGGCGGAGCGCGAGCTCGAGGAGGCCCAGGAGAAGCTGGCGCGGGCCGAGCAGGCGGTGGCTGATCAGCGCTACGTCTCCGACCCGCTGGTCTTCATGCGCGAGGGGCTGAACGAGGAACTGGACGGGTTGGAGCGCAAGACCAACCACAAGAAGGTGCGCACCTCCTACCGGTTCCTGCTGGACCGCGCGGTCGATCTGGCCGCTGGGGAGGTGCAGGGCTTTCACGATGACCGGGAGGCGGTGCGCCGCGAGCGCCGTCAGGGTGTGACGGCCTGCCAGACGGCGGTGCAGGACGCCACGTCGGCGCTGCAGGAGGCCCGGCTGATGCACGAGCGGGTCCGGGCGGCCGAGCAGGCAGCCCGACAAGGCCTGGAGATCATGGTCGGCAAGTTCACCGCAGCGGCGCCCTAGCTGGCAGCACGCTCAGTCGGTGCGGACGAAGCCGGACTCAAAGGCCACGATCACCGCCTGCGTACGGTCCCGGACATCGAGTTTGGTCAGCAGCGAGCGCACATAGGTCTTGACGGTCTCCTGCCCCAGGAACAGCTCGGCCGCGATCTCGGCATTGCTGCGACCACGGGCGAGCAGTCGCAGCACCTCGGCCTCGCGGGTGGACAGCTCCGGCAGCGACCGGGCGGGGCGTGCCGTGCGCTGCACCAGCTCCCGGATCGCCTCCGGGAAGAGCAGACCGTCGGCCGCCGCGACGGTGCGCACCGCATGCACCAGTTGGTCGGCACCGGCACGCTTGAGTAAGAACCCGTGGGCGCCGGCGTGCAGCGCCTCCAGCACGTAGGAGTCGTGCTCGAAGGTGGTCACCACCAGCACCCGCGGCGGCTCGTCGCTGCGCAGGAGGCGTCGGGTCGCCTCGATCCCGTCCAGCCGCGCCATCCGGACATCCAGCACGACGACGTCCGGCCGCAGCTGCCACGCCCGGGTCAGGGCCTCCGCCCCGTCAGCGGCCTCCCCGACGACCTCCAGGTCGGGCTCGGCAGCCAGGATGGCCGCGAAGCCGGAGCGGACCATCGCATCGTCGTCCACGACCAGCACCCGCGTCATCGGTCGGACCTCGCGGGCAACCAGGCCTCCAGCCGCCACCACCTGTGGTCCTCGATGGTGACCACACCGGTGGTCACCCCGCCGCCAGCCAGCGTGAGACGTTCCCGCATGCCGAGCAGTCCCCGACCTCCCGACCCGTCGCTGGGCTCCCCCACCGGGTTCTCGATCCGGATCTGGATCTGGCCGTTGTGGACCCGGATCCGGCCGCGAGCCTGCCCGGTGCCGTGCCGGTGCACGTTGGTGAGTGCTTCTTGCACCACCCGGTATGCCGTGCGCCCGGCTTCCGGGTCGATCTCGCCGAGGTGCTCCGGGCAGCTGATGGCTCCGCTGCCCCGCGGCCCGAGGTCGCCGAGCAGCTCGATGAGGGAGCGCAGGCTCGTGCCCGGGTCGGGCGGTGCGGCGGTGCCGCTGCCAGCGCGCAGCGAGCCCAGCACCTGGTCGAGCTCAGCCAGGGCGGACTGGCTGGTGGCGGCGATCCGACCCAGTGCCTGATGGGCGAAGTTCGGGTCCCGCTGCGCGACTCGGGCACCGGCCTCGGCCTGCACCCCGATCGCGGTGAGGGCGTGCCCGATCGAGTCGTGCAGTTCACGGGCCAGCTCGTGTGAGCGCAGCAATCGGGCGTGTTCCTCCTCGGCCTGCGCGAGCCGGTCCATCGGTGTCGGACCCAGCACCCGTGGCGCCAGCCACCGCAACCCTGTCACCAGCACCCCCTGCCCGAGCGTGCCCACCAGGAGCAGCCCCACGCCCAGGATCGCCAGCAGCAGTGCGGGCAGGTTCGTCAGCATGCTGGGCAGGGAGTCGGCCGTGTCGGCGTCGACGGCGGCCACGACCAACCAGAGCCCTTGCGGCACGCACCACAGCAACGCCAGCAGCGAGGTGCCGCCCAACACCAGGACGGCGACAGCCCAGAGCAGACCGCGGCGCCGTGACTCCCAGGACGTCTGGTCGGCCGGGGGGTCCAGGCGGACGTCCAACAGGGCAGTAGCCAACGCCACCTCAGCGGCCCGCACCGGTGGTGCCAGCAACAGGGCCAGAGCCACCAGGATCGACAACCCCACCAGGGCGGCCATCAGCCACCGCACCGGCCCGTGGGTGTGGATGACCGTGGTGCTGAACCCGAAGGCGAGCCAGGCCACCAGGGCAGCGCAGGCTCCACCCACCAACAGGTGCAGCAGCCCCTTCGTCCAACGACCCAGCATGAGT
>CAYVEH010000283.1:0-3065 GCA_964450585.1 uncultured Ornithinimicrobium sp.
GTGCTTCCTGCCACTGCAGGGCACGGGACTGCCCAGGCAGTGTTCCAGGTGCTCGTCCAGCAGCACCTGGAGTACGACGTCGTCTCCACCGCCGAGTTCGCTCGGGTGCCCGCTGGCGAGCGTTCCTCGATGGCGATCGCGCTGGTCCGCGGGCTGGACGTGCCGGCCGTGGAGCTCGTGCGCACGTTGCGCGAGATGCTCGTGCCGGCTTTCCTGGTGGCCGAGGAGCTCAGTGAGTCCGATGAGGTGACGCTGCTGCACTCGGGCGTCTATGACGTGATCCGGGCCGATGCCTCGCCCCAGTTGATCGGAGCCCGACTGCGCACCATGTTCCATCACGTGCACGAGGGCGAGCCGGCACGCACCCCCTACCAGTTCGCCAACGTCACGGTTCGCCCCGACCAGCACGAGGTGCAGGTCGATGACCGTCCGGTGGCGGTCACCCGCACCGAGTTCCGGCTCCTGGTGCTGCTGGCCCAGCAGCCCGACCAGGTGCTGGGCAAGGACGTGCTGGCCGAGTTGTTGGGGGGCTCCAAACGGTTACACCCCCATGCGGTGGAGAGTCACGTGAGCCGGCTACGCAACAAGATCATGGCGGCAGGTGGCCCACGACTCATCGAGTCGGTGCGCGGGGTGGGTTACCGGTTACGGCTCACCACGAACGGCACCGGCACCGTGCCCACGAGTCGCGGCAGGCCGCGGGCTACAACGAGCGACGGAGCACACTGACTGCGCCCCCGGCGCCCGTCAGCTGCACGTCGGCCACGCGCAGCCTCCCGAACGCTGCCAACAGCAGTTCGCCGGGTGGACCGGTCAGCACAGCCGTGCCCGCCTCAGTGGGCTTCTTGACCGCAGCCCGCCCGTGACCCGGGGCCACCAGGACCAGACCACACGGCATACCACGGACGGCCAGTCGGGCGACCTTGCTCAGCTGGGCCCACAGGGCGGCCTCAAGATCTGCTGAGATCTCCCGCTGCGGCCCGACCTGGCCGTCGCCGCGCAGCACATCCTCGTGGTGGATGAAGAACTCGGTGAGGTTGGCGACCTCATCGATCGGTGCCACCCGGGTCGGGGACCACGCCGGTGGTCCGCTGCGCACCTGGTGCAGCAACTCGTCCCACGGCTGTGCCGCCCGGGCGTCCATGGCACGCTGCAGCCGCCCGGAAAGTGCCGGAATGACGGTCCCCAGGGCCAGGTCGGGGCGTGACTCCCGGATCACCAGGTGCGCGGCCAGTTGCGCACTGGTCCACGGGTCGCACAACGTCGGCGCCGAGGGCCCCACCCGGTGCAGGGTGTCGCACAGCGCCTGCCGCTCCTGGCGGGCGTGGCTCACCGCTCACACATCCTCGGCCTTGGTGGTGGCCGGGTTCCACTTGCGGACCCCGCGCTCCGCCCACCCGCGGTCCAGGGCCGCCTCGCGGGCCTGCCGCTTGATGGGGCCGATCAGCTTGTCGACATACAGATGGCCGTCGAGATGGTCCGTCTCGTGCTGCAGGCAGCGCGCGAGCAACCCCTCGCCCTCCACCACGACCTCGTTGCCCTCCAGATCCGTGCCGGTGACGCGGGCCCGCGGGTACCGGGCCAGCGGGAAGTACTCACCAGGCACCGACAGGCACCCCTCGCCGTCCTCGTCCTCATCCAACGGAGAGGGAGTTCCCAGGCGTTCGAGCACCGGGTTGATCACCAGCCCGCGAGCGTTCTCCTGGCCAGGGACCGGGCAGTCGTAGACGAACAGCCGCAACCGCACCCCGACCTGGTTGGCCGCCAGCCCGACCCCGTCGGCCGCCTCCATGGTCTCGAACATGTCCGCCACGAGCGTGCGCACCTCGTCGGTCACCTCGCGCACCCGCTTGGTGGGCTTGTGCAGTGCCTGGTGGCCCTGGACGGTGATTTCACGGACGGTCACGGCGGCGGACTCCTCTGGGGCAGGACGATGAATGCCCGACGATCCTAATGCGGTCGCCGTCGTGGACCAGCAGCGCCAAGTCAGCGCCGTGGCGGCCGCGGGATCGGCCCGGTGATGTCCGGGTCCTCCCACAACCCCACCGGCGCGTAGGGGGCGGCGTCCTCGCGGGAGACCTCCCAGGCCGGCCCCTCCGAGCCCTCTGGTTCCTCCGGCTCGTCCTGGTCGGCCGGCTCCTCCCAGCTGTCGTATGCCGAGGGGTCGGTCGGCGCGTCGGGCTCGCCGAACGGGTCGTCCTCGGGATCCCGGCCGCCCGGGCCGAAGATGATGTCGCAGATCTGCCGGTAGGTGTCATCCGGCTCGGGCACCCAGTTGATCTCCCGCATGGCCTGGTCCTGCCCGGCCGACTCCATGATGAACTGCCCATAGCCCAACACCCGCCCCAGCGGGGAGCGCGCGTAGTTCATGTCGGTGACCTTGCGCAACGGCATCATCGCCACCTTGTGGGTGATCAGGCCGTAGGTCATCAGCAGGCGCTTGTCGGTGGCGACGAACCACTCGTTGCGCCACTCCAGACTCTTCCAGATCAGGCGCAGCATGAGCGCGAACCACACCCACCAGCTCACCAGCGCCACGACCGAGGCCTCCGGCGGTGCGTTCGCCGACAGCCAGGAGGCCAGCACGAGCCCGGCGCAGGTCGACAGGACCGGCTCGATCATCCGGCCCCAGTGGTGCCGGATCGCCACGACAACCCGCTCGTCATCGAGGACGTACCGGTCCAGGATGCGACTGTGCACGCGGGGGTGAGGCATCTGCTCTCACCGGCTCCGGACGGCGCGCATGGCGATCAGCTCACTCGATCAGCGAGGAGAAGAACTGGCCGATGTTCTGGAAGCCCGTGAGGATGATGTCCCAGGTGGCCTGCACGATGTCCGCAGCCCGCTCGGGGCTGGTGATGATCGCGTAGACGATGAACCCGAACAGCAGCCAGATGAGGATCTGCTTGATGTTCTTGGGCATCGGGGCTCCTCGGGGAGTCGACGGACGGTGGACGCAATCGGTCAGCATGATGTCAGCAATGGGCACCAACGGGTGAGTGCCACGCCGCAGCTGCCAGGTATGTCCCTGCGCCGACGAGAGCGGAACTGCTGCTAATGTCGCG
>CAYVEH010000284.1:0-3045 GCA_964450585.1 uncultured Ornithinimicrobium sp.
GCCTTGAGGGAGACCCGCCCGGAGGTCTGCAGCAGCGACCGGCGGTACAGCCGGGTGCCGACGATCACCGTCAGGACGCAGAACCCTCCGGTCAGGCCCAGGGCCACGACGGCCTCCCACCACTGGGCCGTCTGCTCCAGCAGGCGCATCGGCATCAGGATGGTGGACAGCACCGGCACGAAACTGCCGATCACCTTGGCCGAGCCGTCCAGGCTCAGCCCGACGATGAAGATGAGCACCAGCACCATGGTCAGCGGCATCGTGGTGGCCTGCAGGTCCTCGGTGCGGGAGGCCATCGCCCCGGCCGCGGCCCAGACGCAGGCCAGGGCCAGGAAGCCCAGGACGAAGAACGGGATGTACCACAGGAACGCCTCGGTGACCATGGTCAGGTACTGGTCGTAGTCGGTGAAGGTGAGCCCCACCAGGGCGACCGCGCCCATCAGGGCCATCTGGCCGAACGCCAGGACGGTGTTGCCGATGACCTTGCCGGTGAGCAGGGCGCGCACCGGGATCGCGGCCGCCAGGATCTCCACGATGCGGGACTGCTTCTCCTCGACGACCGAGTTGGCGATCGCCATACCGAACATGATGGCGGCCATGTAGAAGACCATGGCCATCGCGAAGCCGGCGATCCAGGCCACTCCCCGGGAGTCGTCGGTCTGCCCGGAGATGTCCCGGGTGGCCAGTTCGGTCCCGGCGGTCAGCTCATCGAGGGTGGTGCCGGCGGCCTCGGCGTTCTCGCTCAGGGCGGAGGTGCGCACGACGTCGGTGACCACCGACTGCAGCTGGCTGTCGGCGGGTCCGTCGCTGACCAGCTCCCACCCGTTGTCGGCGGGCAACAGCGCGGCGTCGGCCTCGCCCTCGTCCAGCGCGTTCTCGGCAGCGGCCGCGTCGGTCACCTCCAGGGAGGTGACGGCGGCCTCGGCGTCGGTGGCCTGCAGGTTGCTCTCGGCCTGGCTGATCACCGCCGCGCCCTCTGAGCCGGTGACGGCCACCGTGTAGGACGGCGCGCCGCCACCCATGAGGAAACCCTGCAGCGCGAACATGCCGATGATCAGCAGGATCGTGGCGCCGGTGCCGAGCAGGAAGTTGCGGTCGCTGAGCTTGACCTGCAGCTCCCGCAGGGCGACCAGCGACCAGGCGGAACTGCTCCGGGTGCTGGCCTCGGTCTGCGGGCCGGCGGAGACGCCGCCGGTGGTCGGGTTGGTGATCTGGGTGCTGGTGTCGGTGCTCATGCGGCAGCCACCTCTCGGTAGATCTCACTCAGGGTCGGGCGGATGCGGCTGAACTCACGGACTCCGCCGCGGGCTACGGCCTCGGTCAGCACGCGCTGGGCGGCTTCCTCGTCGTCCGGCTCCAGCTCAGCGACGGTGCCGTCCAGGTCGAGCACCCGCACCCCGGGCATGCCGCGCACCCAGCCGGCGTCGCCGGTCAGGCTCAGCACATACCGCAACGGGGCATTGCCGCGCAGCTCCTCGGAGGTGCCGTTGGCCACGACCTTGCCCTGGTGCAGCACGACGATGCCGTCGCAGAGCCGGTCCACCAGGTCCAGCTGGTGGCTGCTGAACAGCACCGGCACCCCGGTGGAGGTGTGCTCGCGCAGCAGGTCGGCCATCTGGTCCACCGCCGAGGGGTCCAGACCGGAGAACGGCTCATCCAGGATCAGCGCCAACGGGTCGCCCAGCACCGAGGCGATGATCTGCGCCCGCTGCTGGTTGCCCAGCGACAGCTTCTCGACCTTCTCCTTGAGCCGCTCCCCCAGGCCGAACCGCTCCAGCAGCACCGTGGCCCGGTGGCGGGCGTCCTGCTGGCTCATGCCGTGCAACCGCCCCAGGTAGGTCAGCTGGTCCAGCACCCCCTGCTTGGGGTAGAGGCCGCGCTCCTCGGGCATGTACCCGAACCGGCTGCGGTCGGCGCGGGTGACCGGGCGGCCGTGCCAGGTGACTTCCCCGGAGGTCGGGCCCAGCACCCCCATGATCATCCGCATCGTCGTGGTCTTGCCGGCCCCGTTGCCCCCCACGAAGCCGATCATCCGACCTGCCGGCACCTCAAAGGTGACGCCGTCGACGGCTCGCACCTCGGCATACTGCCGGGTCAGTCCGTGCACTGCGAGCATCAGCACTCCCCTTCACCTCGGGGCCCCGCGGGACCCGTGTCGTTGATAGCCACCAATCTGCCAGCGCCGGGGTAGTGAGCACATCGGGCGCGCGGGGGAACTTTCCCCTCCGCCGCAAGGGGGAGATCGGGGGCCGGCCCGGCGTGCAGCTGCACCCCTCAGCCGACGTCAGGCCGGTCGGGGGTAGGCACCGCAGGTGAGATCGGGCACGAAGCCTGGTGTTCCGCACCGGATCCGGCGAAGATGAGAGCACCGAGCAAAGGAGTGGTGATGACCGAGGGCACGTGGCTGACCGAGGACGTCTGCTGGGAGCGGTTGCGCGGTCAGCAGGTCGGGAGGCTGGGGTACCACCTGGTCGATGAGGTACACATCGTGCCGGTGAACTTCGTGGTGGACGGTCAGCGGGTGGTGTTCCGCACCCGGCCGGGCAGCAAGTTGCTGGGGCTGGTGATGGACTCCGACGTCGCGTTCGAGATCGACGGCTGGGATGAGCACACCGCCTGGTCGGTGCTGGCGCGCGGCCGGGCGCAGGTCCTGGAGGGCGCCCAGGCACGGGCGGCCGATGAGCTACCGCTGCACCCGTGGGTGGGTGAGGACCGGTTCATCCTGGTGGCGATCGAGGTGGACACGGTGACCGGTCGGGAGTTCGAACGGGTGCCACCCGTGGCGTGACGCTGCCGCTGCGGTGCGGCTGGTTCAGCGCGGTCGGACCAGCCCGGCCTCATGGGCGAAGACCACGGCCTGCACCCGGTCGCGCAGGTGGAGTTTGGACAGCACGTTGGAGACGTGGGTCTTCACGGTGGCGTCGCCGACGAACATCTCGGCGGCGATCTCGGCGTTGCTCAGGCCGCGGGCCACCTGCTCCAGGACCTCCTTCTCGCGGGCGGTGAGCCGGGACAGCGCCTCGGCGTGCCGGGCGTGGGTGCTCG
>CAYVEH010000285.1:0-3029 GCA_964450585.1 uncultured Ornithinimicrobium sp.
CCGACCGGGTCCAGCTCCTGCCACATGCTGTCAAAGGTCACCGAGGCCATGCCCTGACTGTATGCCGTGGGCTCCGGCATGTGGACCCCCTGCGGGGCCCGGACCCGCGCGGGGCCCCGCGATGGGTCGTCAGCCCTCGTCGCGGTGCTTGCCACCCGACCCGGCAGGGGTCGGCGGGTCGCCCGCGACCGAGGCCGGTGACCGCATCGGGCCGGCGTCCAGGTCCAGTGGCGGGCCACCGTTCTCCGAGGGCTCCACGACGATCGCGATCTCATAGCCGCCGTGGGTGGCCACACCGCTGACGACCGCCTGGCGGAGCATGTCAACCGCCTTCTCACGGCGCCGCATCATCGGGTCGTTGCGCAGGTCCTTGGTCAGCGCGATACACAACAACCCCATCACCAGGATGAACGGCAGCGCCGACAGGATGGTGATGTTCTTCAGCCCGTTGAGGGCGGCACTCGGGTCATCGCCGGTGCCGGCCATCAGCATGACCGCGGCCACTCCTCCGGTCAGCGCGCCCCAGAAGATCACGGTCTTGCGGGACGGCTCCAGGGTGCCCCGCTCGGAGAGCGTGCCCATCACCATGGAGGCGGCATCGGCGCCGGAGACGAAGAAGATGCCGACCAGGATCATCACCAGCACGCTGGTGATCGACGCCAACGGGAACTGCTCGAGCATGTCGAACAACGCCAGGTCGAAGGAGACCGGGCCGACCTCCACCGCTGCCGTGGTGTCCGCGACGGCGCCGGTGGCCTCCTGGGTGCGGATGGCGGCCCCACCGAAGATGGCGAACCAGATGACGCTGACGATGCTGGGCACCAGGATGACGCCGGTGACGAACTCCCGGATGGTGCGGCCCCGGCTGATCCGTGCCAGGAACATCCCCACGAACGGCGTCCACGACACCCACCAGGCCCAGTAGAAGACCGTCCAGGCGGACAGCCACGCGTCCATCGCGTCGCCCCCGCTGGCATTGGTGCGCGATGCCATCTCGGCCAGGTCGGTGAAGTACTGACCGATCGAGGTCGGCACGATGTTGAGGATCGCTACCGTCGGGCCGACGAGGAAGACGAAGACCGCCAACAGCAGCGCCAGCACCATGTTGGTGTTCGACAACCACTGGATGCCCTTGGCCACCCCGGAGACCGCCGAGGCGATGAAGCCACAGGTCAGGATCGCGATGATGGCCACCAGGATGGGAGTGCCGATCTCGCCGAACCAGCCGTTGAAGGTCAGGCCACCGCCGATCTGCAGGGCGCCCAGGCCCAACGACGCGGCGGAGCCGAAGAGCGTGGCGAAGATCGCCAGAATGTCGATCACCTTGCCGGCCGGGCCCTTGGCGTGCCGCTCGCCCAGCAGCGGCTCGAAGACCGCCGAGATCAGCTGGCGGCGGCCCTTGCGGAAGGTGCCGTAGGCCACGGCGATGCCGACCACGGCGTAGATCGCCCAGGGGTGCAGCGACCAGTGGAAGATCGTGGTGGCCATGGCCTGCTCCAGAGCGGCCGCCTGCTGGGCCGGCGTCTGCAGCAGCCCGCCGTCGCCGACGTAGTTGGCCGGGTCGTAGGCGGTGCCGGGCGGCACGATGTAGTGGTACAGCGGCTCGGCCACGCCGTAGAACATCAGGCCGATGCCCATCCCGGCGCTGAACATCATCGCGATCCAGGAGACGGTGCGGAACTCCGGCTCCTCATCGTCCTTGCCCAGCGGGATGTTGCCGTAGCGGCTGGCTGCCAACCAGAGCGCAAAGGCCACGAACACGGAGGCCAGCAGCACGAAGACCCACCCGGTGTTGGTCATCGCCCAGCCCAGCGCCGTCTCTGCGCTGGAGCCCAACGACTCGGTGCCCAGGAAGCCCCACAGCACGAAGGCGACGGCGATGGCTGCCGCCACCCCGAAGATCACCCGGTCGACACCACCACCGCGGTTGCCGGTCTCCTCAGCGGTGCTGAACATGTGTTCCAGCAGCTCGTGCTCGGCATGTTCTGGACGGTGTTCTCCGGCGTCGTCGGTGCCGGATTGGCTGTGCTTGGTGTGCTCTGCAGCCACGATGACTTCTCATCGCCTGGGCGGGGCGCCGCAGGCGTTATTCGATTAATGAACCGGTCTACTTTGCCCGACGCACGGGGCTCGGTTCAACTGGAACGTGGTCGCACAACGACCTCAGCGGCTGAGGTGAGGTCTTCATCAGCCCGGCATCGTGACGTCGCCGACCCGGGCGTCGAGGGCGGCCAGCGCCGCTGTGGCAGACACCGACAGCCCGACTCCGTGGGCGCCACCGCCGATCGAGATGATGCGCTCCGGCTCGGCGACGTGGGTGTCCGCAATCACCGGCCAGGCGTGCGTCGAGCCGAACGGGGTGATGGTTCCGCGTTCGTACCCGGTGATCTGCTGCGCGGTCTGCGGATCCGGCATGGACAGCCGGTTGACGCCCAGGAGGGCCCGCAACTTCGGCCAGGAGATCTCCCGACCGCCCGGCACGAGCACCAGCAGGAAGTCGTGCGCAGCACGGCGCACCACCAGCGTCTTGATCAGGTCCCCTGGTGCCACACCACGTGCGGCGGCCGCCTCCTCCAGGCTCCCGACCCGCCCGTGGCGGGTGACGGCATACTCCAGGCCGGCCTGCTGCACCGCGGCGATCGCCGTCTCCTCAGCCACCAGCTCAGGATACTGGCGTCCGCCCCGGCACGCGGGGCGGACGCCAGGGTGGATCCGTCAGGCCTGGGGGGTGAGGGTGAACCCGACGCCCTCGTCGGTCTGGGCCGCATCCAGGGTCTGGTTCTCCAGCAGTGGAGCGGCGTCCTGGGCCAGGTAGACGTTGCCGGTGGTGGACTCCACCAGCACGTCGGTGGCCTGGGGCTCACGCACCACACTGACCTCCAGTTGGCTCTGATCGGGGGCCACCGCCAGTCGCAGACCAGCAGTGTCGGGCAGTTCCTCGCTCTCGGTCAGGCCCTTGACGACAGCCTGTGCGTTCTCGGACACGGTGAGCATGGACAGCTCCTGTCTTCGGTGCGGTTCGCCGGCGG
>CAYVEH010000286.1:0-3024 GCA_964450585.1 uncultured Ornithinimicrobium sp.
GGGCCGTCAGGGTCCAGGTGCCGGGCTCCAACGGGATGACGTAGCTGCCGTCCCCCTCCCGGGCCGGGTAACTGCGACCGGTCTCCTCCACGGTGACCGTCGCCTCCACCGGAGTGCCGTCCTCACTGACGACGGTCCCGCGCGTGTCGGCGCCCAGCCCGTCGGCGGTCAGGGCCCACTGCAGCGCATTGGTCAGTGACCGGGAGGTCTGCGGGGTGAAGTAGAACTCCGGCAGGTCCCGGGTGCCGACCGCCCCGTAGGAGCTGGCGCCGTTGGTGGACAGCAGCACATCGACGGAGCTGGCGGTGCGCCCGTCATAGGCGATGGCGTCGCCGGCTGGCCCCTCCTCACTGGCGATGGTGGCCACCGTGGTGCCGGAGTAGCCGGTAAAGGCACCGTACATCCGGTTGTGGTCGGTCGTGGTGAAGGTCTCCGGCAGCCCCTGGGTCAGCGGGTGATCGGCGATCACTGTGGTGGTCACCGTGCCGTCCAGTGTGCCTTCAACCCACGCCTCCGGGTCGCCGTACAGCTCTGGAAGGTCGTCGATCACCCCGCGGTTGTAGTTGCCGGTCCAGACCACCGGGAGGTCGTTGCGGTTGACCTCATCCAGGAACCCGGCCAGGTGATCATCGACGTTCCGGGGGTCGTTGACCAGCAGCATGTCCACGTCGCTGAGGTCCGGGTCGGTGAAGTCCACCTCCAACGGGGTGTACCCCCAGTCGGTGAGGAAGGCACTGAGTCGGCCCTCGTGGACCCCCGAGTCGGAGTCGGCGACCACACCGACCGTGGCGGACTCCAGGATCACCACGTCCTCGGTGTGCGCCCCGGTGCCCATGTCGAAGGCGTGCAGGGTGCGCAGGTAGCCGGCGACCTCGATCTCCAGCTCCTGCTCACCGACTGCCACTCCGGTGAACTCGTAGTGGCCGCTGGCATCGGTCACCGTCTCCAGCGGGGTGCCCACGATGCGCACCACGGCGCCCTCGACGGGCACCCCGTCAGCGGCGGGTTCCGAGGTGTCCCCGGACAGGCCGGTGCCCGGCAGTTGGGCACCGGTGATGGTGCCGCTCAGGGTGCCGACGTCACCCAGTTCCAGGCTGAAGTCCTGCTCCTGGGCAGCACCGTCGACGACGGTGATCTCCCGGGTCTGCGGCAGGTACCCGAACGCGCTCACCTCGATGAGGTGGGTGCCGTCCGGCACGCCGAGCCGGAAGGTCCCGTCGGCACCGGTGGTGTCGCTCCAGGTGCGGCCCTGCACCCTGACCTGTGCGCCCAGGACCGGCAGGCCGTCGGCGCCGGTGATGGTGCCGGTGATCTGTGCCAGGTGCGGGGCTCCGGCATACCGCACGGCGTTGAGGAAGAGCTGACGGCCGGGGGCGGCCCACTCCTCGTCGACGGCGTCGCCCGCGCTGACGAACAGTCCGCTGAGCAGCACGTGGACACTGTCCGGGGTGCGCACGTCATAGGCGATGCCCGTTCCGGCCACCTCGCCTGCCTCGCCGACCGAGGCGAGCGGCACGCCCTGGTAGTCGACGAAGAAGGGGGCGTCGGTGGCGGCGTTGAGGTACATCACCGGTTCCTCGCCCAGGCCGGCGGTGATCGGGTGCTCCGCGACGCCGGTGAGTTCCTTGGGGCCGGTGAAGTAGCCGCCGAAGTCCTCCACTGCGGCGGGGTTGTCGGTCACGTCCGACAGGGCATAAATGGCACTGGTGGTGTAGTCGCTGTTGGATGCGGTGAAGACCACGCTCACCCCGGCCGCGTCCAGCGCGGCGAACCGCTCCTGCCACTGCAGGTCGCTGATCTCCTCCGGGTCGTTCATCACCACGACGTCGTAGTCGTCCAGGGCGTCCATCACCTCCCACCCGACGGCGGTCGTCGGCAGCCCCTGCTCGGTGAGGAACTGGGTGATCTGCTCCGAGGCATCGCCCAGCACAGCCACCGACGGTGCGCTGGTCAGCTCCAGGTCCTGGGTGGTGACGCTGCCGGCGGTGACCTGCACGCCCTCCACGGTGGCCTCCAGGTAGCCGTCCGCGGAGGCGGTGACGGCATACGTGCCGACCGGGAGGTCACTGATCAGGTAATGGCCGTCGGCGTCGGTGGCCACCGGCTCGGCCCCGTCGACCTGCACCTGCGCACCAGCGACCGGAGTTCCGGCGGACCGCACGGTGCCGCTGATCGAGCCGTTGTCGGAGGCGATCAGCTCCACAGCGACCGGGACGCTCTGCCCGGCGGTCACAGTGATCTGCTGTTCCTGGTCGACCATGCCGGGCGCTTCGATGCGCAGCGTGTACTCACCGGCCGGTAGGAACAGATCTCCCACACCACCAGGCAGGTCCTGCTGCTCGAAGGAGTCGACGACCCCGACCTCGGCATCGACCGCACCCGCCGGGCCGGTCACCGTCAGGGCGACGGTGCCAAAGGCTGCGCTGCTGCCGTGCTCGACGGCGGCCACGAAGATCTCCTCGGCACCCGGGCCCCAGTTCTCCTCCGGCCCGACCAGGGCGGTGGAGGCATGGCTGGGCAGCAGCACCTGCACCGAGTCGGCAGAGGTGCGCTGGTAGCCGATGCCGCTACCGAGCTCACCGCGCCCGTCGCTGCCCAGGGTGGCCAGGTTGCCGCCCTCATAGTCGACCAGCCACGCGTGCGAGTCGTTGCGCAGAATCGGGTAACGGTCCTGGTCGATCGGTGCGGTGATCGGGTGCTCGATCGGGTCGGTCAACCACACCGTGCCGTCGCGATAGCTCGAGTCCAGGTGGCCGGCACTGCCCCGCACCGCAAGCACCTCATCGATGCTGCCAGAGGTTGCGCCCCAGGTGTCCAGGGCGACGATGCTGCTGCCGGCGGCATCGGCGCCGGTGAGGATCGCCTCGATCTCGGTCACGTGGTCCGCGGCGTCGTCGTCGCCGGCGCCGTTGAGGACCAGCACGTCGTACTGCCCGGGGGCCTGCGCGGCCTCGGTGAAGCTCAGCTCGTCCACGGTGAACCCGTGCTCCCGCAGCACCGCGGACAGTCGGCTCCGGTAGTCGG
>CAYVEH010000287.1:0-3023 GCA_964450585.1 uncultured Ornithinimicrobium sp.
GCTGGATGTAGTCGCTGACCCCGAAGATCTCCTGGAAGACCACCAGGGCCGGGCGCGGCTCACCCTCGGGACGGTCGGGAGCCCACAGCAGCGCGGGCATCGACCCGTCCGCCGTGGGGATCACGACCTCGGTGGGGCTGGGTGCCATCTCAGTCCCTCCCGTCGGGCAGCACGGCGTTGAGGATCATCGACACGATCGTGATGATCAGCGCCCCGAGCACGGCGTCCCACCAGAACTCCTGGACGACGAAGCCCAGGTCGAACCAGCCGGCCACCCACGAGGTCAGCCACAACATGATCGCGTTGAGGATGAAGGTGAACAACCCCAACGTGAGGATCAGCACCGGCAGGGAGAGCACGAACAGGATCGGCTTGATGACGGCGTTGAGCACACCGAAGATCAGCCCCACCGCGGCGATCGTCAGCACGTAGGCGGTCGTGCTCGAGGTGTCCTCGAAGGCGATGCCGTCCAGGAGGCGCGAGGCGATCCACAGTGCCACCCCGTTAACCAGGACCTTGATGAGAAACGACATGGGCCCATCGTCGCACCCATCGGCGCCGGGGGCACCGTCTAGGCTCGGAACCATGAACCACGGTGTCCGACTCCGCAAGACGCTCGAGAACGTCCCCGCCTACAAGCCGGGCAAGCCGGCCGCGCCGGCGGAGGGGCTGACGGCCTACAAGATCTCCTCCAACGAGAACCCGTATCCGCCGCTGCCCTCGGTCGTGGAGGTGGTCGCCGACGCGGCGAGCACCATGAACCGGTACCCGGACATGGCGGTGACCCGGCTCACCGAGGCCCTGGCGCAGCGGTGGGACGTGCCGGCCAGTCACGTGGCCACCGGTACCGGCAGTGTCGGGGTGCTCACCCAACTGATCACGATCACCTGCGAGCCGGGAGATGAGGTCATCTACGCCTGGCGGTCGTTCGAGGCCTACCCGATCGTGGTGGCGCTCTCCGGGGCGACCTCGGTGCAGGTGCCGGTCACCGAGACGGCCGAGCACGACCTGCCCGCGATGGCCGCCGCCGTCACCGAACGCACCCGGCTGATCCTGATCTGCACCCCGAACAACCCCACCGGCCCGCACGTGACCGAGGCTGCGCTGCGGGAGTTCCTGGGTCAGGTACCCAGCGACGTCCTGGTCGTCATCGACGAGGCCTACCTGGAGTTCAACACCGCCCCGGATGCCCCGGAGGCGCTCGCGTTCTACCGCGAGTACCCCAACGTGGCGGTGCTGCGTACCTTCTCCAAGGCGTACGGTCTGGCCGGGCTCCGTGTCGGCTACTGCATCGCCCAGGAGGAGGTGGCCACGGCGCTGCGCAAGGCCGCCACTCCCTTCGGTGTCTCCGACCTGGCCGAGCGCGCCGCAATCGCCAGCCTGTCGGCCTACGAGGAGCTGGAGGTGCGGGTCAAGGCCCTGGTGGCGGAGCGGGAACGGGTGCTGACCGGCCTGCGCGAGCAGGGGTGGAGCGTGCCCGACACCCAGGCCAACTTCGTGTGGCTGCCGCTGGGGGAGGACTCGGCCGACTTCGCCGCGGCCTGCCAGGAGCAGGGGCTGACCGTGCGACCGTTCCAGGGCGACGGAGTGCGGTGCACGATTGCCGAGACAGAGGCCAACGACCGGTTGCTTCAGGTGGCCGCGGCCTTCCGGGACCGGTGAGCAGGCGGGGCCCAGACGGTATGCCGGTCCTGGGCCCCCACCCTGTCCTCGCCGCAGATCCTCGGCCGGCCGGGTCAGCCCTGGATGAGTTCGGCCTGCACGCTGATCTCAGCACCGGCGAAGAGCCGCGACACCGGGCACAGCCCCTTGGCCTCCTCGACGACCCGGGTGAAGGCATCGGCGTCCAGGCCCGGCACCTGGGCGCGGATCGTCAGGGCCGAGGTGGTGATCGTCGGCAGCCCGTCGACCTCGTCGAGCGTCACGTCGGCGGCGACGGTGAGCTGCTGGGGCGGCGTGCCGTTCTCGCCCAGCCGGAGCGCGAGGGCCATCGAGAAGCAGGAGGAGTGCGCCGCAGCGGCCAGCTCCTCCGGGCTGGTCTTGCCTCCCGGTGCCTCGGTGCGTGAACCCCAGGTCACCTCCTGGCCATCCAGCACCTGGCTGCTGCTGTCGCCGAACGTGCCGGTGCCGGTCGCCAGGGGGCCGGTCCACGTGGTCCGCGCGGTGCGGGTTGCGATCGCCATGAGGGTTCCTTTCGTTGCTGGTCAGCCCGGTGTGCCCGGACCACCTCATTAAATAACAAGAATTGTTAAAAAAGAAGTCGGGTGCGTGCCGGCGATGGGCCCCAACGGTCGCCGTCCAGACCACCCTGCGCGCTGCGGTAGCGTGGGGGTGACCCTGCAACAGGCCGTGGCGCTCGCCGCGCCAGGGACCCATGAAGGAGCTAGAACCAGTGAGCGACGACGCCGTCGCGCCGGTGGAGACCGCCGCGCCCGCGACCCATGAACCCCCCGCGAGGGATATCACCGACGGTGGACCGGAGATGGTCCAGTTCCTGGATGCCGAGGGCAACCGGGTCGAGCTGACTGAGGTGAACCGGCCCTACGCCGAATACCTCGAGGACGTGGACACCGAGACGCTGCGCAGCCTGTACCGCGACCTGGTGCTGGTGCGGCGGGTGGACGCCGAGGGGCACGCCCTGCAGCGCCAGGGAGAGCTGGGGCTGTGGCCCTCCCTGCTGGGTCAGGAGGCCGCCCAGGTGGGAGCCGGTCGGGCGATGCGTCCCCAGGACTACGCCTTCCCGGGCTACCGGGAGCACGGTGTGGCCTGGTGCAAGGGCGTGGACCCGGTCAACCTGCTGGGTATGTTCCGCGGGGTCAACCACGGCGGGTGGGACTCCAACGAGAACAACTTCCACCTGTACACGATCGTCATCGGTAACCAGATGCTGCACGGCGCCGGCTACGCGATGGGCGTGCAGAAGGACGGGCTGGTCGGCACCGGCGACCCGGAGAAGGACACCGCCGTCATGGCCTTCACCGGCGACGGCGGGACCGCCCAGGGTGACTACAACGAGGCGCTGG
>CAYVEH010000288.1:0-3021 GCA_964450585.1 uncultured Ornithinimicrobium sp.
GTGCGGGACGGCAGCTCGTAACTCGATGAGCCTGAGTCCGTCGTTACGGTGGCCCTCAACACCTCAGTGCCCGCATCCGGGCCGAGTTCGCACCCGCGGTCAACCTGCACCTGTCCGATGGCCCTGAGGCTGGTCAGGACGTGCCGCACGTGCACCTGCACATCATCCCCAGGCACGCCGGCGACCGGGTGGTGCTCGACCTTCCCGGCGACCGGGTGTCACGACAGGCCCTGGACCGCGTGGCTGCGCAACTGTCCGGGCGCTGACGGACACATCGCAGCGGACCAACCCCTGCTCATTGCTGATCCCACTCCTGCTTCTGGGAGCGCCTGGTGGTCAGGCGGGATATCGGTGAAGGTGACGGGATTCAGCCACCAGGCGACTCAACTCTGCGAGCGCAGATACCTCCCGAAGTGGGGCACCGTGAAGGCAATCCGCCCGCGCTCGCCGGAGTAGATGAGCCCCTTCTTCAGCAGCGCATCGCGGGCCGGTGAGAGTGACTGGGGCTTGCGACCCAGGTGGGTGGCGATGTCGGCGGTGGCCACCGACTCGATGGCATCCACGGACTCTGGCTCCTCGACCTGGGCCTGGGCCCCCAGGTCGGCCATCGCGCGCAGGTACTCCCGCTCCCCCGGCGTCGCCCGTTCATACCGGGACCCGAAGAAGCCGACCGCCAACTCCTCCTCGGCCTCCGGAGCGGCCACCCGCACGTCCTCATCGGTCATCGGCGAGGCAGGCGCGTGGTCCCACACCGCCTTGCCGTAGGCCTGGATGAAGTAGGGATACCCGCCGGTGGCGGCATACAGGGCATCGAGCGCAGCCGGGGTGAAGTCGGCGTCCTCGTCCTGGGCCGGCATCCGCAGCGCCTGCTCGGCGTTGGCGCGGTCCAGTCGGTCGATGCGGGTGTACCGGAACAGTCGCTCGGAGTAGGACTTGCTGGCCGACAGCACCGCCGGCAGGTGGGGCAGCCCGGCTCCCACCACAATCACCGGCAGCGCGGACTGGGACAGCTCGTGACAGGCGGCACAGATCGCCGAGACGTCCTCAGCGGCCAGGTCCTGCATCTCGTCGATGAAGACGGCCACCCCCTTGCCGACATCCGCGGCCAGGCCGCCCACGTCGGTGAACAACTCCACCAGGTCGATCTCGATGTCTCCGGAGTCGGCGCGGCCGGCGATGGCCGGCACATCGATGCCGGGGTTCCACCGATCCCGCAGCTTGGCCCCCGGTTGGTCCTTCTGCGCGAAGGCCTTGATCACCCCGAGCACGTGGTCCAGCTCCTCACCCCGGGGGTGGCCCAGCTCCCGCACCGCGACGTGCAGCGCAGCGGCCATCGGCCGGCGCATCCCCTGATCGGGCCGCGCCTCGTACTTGCCGGTCCCCCACCGGCTGCGCACCGCACTGGAGCGCAATGCGTTGAGCAGCACGGTCTTGCCGACGCCGCGCAGGCCGGTCAGGATCATGGAGCGCTCCGGGCGCCCTCGCTGGATCCGCTCCAGCACCACCCGGAAGCGCTCAAGCTGCTCGTCCCGTCCGGCGAGCTCGGGTGGGCGCTGGCCGGCGCCCGGGGCATACGGGTTGCGAATCGGGTCCACGCTCGGAGCGTATCCGCGTTTCTACCGTTCTTCCGATATCTGCGGATACGTCACGATCGTGTCGTCCATCGCGAGGTATGCCGCTGTCTTGCCTGGACGCTAGAAGTCCGGATATCTCGCGATCCACTACGGCGGAGCGCCACCTGACAGCCTCTCCTCACCCGTGCCCGCCACGCCACTGGCGACCCCGGCGCGACAACCCATGGGTCCGTGCTGCAGAGTCGTCCGGGTGGACCTTGTGGTGGCCGCCATCGTGCCGATCATCCTGTTGCTGGTGCTGGGGTGGACGCTGCGGCACCGGTTGCTGACCGACCAGGGCTTCTGGAACGGGCTGGAGTGGACCAGCTACTACGTCTTCATGCCGGCGCTGTTCATCAGCTCGATCACGGACGCCGACCTGGGGGCGGTCTCCCCCATCCCGTTGCTGCTCGGGTTGAGTCTGCCGGTGCTCGTGGTGACGGCCGTGGTGGTGCTGTTGCGCCCGGTGCTGCATGCCGACGGCCCGGCACTGACCTCGCTGGTGCAGGGCAGCATCCGGTTCAACACCTACCTCGGCCTGGTGCTCGTGGCCGCCCTGCACGGCCGGGACGGCATCGCCCCCTTCGCGCTCACCGCCGCCCTGATGGTCCCGCTGGTCAACGTGATCTGTGTCAGCCTGCTGGCGCTGCACGGCGCCCCGGAGGGGCGGGGCCGTCCCCGTCTGTGGCAGGAGTTGGCGACCAACCCGTTGATCCTCAGCTGTCTGGTCGCGCTGGCGCTGAACCTGCTGAGCATCCCGTTGCCGGGCCCGGTCGGCACCACCGTCGACCTGCTCGCAGAGCCGGCCCTGGTGTGCGGGACCCTCGTGGCCGGCGCCGCCATCACGCTGCGGGTCGACCGGCGGGACGCGCTGCACATCGCGGTGACCTCGGTGCTCAAGCTGGTGGTGCTGCCCCTCGGGGTGGGGGCGTTGGCCTCCTCGCTGGGGATCTCCGGAGTCATGCTGGTCAGCATGGTGGTGATCACCGCCATCCCGACGCCGCCCACGACCTACGTGCTGGCCAGCCGGATGGGTGGCGACACCCGGCTCATGGCCTCGCTGATCGGCTCTCAGACGTGCCTGGCCATGATGACCCTGCCGCTCGTGATCCCCGTGGCGACCAGCTTCTGAGGCCGGCCAGTAACGATCCACCAGTATCGATGACTATTGCATGATCACTAGACACACGCAGACACCCCGATCCTGCCTCAGAGGCCGCCCCGGGTTCCGGGAACGTCCACCGAAGGAGCGCCCGAGGGTGTGGCACAGTGGCAGGGTGACCGTGCAGCGCCTGCGGACCGTCCCGATCGGGACCCGAGTGGTGGTGCGCTATCTGATCGAGGACGGCGAGCGCGCCACGGACGCCCTCGGCTACCTGCTCGAGCGGACCGAGGACGAGGTCGTCAT
>CAYVEH010000289.1:0-3020 GCA_964450585.1 uncultured Ornithinimicrobium sp.
ACCTCCCCAAGAATGCGCGTGAGGCGTACCAAACCTCCCCAAAATTAGGGGGCGACGGCGCGGCCCATGCGCTCCACGGCCTCGGTCAGGATCGCCTGTGAGGTCGCCATATTGAGCCGCACGTGGCCGCTGCCGCCGGTGCCGAACGCCGTCCCAGCGCTCAGGCCGACCTTGGCCTCGCGGGCGAAGAACGCGGCCGGCCCCACGTTCAGCGACACCAGCCCTGGCTCGACCTGCGGGTCCTCCACGCCGAGCGCGCGACAGTCCAGCCAGGCCAGATAGGTCGCCTCCGGCACCTGGTAGCCGACCCCCGGCAGGTGCTCGGCCAACAACTCGGCCAGCAGCCGCCGGTTCGCATCGAGCCCCTCCAACAACGCATCCAGCCACATCCCACCGTCCCGGTAGGCCGCGATGTGCGCCATCTCAGCGACGTGACTGGCCCCGTGGCCGACCTCCTCGGGCAGCCGCGCCAGGTCCTGGGCCGCCTCCGGGCCGGCGATGGCCAGCGCGCTCTTCAGCCCAGCCAGGTTCCAGCCCTTGGAGGCCGACATCAACGACAGGCCGCGCTCCCCGCCGGGCACGCTGAGGAACGGCACGAAGGTGTGCCCCGGGTACACCAGCGGGGCGTGGATCTCATCAGCGACCACCCGCACGCCGTGCTGTTGCGCCAGGGCCGCCACCGCCTCCAGCTCGGTGGCGCTGTGCAGTGTCCCGGTCGGGTTGTGCGGGCTGCACAGCAGGTATGCCGCAGCCCTGCCGCCCGCGGTCGCCTCACCGAAGGCGCGGGCCAGGTCGGCCAGGTCGATGCGGTGGGTTGCCGTCAGCGGGGACTCCACGATGCGCCGACCCATACTGCGCACGAAGGCGTAGAAGGGTGGGTAGACCGGGCAGTTCACCACCACGGCGTCCCCGGGCTCGGTGACCAACCGGAGCATCTCGGTCACCCCGATCATTACGTCCGGGACGATCGCGGTGTGCTCGAGCTGCGGCGACCACCCCCACCGGTCCACCGCGAAGGAGGCCAGCGCCTCGGCATACGGCTGCCCGCTGGCGACATACCCGGTGTCACCGCGCTGCATCGCCTCGGTCACCGCCCGGGTGACCGGCTCGGCCAATACCGAGTCCTGTTCGGCCACCCACAGCGGTAGCACATCGGGCTCGAAGGCGCGCCACTTCACACTGGTCCGCTGCTCGCGCAGGTCGGTCTCGGTGAACTGCTCCAGGGGGTTCGTCACGGTCATGGATTCCAGGTTAGCGAGACCGGCCGCCTAGGATCTCCGGCGGCGTTCGGCAGGCTCCGGATGTTGCTGGCTCAACTCACCAGGGGATGGACGCGGTGGCAGTGGGAGAGACGACGGACCACGGCATCGTGCTGCTCGAGGCGCGCGGCCGGCCGGACCGCGCGGGCACGTGGTCGATCGCCGCCGTCCTCCTGGGCTGTCTGTTGGCCGTCCCCTACGTCTTGGCGCGCAACCCCGAGGGCGGGTTGGCCGAGAACCTGCTGATGCTCGGCGCGAGCTATCTGATCGTCCTAGTCACCGTCGTCCTGACCATCGTGCCTCCGCGCTCACGCATCCAGGTCACCAGCACGCACGTCATCAAACGACGGTTGCTGCGCCGTGCCACGGTCATCCCGCGGTCGGCGATCGCCGAGGCGGTCCTGACCGAGGACTACTCGGTGCCCCGTCTCGGCGGGCCCCGGGCGTTCCTGCTCGATGGCACTGGCGCGTTGTTGCTGCACACCCACCCGGTGCGCTGCCTGGCCGATGTCACCGCGCTGGCTCAGATCGCTCCGCGGGTGACCCATGTGCCGGTGCTCATCCCGGCCGAGGCCGCACAGCGGTGGCCGCACATGCTGCCGTGGTCCCACACGAACCCGTGGGCGGGAGTGCTGCTGGGGGTGGGCATCGTGCTCGGCATGGTGGTGCTGGGCGTGCTGGCCGCGATGATCTTCGGCTGACGAGGGGCCGGCCCCGCAGCGGGCCCACCCACCCTCGGCCCTGCGGCGGTGACTCACCAACGTCCTGAGTCTCGTCGCCGGGTCAGCGAGGTGCCGACTCAGATCAGGGACCCAGCGTCCGGGATGTCCTAAGACATCACAGCGCGGAGGGTGTGGTGTCTGGTTCAGGACACTGTGATGTCTCAGACAAGCGCGGAGGGTGTGGGATTTGAACCCACGGACGTTCTCACGTCGGGCGCTTTCAAGGCGCCTGCACTCGGCCACTATGCGAACCCTCCAGAGCCGGGCCTGGCCTGGCTCGCGTGCCATTGTTCCACTGACGCCCAGGAGTTTCGAACCGCCCGATGGCAGCGGGCGGCTGACCTGCGGGCACGACGCTGCGACGGGCCCGTTGGACCGGCCGCGGACCCGGGTGTCGCGGCCCGCCGGAACCACCGCTGGGTCCAGGTGTGGTCAGTAACTCCTCTGTGCCTGGTCAATTGTGCGACGACCTGCGCGGATGCTGCTGAGTCGCTGCCGGACAGGAGGGGGACTTTTGGGCCAGATGCTGCTACCGTTTCAGGTGGTTGCAGTTGCAGTTCCTCGCAGGTCGAGCATGAGTCATTGCCAGTGGGCACGACAGATGGTCAGCAGGTCGGGCATGGTCCCGGTAGTGGGGGGTTTCATCTGAGGCCGGCCCCCGCGAGGTGTGGGGGTTGATCGCACAGCAGAGAGAGAATGTCCCATGGCACAGGGAACCGTGAAGTGGTTCAACGCGGAAAAGGGCTTCGGCTTCATCGCGCAGGATGGCGGTGGCCCGGACGTGTTCGTCCACTACTCGGCCATCCAGACCAACGGCTACAAGTCCCTCGATGAGGCCCAGCGGGTCGAGTTCGAGGTCACGCAGAGCCCCAAGGGCCCGCAGGCGGAGTCCGTTCGCCCGGTCTGAGACGACCGGCGACACACCGTCGCAGCGCCTGAACGAGGCCCCCGAGTCCAGTCGGACCCGGGGGCCTCTTCACGTCTGCGGGTGCGGCCGGGCTTGAGGTGTTCTGCACAGACGGTCAGCGCTGCCCGGTTT
>CAYVEH010000290.1:0-3018 GCA_964450585.1 uncultured Ornithinimicrobium sp.
GCCAGCACGTATGCCGACCAGATCGAGGGCGCCACGGTCGCCGTGATCGGGGCGTAAGAGCAGAACAGTCTCTACGTGTGGGGCGAGGACAACATGACCGCCACCCTCCTGATGCCGCTAGGCGTCACGTGGTCCGAGCGGGCCGACGAAGTGCTCGCCGGTGAGGACGAGCCGGACGGTCTCCTCCGAAAAGGTGCAGCGGCTTCGGTGTCGCTGATGTGATCCGGCTGACGGCCGATCTAAGCGGGGTAATAGCACTTGTGCGGGTTGCACATCGCGTCGATCTGCTCCCCGCCATCAGCCCCCTGGGCGGCTCCCATGCCTCCCACAGTCAGCATCAACGCCGTGACAACCGCAGCCAGGGTCCTGCGCTTCATTGCATGTCCTTCCGTGTCTGATGTGTCCCCGAGTGGGCCACCAAGGTAGGTGAGGGGTCGGCAGCAAGCAATGAATCTGACGATCACTGAACGCACTCTTTGAGTTCCCCTGAGGATCGCTGTGCGATCCTCAGGAGTCCCGCGGCAGCGGGAAGATGTCCAGGTAGAGCCGGACCCGCCGAGTCTCCGTGGTCTGGTCCCCACTTTCCTGCGCGGCCTCATGTCGGGCTTTGGCGGCCTCGGTGTGGGTATGCATGGTCTCCATCAGCGCACGGTTGAGCGCCCCCATCTCCTCGGCCGTCATCTTGACGGTCGTGCGTGAGGTGAGGGAGTGGTCCAGCCACTCCGCCGGCTCGCTCTCCGAGCGCAGGAACCAGTCACTGAGGGAGTCGGCGCGCTGGCTCACCTGGTTCTGCAACATCGCGGCCACCGCCGGCCGGGTCCGGGAGTCCTTGGCCAGGTCGTTGCCCTCCATCCGGAACCCGACCGCCTTCCACCACCGCTCGCGCCCGGAGCCGCGGGTGGGGTCCTCCTCGACGAAGCCGTGCCGCTCGAGCTGGCGCAGGTGATAGCTGGTCTGCCCGGTGCTCTCGCCGGTATGCCGGGCCAGCATGGTCGCGGTCGCACTCTCGTGGTCGTTCAGATAGTCGTACATCGCCATCCGCAATGGGTGCGCGAACGCCTTCATGGCCCGCGCGTCGATCCGCCGTGCCAGGTAGGCGGGTTGATCGGCGGTGGGGTCGCCGGAGGAGGGGGCGTCAGAACGGGGCTTGCGCTCGGCCATATGCAGAGGTACCTTTGCAGAGAAACTTATGCAGATGAACTTCTGCACCCACTCTACCGGGAGTCTCCGATGACCACGAGCACCACACAGGCCACCCCCACCGAACCGGTGCGTGAGCGCCTCGGCCGACCCTTCGGCATACATCTGGCCGGGGTGTCGCTGGCCAACCTGGCCGACGGAATCATCCTGGGCGGGCTGCCCTTGGTGGCCATCACGCTCACCCGGTCCCCGGCGGAGGTCTCCCTCCTGCAGGTCGCCTTCTGGTTGCCGTGGATGCTGCTTGGGATCGTGGCCGGGGTCGTCGTCGACCGCCTGGACCGACGGCACGTGCAACTCGCCGGCACCGCGGTGCGGGTGGTGCTGCTGGGCGGTATGACGTGGCTCGCCGCCACCGACCGGCTCACCATGCCACTGCTCATCGGGGCGGTCGGTCTCTACGGCATCACGCAGGTGTTCGTGGACCTGGCCGGCTCCTCGATCATCCCGCAGCTCGCGCCCCGCTCGCGGTTGTCGGCCGCCAACGGCCGCATCATGGGCGCCGAGACGGTCTGCAACAACTTCGTCGGCGGACCGGTCGGCGGCCTGCTGTTCGTGCTGGGGGCCGGGTGGGTGTTCGGTGTCCCGGTCGCCCTGGGCGTTGCGTTCCTGCTGCTCATCGGCTTGGGGCTGCGTGGCAGCTTCCGGGCCGAGCGGTCGCCGGAGCCAGCCGCGGGCCGGCTGCACGAGGTGCTGGAGGGGTTCCGCTTCCAGGTGGCCCACCCGGTGCTACGCCCGCTGCTGCTGACCGGCTCGGCGCTCAACTTTGCCAACACCGGGTACTTCGCCGTCTTCATCCTGTGGGTGGTCGGGCCGACGTCCCGGGTCGGGCTGGCGGCGGAGCAGTTCCCGTTGCTGTTGGCCGTGCTGGCCGTTGGCGCCGTGGCCGGGGCGCTGCTCGCCGAGCGCCTGGTCACCCTGCTCGGTGAGGTGCCCCTGCTGATTGGCGGGTGGTTCATCAACTCGGCCCTGTTGCTCGTGCCGGTGCTGGTGCCGGAGGCCTGGGCCATCACCGCGGCCTTCGTGGTGGTTGGTTTCACCAACATGTGCGGCAACGTGGTGGGCCGCACGATGCGCCAGCGGCTGGTGCCGGCGGACAAGCTGGGCAAGGTCGGGGGAGCCGGCGGGATGATCGGCTACGGCCTGATGCCGCTGGGAGCGCTGCTGGGCGGGATGGTCGGCGAGCTCTGGGGGCTACCGGTCGTCTTCGTGGGAGCCGTGGTCTTCTGCCTCGTGTTCGTCACGTATGCCGCCACCCGGGTCAGCACGGCGCTGGTGGCGGCGCACGAGATGCCCTGAGCGGGGCAGTGCCGCCTCGGGCAGGATGGGAACTGTTGTGTGGCCGGGGTGAGGCTCGTGCCGCGGATGACCTGTCGAAGGGACCGTGATGACCGACCTGACCTGGCTCTCCACCCGGGAGCTGGCGGTGCTGATCGCCTCGGGCGAGGTGAGCTCACGGGAAGCGGTGCGTGCTCACCTGGAGCGCATCGAGGCGGTCAACCCGACGCTCAACGCGATCGTCACCACCGACCCCGAGCGGGCGCTGGCCGAGGCGCGGGTAGCCGACGAACGCTTCGCCGCGCCCGGCGGCGGGCGGGAGTCGCTGCCTGGGCTGCACGGCGTGCCGATGACCCACAAGGACACCCACGACACGGCGGGCATGCGCACGACGCTCGGCTCGCCGGTCTATGCCGACCGGGTCCCGGCCGACGACGACCTGATCGTCGCCCGGCTGCGGGCCGCCGGGGTCATCACGACCGGCAAGTCCAACGTGCCGGAGTTCGCCGCTGGTGCGCACACCTTCAACCCGGTCTTCGGCAC
>CAYVEH010000291.1:0-2987 GCA_964450585.1 uncultured Ornithinimicrobium sp.
CGTGCCGCCACCAGGCTCGCCCCGAAGTCGCGCCGCCCCAACAGCAGGTATGCCGCCACGACGCCGACCACGGCCAACCCCAGTGGGAGCAACAGCGGAGCCCAGCGGTCATGGACATAGGGCGCGGTCTGTGCCGGCCAGGCCAGCGGTGAGGCCCAGGACAGGGCGCTGCCCCCCACGGCGACCATGTCGCCCAGGGCCCGCAGCACGAAGCTCGCCCCGAGCACGGACCCAGCCATCCCGGCCGCCGCCCGCGAGTACTCGCTGAGCTGCACCATCACTGCGGTCACCCCGGCGAACGCCAAACCGGTCAGGCCGGTGCCAGCACCGATCAACACCGAGCCCGTCGGCGCGAACCCATTGGCCAGCGCCAGCACCGTCACCGCGACGGCGGCCAGGGCGTTAGTGATGCCGGCCACGATCAGTGAGGCTGCCAGTGCGGCATACCGACCGGTCACGTTGGCGCGGACCAGTTCAGCTCGGCCGGTCTGCTCCTCCAGTCGCGTATGCCGAGTGATCAGCATGATGCTCATGAGCGCGGCCAGCAGGTACAGGTAGGGGGCGTACCCGGCGGCGAAGAACCGTTCGTAGCTGGGGTCCTCCATGCCGAAGGCAGGGCCGGTGAACATCCGACCCACCGGCTGGGTGAACAGGGTCACGATGGAGCCCAGGTCCTCCTCGGACGGGGCCAGCTGCGGCAGCGCTGCCCCGATGTACACCACGAACAGGCCGAGCCCACCGATCCAGGCAGGCAGTTTGACCCGGTCGCGCCGCAGCAGGAAGCGCACCAAGGTGCCAGTGCCCGCCAACGCGGCATGCCCGCCCGACTGCATCTCCGACGCGGAGCGGTCCGTGATGGTCTGCGCCGTCATCGGGCCACCGCCTGCTGGTTGTGCGGCGGCTCAGGGAGCGCGTCTCCGTAGTGCCTCATCAGCAGCTGCTCCAGGGTCGGTGGGTGGGCCACCAGCGAGCGCACGCCCAGGGGAGCAAGTTCGCGCACCAGCTGCTCCATCCGGTCACCGTCGACCTCGAACTGGACCTGACCGTCCTGCCGAGTCAGGTGGTGCACCCCGGGAAGGTCGGTCAGGGACTCCGCTGCGTGCTCGGTCTGCACCACGACGGTGGTGCGGGTCATGTGCCGCAGCTCGGACAGGCTCCCGGTCTCCACGACCC
The DNA here is from genome assembly GCA_964450585.1 of uncultured Ornithinimicrobium sp. Taxonomy (GTDB): domain Bacteria; phylum Actinomycetota; class Actinomycetes; order Actinomycetales; family Dermatophilaceae; genus Ornithinicoccus. Next base: position 1,174 of record CAYVEH010000291.1, read on the forward strand.
GCCCGTTGCGGATGATAGAGATGCGGTCCGCCAGGGCCTCCACCTGGGCCAGGATGTGGCTGGAGAGGAGCACCGTGCGCCCGGCCTGTTTCGCCTCGGCGATCGTCTCCTGGAAGACCACCTCCATCAGCGGGTCCAGCCCGGCCGTCGGCTCATCCAGGAGGAGCAGGTCCACGTCGGAGATGAGCGCCGAGATCAGCGCCACCTTCTGCCGATTGCCCTTGGAGTAGGTCCGCGCCTTCTTGGTCGGGTCCAGGTCGAAGCGCTCGCACAACTCCTGGCGGCGGGCCCGGTCCAGTCCGCCGCGGAGCCGGGCCAGCAGGTCGATCGCTTCCCCGCCGGTGAGGTTGGGCCACAACTCGACATCGCCCGGGACGTAGGCCAACCGGTGGTGCAGCCGGACGGCATCATCCCAGGGGTCTCCGCCGAGCAGTTCGACGGCGCCGCCGTCGGCCCGCAGCAGCCCGAGCAGGATGCGCATCGTGGTCGACTTGCCGGCGCCGTTGGGCCCGAGGAAGCCGTGCACCTCCCCGCGGGAGACCTCCAGGTCCAGCCCATCCAGGGCGCGGGTGGTGCCGAAGGTCTTGACCAGCGCGTCAGCGCGGATCACCGGTGCAGTAGCCATCTGATTCACTGCTCCTCCTGTGCTGTCGGATCGTGGGTTTCGCTGTCTGGGCTGCCCTCGGGGCGCACGTCAGACATGGACCGGGGGACCTCGAACAGGTCGGCCATCTGGTCGAAGGCTCCCTCCTGCATCAGTCCCTGGGTGAAGAGTTCGAGCACCGGCCGCAGGTAAGGGCCCAGAGCCTCTGGCGGCGCGTCCTCGGCGAGGAAGTCGACCCCCAGGAGCCGCCGGACGTGCTCGTGCATGGCCAGCGCGCCCAGGGACCAGATCACCAGGACCGTGGTGCGCTCCCGTGGCGTCTGGCTCGGTTTGACGAAGCCGGCGTCCTCAGCCAGGCGCATGTACTCCTGGGCGTCGGCCACGAACTCATCAACCAGGTCCCTGGTGTGCTCCCCGCCCTCGATCAGCGCACGGGCCAGGTAGCGCAGCAGCGGCTGGCTCTGCTCCAGGCGCCGCAACGTCAGAAAGGGGTCCAACTGTGGCCCCTCCGCCATGATCTGCACCTTGTTGGCACGCGTCACGCCGGCCACGTGGTGGTCGCACGCCCGCCGCAGTCCGTCCTTGGAGCCGTAGTGGTGCACCACCAACGCCTGCGAGACGCCCGCCTCCTGGGCGATCATCCGCAGGCTGGTCCCCTTGACGCCGTGCCGGCCGAACTGGTTGATCGCGGCCGCCAGGATCCGCGCCGCCCCACCCGTCGGCGCCGGGTCACCGGTCTGCGCTGTCGTTCCGGACATCACCACACTCCTGACTGAATGGTTAGTCAGCCACAGTAGGCGCTGACTAACCATTCAGTCAATGCCGTGCTGCGACGGGTGCTCGTTGATGGCGTCCGGGCGCTGCACGCCGGGCGGTCAGCTTCTGGTGCTGTCCTCTGCCTCGGTGGCCGCCCGGCGCTTCCGCCACGGGTCGATCACCAGATCCTTGAGGCCATCCGCAGCCAGCAGCACCCCCAGCACCAACCAGACCCACCAGGGGCCCGGGAGAAAGTCCAGCACGGCAGCGGACAGGAAGAACACTGCGAGGACCAGCTCGATCACGTTCAGCACACGCATGATCCGTTGCTGCAGCGGGGTCTGGGTCGGTGAGTGCTGCATCTCCCGAAAGGCACTGCGGGCCAGGGCCCACCGTCCTCCGGGCGGGGCGACCGGCTCCCCGGCCAGGGCCGGGTCATCGTCCCCGGGAGCCT
>CAYVEH010000292.1:0-2984 GCA_964450585.1 uncultured Ornithinimicrobium sp.
GACTGGACCACTGCCCCCTTCACCGACCTGATTCCACAGGTGCTCCGCCCCTGACCGCAGCTGCTGGCGGCCGACATCAGCGCCGTGAGGTGAGATCAGCTGCCGGCATCAGCGCCGTGAGGTGAGAGGAGCTGCCGGCATCAGCGCCGTGAGAGCCGGTGATGTTGTGCAGAACCGGTCACCGTTGACCGCTTCTACAGAACAACGCCAGCGCCGAGCGTGCTGAAGCTCCCCAAAAAATGGGTACCATACGTCGGTGTCGGCTCCGGCCGTCACGCCCCTGTAGCTCAGTTGGTAGAGCATCCGCCTTGTAAGCGGACGGTCGCGGGTTCGACTCCTGTCGGGGGCTCCAGGCTCACCCGAAACCCGACCCGGCTTCCGCCTCATCTGAAACGAGGCGGACTTCTGACCTCACGTGGGAGGTGACCGGGACTGCAGCCTGACGCGGTCTGGCCGACCTCTCGTGGGAGGTGACCGGGACTGCAGCCTGACGCGGTCTGGCCGACCTCACGTGGGACGTGACCGGGACTGCAGCCTGACGCGGTCTGGCCGACCTCACGTGGGACGTGACCGGGACTGCAGCCTCACTCGGCGGTGTCCGGGCTCTTCAGGTGGATCGTCACCTCACCCTCGGCGCGCAGCTCGTCCACCATGGTCTGCACCGCCTCGTTCTCCCGCTCGGTGGTCAGTTGCTCGGCCACCTGGTCCTTGACCTCGTCGAAGGCCGGCACCTCTGGAGCACCGGAACCGGACTCGGCGCCACCGCCGCCCTGCTGGGCGACCAGGTCGTCATAGCGCTGGCGCACCTCCTCCTCGGTCGGTTCCTTGACCTTGGCCTCCTGGTCGATCAACCGATCGATGGTGACCATTCGCTCCACCTCGACCCGCACCTGGTCGGCCGACATTCCCTGCTCCTCCAGGGCCGCGAGGAACTCATCAGTGGACGGCATCCCGTTGCCGCTGGCCAGTTCCTCCAGCCTGGCATCGATGTCCTTGTCGCTGGCCTCGATGCCGTGCTCCGCCGAGGCCTGCATGAGCAGCTCGCTGCTGACCAGACCCTGCACCGTCTGCTCACGCAGGGCGGCCTCATCCACTGGCTGACCGGTGGCCTGGGCCTGCATCGCAGCCTGCTCGAACGACGGGGTGTAGGCCTGACTGAACTCGTCCTTGGTGATCTCGGTGCCGTTGACCTCGGCCACCACCTCCGGCACGTCCGAGAGGTCCGGAGTCGCCGCCTGTTCTGGCCCGCCGGTGCTCGCGGCGCCGTCGGTGGACTCGGCCCCGTCGGGGCCAGCCGTGCTGGTCGCCTCGTCCGAGCCCGACTGACTCGCTTCAGCGCCGTCGGTGCCCGAGTCTGAGTCGTTGCTGCACGAGGCAGCGCCCAGCAGGCAGATGACCAGACCAATGCTGGTCATCAACGTCTTTTTCCGCATGATTCCTCCCTGCTGTCAAGTGGCCGGTCAACGTATCACGCGCTGATAAATTGCCCTTTCCAAGAATTCTCAGACTTCGATCAGGAATGTCCTCAGGGAAAGAGCGGTGAGCTCAGCCCAGGGGAGGACGTTTGCCGATGATGGCCCGCACGTCACGGATCTCCTGCGCCTCCGGGACCTGTCGCCGGCCCAGTCGGTCGGCCAGCTCGCGGGCGGCCTCCTGGGCCGGGGCCACCCGTGGCAGGGCCTCGCCCGGTGCGGCCTGGGAGGCGGTGGCCAACACGGTGAACCCCAGCCAGGCCGTGGCATCCCGCAGCGGCAGCAGGTCGTTGATCCGGCCCGGCTCATCGCGGATCGCCCGACCGGCCATGGCCGAGAGCTCCTGCAGCTCCAGGGACAGCTCCCGCTGGGCCTCCAGCCCGGCGCGGTCCTGCTGCTGCCCGCGACTCAACGGCCCGATCACCGCAGCGCTGGCCGACACCGCCCGAGCCAGGTGCGCCAGCAGCATTCGGCGCCCGGAGCGCCACCCGACCAGCCAGGGGACAACCACCGCACACAACAGCCCGATCGCGGTGTCCAGCAGTCGTTCCTGGGCGATCGTCAGGGCGGGCAGCCCCGACCCGGCCGTGCCGATGGTCAGCGCCAACGGCGTGACGAAGATGACCGCAAGGGTGTAGTTGCGCACCACGCAGAGCTCCACCAATCCCTGCAGCGTCACGATCGTGATGACCACCGCCCACGGCCCGTTGTCCGAGAAGCCGCCGAGCAGGAACAGCCCGATGCCCAGGGTGGTGCCTGCCAGCCGCTCCATCGACCGGATGACCGTGGCCCGGCGGTCCAACCCGTTGTGCAGCACCAGCGCCGCCGCGGCCATCGCCCAGTACATGTGCCCGCTCCCGACCAGCAGCCCAGCCACCAAGCCGGCCCCGGCGACGCCGGCGGCGACCCGCAAGGCCGCCTGCAGCGCCGCGGTGGGCCAGCGCAACGCGCGGGTCACCATACGGCGCAACCGGGGCCGTCCCAACGGGGCGGCGGTGGGCTCGCTGCCCAGGTCTGGGTTGGGCTGCTGAGTCGGCAGCAATCGCTGGGAGTAGCGCTGCTGAACAACGATGAGTTCGGTGGCCAGGTCCGCCCGGACGCTCTCCTCATCGTCCGGGTCTGCGGTCTCACCCTGGTCGGGGCCCAGGGCCGGCTCCCCGCCATCCCACAGGGTGGTCCAGGCATCGTGGATGGCATTGGTTGCTGCGGTGCTCAAGGGTTCGGCTTGCGGGTCCTCGGCCGAGACGGCCAGGAAGGCCTCGACGGCGCGTTCGGCGGCGGCCACCGCAGCCCGCTCTGGGCCGAGTCGGTCCACGATGAGGTCGAACATCGCTACCGGCACCGCCAGGGCGGCACCGGTCGTCGTGGCCAACAGCAGAGGCCCCGGATCAACTCCGCGCGAAGGCAGGTAGCCGCCGATCCCGACGATCAGCACGAAGAAGAACGCACCGGGCGGTCCCAGCCGCAGCGCGTGCGCCAGAAAGGTTGCCAGGGCACCGACCAGCGCGGTGA
>CAYVEH010000293.1:0-2946 GCA_964450585.1 uncultured Ornithinimicrobium sp.
GCCGCAGGAGGTGTCGGTCGGGGCCGATCACGAGGTGCCGATGGCCTCGCTCTACAAGGTGATCCTGGCCATGGCGTGGGCCCGATGTGTCGACCAGGGCCGGCTCGGCCCGACCGACCGTCTCACCGTGCCGGCAGGGGCGCGCACACCCGGCCCGACCGGGTTGTCGGCCCTGCGCGACGACGTGACACTGAGTCAGCGCGACCTGGTCACCCTGATGCTGACGGTCTCGGACAACACCGCGGCCGAGGTGCTGCTGGGCCTGGTCGGCACCGCGCAGGTCCGCCGGGTCATCGCCGACGCCGACCTGAGGGCCACCACCTTCCACGGCGGCGACCGCGAGTTGCAGCGACTGGTGCTGGAGGAGACCGGGGCGCCCGGCTTTCCGGAGGCATTGCGTCTGCTGGCCGACCGCCCTGGGCAGGATGCCAGCGCGGTCTACGACCCTGCCTTGAGCTCGACCACCACCCCTCGGGACATGACGAGCCTGCTGAGCGCCGTGTGGCGCGATGAGCTGGCCTCCGCGGAGATGAGCGCCGTGGTGCGGGAGACCATGGCGCGGCAACCGTGGCGGCACCGGCTGGCGGCCGGCTTCCCCCACGACGACGTCGTGGTGGCGGGCAAGACCGGCTCGCTGCTGGCGCTGCGGCACGAGGCCGGCGTCGTGACCTTCCCCGGGGAGGAACCGATCGCCGTGGCCGTGCTGACCCACGCGATCAATCCGGCCCAGCACCTGCCGCGGGTGGACGCGGTGATCGGGGAGGTGGGCAGCCTCGCGGTACGCAGCCTGCGACGGGTCGCCGAACGGTGACCTCTTCCCTGCTCGACCGCGGGCTGACACCCCTGGATATATCACGTCCGACTGGCACCGGGCAGTGTCACCACTTTGTGGAATCTGACCACGGCTGCTGCGATATCTGTCATGCCACCTGTGCACCGCCTGCGGGCCCGCCTCCTCGTCGTGATCACGGGAGTCGTGGCCGGCCTCGCGCTCAGCTCCTGTGACTCCGGCCCGGCCGGCAGCCCCGAACAGGCCGCCGAGCAGCTGGCTGCCGCTATCGCAACCGGCGACTTCACCAGGGTCCCGCTGGTCGACGACGTGGCCGACCGGGCCCGGGCCCACCGCACCGCGGCCTATGAGGAGCTCGGTGACCTGCCCTTGACGACCCAGGTCGTCAGCGTCGAGCAGCAGGAGGACCTGCCCCGTGCCAGGGCCACGCTGCGGCTGACGTGGGACCTGCCCGGCGACGGTGCGGATCTGCAGATCGACACCTCGGCGCGCCTCAAGGTCTCCCAGGACGCCTGGGCCGTCGACTGGGAGCACGCCGCCCTGGGCGTCCCACTCGGCCAGGTCCTCCGGCGGGAGCAACTCCCCGCGGCACGCGCCGACATCGTGGACCGCACCGGGGACCCGCTGCTCACCGACCGACCCGTCTGGCGCTTCGGCATCGACAAGACCAAGGTCAGCGCCGACCAGGCGGAAGAGTCGGCGCGGCTCCTCGCCGAGGCCGCCGGACTCGATCCGGAGGCGTATGCCGGGTCCGTCGCCGCGGCGGGGCCGAAGGCCTTCGTCGACCTGATCACCTATCGCCACAGTGACACCGACGGGGAGTCGCTGCGCGCCCGGATCGACGACATCGAGGGGGCCGCAGCGCTGGATGAACACCGCATGCTCGGGCCCACCCGCACCTTTGCCCAACCCCTGCTCGGTCAGGTGGGACCGGTCACCGCGGAGATGATCGAGCAGGATCCGGACCGTTTCGTCGTCGGCCAGGTGGCCGGGCTGTCCGGCCTGGCGCAGGCCTTCGATGAGCAGCTGACCGGCAGCGGCGGCACCCGGGTCACCGCCATCGAGGCGGACTCCCGGGCGGTCCGAGACACCCTGCTCGAGGAGCCGCCCCAGCAGCCGGAGCCGCTGCGGACCACGGTGGACCGCACCCTGCAGCGGGCAGCCGAGAAGGCACTGGCCGACGTGGGCCCGCCGAGCGCGATCGTCGCGATCCAACCCTCCAGCGGCGACGTCCTGGCCATCGCCAACGGCCCGGGGTCCGATGGTGCCGACACCGCCTTGTCGAGCCAGTACGCCCCCGGTTCGACCCTCAAACTGGCCAGTGCCCTGGTGCTGCTACGGCACGGGGTCACCACGGAGACCACGGTCCGGTGCGAGCCGCAGCTGCTGGTCGACGGATACCGGTTCACCAATGTCCCCGGCTACCCCGAGGACGCCCTCGGCGATGTGCCTCTGGTGACCGCATTGGCGCACTCCTGCAACACGGCACTGATCGGTCTGCGGGATGAGATCCCGATGGATGAGCTGGCCCAGGCGGCGACCGACCTCGGCCTCGGCGCGGTGTGGGACATGCCGGTCACCGCATTCAGCGGGCTGGTACCGGAATCAGCCGATTCCGAGACCGAGCACGCCGCGAGCCTGATCGGGCAGGGGCGGGTGCTGGCCTCACCCACGGCGATGGCCACCGTGGCCGCGTCGATCGCTGCTGGTGAACCGGTCGTGCCGCGGGTCATCGCCGGCCAGGACGTGCCCGAGCCCGCGGGGTCCCTGACGGCCGAGGAGGCCGCCTCCCTGCGCACGATCATGCGGGCGGTCGTCACTGATGGCGGGGCGTCGATGCTGGCGGACAACCCCGGCCCCCCGGTGCTGGCCAAGACGGGGACCGCCGAGTTCGGCAGCGAGGATCCCCCACAGACCCATGTGTGGATGATCGCGATCCAGGGCGACTTGGCCGTGGCCGTCTTCGTCGAGGAGGGTGACTACGGGTCGACCACGGCGGGGCCCATCATGGACGCCTTCCTCACCGCGGCTCGGTAGCGTGAGCCAGCGTGAACACCGTCGACGTCTTGGTGATCGGCGCCGGCCAGGCCGGGTTGTCGGCCGCCTATCACCTGCAACGTCGTGGCTTCCGACCCCCGCCACCGGGGTCGGGTGCC
>CAYVEH010000294.1:0-2938 GCA_964450585.1 uncultured Ornithinimicrobium sp.
CCTTCGACATCGACGCCAACGGCATCGTGCACGTCTCCGCCAAGGACCGCGGCACTGGCAAGGAGCAGTCGATGACGATCTCCGGCGGCTCCGCGCTGCCGAAGGAGGAGATCGAGCGCATGGTCAAGGACGCCGAGGCGCACGCCGAGGAGGACAAGAAGCGGCGCGAGGAGACCGAGACCCGCAACACCGCGGAGCAGCTGGTCTACTCCACCGAGAAGTTCCTCACCGACTCCGGCGACAAGGTCCCCGAGGACCTGCGTAGCAGCGTGGACACCGCTCTGAACGACCTCAAGGAAGCGCTCAAGCCGGAGTCCGAGGCCAGCATCGAGGACATCAAGGCCAAGATGGAGACCCTGTCCACCGAGAGCCAGAAGGTGGGTTCGGCGATCTACGCCGCCCAGCAGGCCGAGGGTGGCGAGGGCGCGGCAGGTGCCGGCTTCCCCGGCGCTGAGGGTGCTGGCTTCGCCGGTGCCGAGGGCAGCACCGCCCAGGGCTCCGCGGCCGACGACGTGGTCGACGCCGAGGTCGTCGACGACGAGGAGTCCAAGTGACCGACACCACCGGTGCCGTGGGGCCCGAGGACCGCGAGTCCGAGGAGCCCCGCGGCCCGGTGATCCGGGACAAGCGACGACTCGACCCCGAGACCGGTGAGGTCCGCCAGCCGGCTGCTGCTGACACGAGTGCGGCCGAGGGTGCGGCGGCCCCCGAGGCCTCGGAGCCCGCGGGTCAGAGCTCGGCGGATGAGTCCTCGCAGACTCATCCGGACACCCAGTTGGCAGCCGATCGCCTTGAGGACCTGCGCCGCCTGCAGGCGGAGTACGTCAACTACAAGCGCCGGGTGGACCGGGACCGCGCCCGGGACCGGGAGGCCGGGACCACCGTGGTGGTCGAGGCCCTGCTGCCGGTCCTGGACGACCTGCACATGGCCCGCGAGCACGGTGAGCTCGACGAGGGTCCGCTGCTGGCGATCGCCGAGAAGCTCGAAAGCACGCTGGCCAAGTTCGGCGTCGAGCGCCTCGGTGCCGTCGGTGAGGTCTTCGACCCGTCGGTGCACGAGGCGATGATGCACCTGCCGGAGGCCGACCTGCCCGAGGGCGCGACCGAGACGACCATCGTCCAGGTCATGCAGCCGGGCTTCAAGGTCGGCGAGCGGGTCGTGCGGGCCGCCCGCGTGGCGGTAGCAGACCCGGCATGATCAACTCGGGGCGAAGTGGTGCCCGGCCGGCACCACTTCGCCCCGACCACCGGCCCCCACGGGCCGGACCGAGGCCGGCGAGAGTCGGCATACCAAGGAGAAACATCCACAGCAAGCACTCAGGTGAGGCACACGAGGCCGCTACGTCGGTGCGGGAGGTGAGGACAACACATGGCTAGTCAGGACTGGTTCGAGAAAGACTTCTACGCGATCCTCGGCGTCGACGCGGATGCCGACGAGAAGACCATCAAGAGCACCTACCGCAAGTTGGCTCGCGAGTGGCACCCGGATGCCAAGCCTGGTGATGCTGCCGCCGAGAAACGGTTCAAGGAGATCGGCGAGGCCTACGCGGTCCTGTCCGACCCGGAGCAGCGCCAGCAGTACGACGCCGTCCGTGCCATGTCCCGCGGCGGGGCACGCTTCACCGCAGGTGGTCCCGGGGGGACCGGCGGTGCCGGCTTTGAGGATGTCTTCGCTCAGATGTTCGGCGGTAGTCGTGGCGGGGGGAGCACCCGGTTCACGACCGGCGGGGGAGCCCAGGGGATCAACCTGGAGGACCTGCTCGGCGGGTTCGGGGGTGGGGGGCAGTATGCCGGCGGCTCACCCTTCCAGGCCACCCGCGGCCCGCGTCCCGGACGGGATGTGGAGGCCCGCACCACGATTGACTTTGTGCAGGCTGCGACTGGCGACACGGTCACCCTGCAGACCCCGGAGGGCGGGCGCATCACCACCCGCATCCCGGCCGGTGTCAAGGACGGGCAGAAGATCCGGCTGCGCGGCAAGGGCATGCCCGGTGACCCGGGCGCACCCAACGGTGACCTGATGCTGGTGGTCACCGTCCGCCCACACCCGGTCTTCGGTCGCGACGGCAACAACCTCACGCTCGACCTGCCCGTGACCTTCGCCGAGGCCGCGCTGGGGGCGACCGTGCAGGTGCCCACCCTCAACGGCGGGACCGTGAAGGTGAAGGTGGCGGCCGGCACGCCGTCGGGCCGTGTCCTGCGGGTGAAGGGCCGCGGCATCCAGACCAAGAAGGGTGCCGGTGACCTGCTGGCCAAGGTCTCCATCGTGGTCCCGCAGCGACTCTCGGACACGGCGCGTGAGGCGGTGGAGACCCTGGCCGCCGAAGAGGACGGGCAGAACCCGCGCGCCGAGTTGCTGCGCCGGGCTCACGAGTAAGCAGTTCCTCCCCAACCCGTCGGCGGGGGGAGATGATTCAGCACCCGGCCACACGGCATACTGCGAGTAAGGAGGAGAGATGGCACGCCACCAGCCACCGGATGAAGAGACTCCTGTCTACGTCATCTCCATCGCGGCCGAGTTGGCGGGGATGCATGCCCAGACGCTGCGGCAGTACGACCGGCTCGGGTTGGTCACTCCGCGACGCACCCGGGGCGGTGGCCGGCGGTACTCGGCCCGTGACGTGGCCCGGCTGCGTGAGGTGCAACGCCTCTCCCAGGACGAGGGCGTCAGCCTGGCCGGCATCCAGCGCATTATGGACCTGGAGCACCAGGTGGAGGCGCTGCGCACCCGCGCCGCTGAGCTGGTGGAGCAGAACCGGGTGCTGCGAGAGACGTTGGAGCGCCGCAGTCGGGTCTTTGCTGCTGGCACCAGCGGCGAGGCCGTCGTGATGCGCCCGGGCACCCGCCCACGCCAGGAGGCGTCGAGCACCGCCGTGGCGGTCTGGCGCCCGCTGCCCTTCTGACTCGACTCACACTCACACTCACCCTCACCCGACCC
>CAYVEH010000295.1:0-2936 GCA_964450585.1 uncultured Ornithinimicrobium sp.
ATTTGGTGACCACTGGCATGGACTCCTGGAACGCGGCCAGCGCCTCGGCCAGGGAATTGTGCTCGCTCATGCCCCGACCTCCCGGATGATGTCGTCGGCCTTCCACTTCCGCACGGTGTCGTGCACGTAGGCGGCGGTGCGGGCGGCGGCCCACCCACGCTCCAGGTCCAACGGGACGACCTCGCAGCCGCCGGATGGTGGCATGTGGATCAACAGCCCGGTGGTCAGGTCCAGGTCGTCATGCAGCGGGGCCCGCTCGCCCGTCTCGGGGTTGTACCGCTGCCCGTGGGAGTAGGTGGCGATCTGTGTCGCCGTGGCCAGCGGGAACGCCTTCTCAGACTTGCCTGATTTGAGGTCACCGACTCGCACCCGCCCGTCTGGGCAGCGCCAGAGTCGGTCGAAGGATCCGGCGACGCGCAGCTCGTCGATGACGACGAACGTCTCAGCGTCCAGCGCCTGGTAGCCGCGCGTGGCGGCCCGGTAGGCGTCCAGCCTGGCCCGGTCGGCGTCGGGCACGAACGGCGGTTCTTCACCCCGGTCTATGGACTCGGTGAGGGCATGCAGACCGGTCCCGGAGGATCGCCCGGTGGTGGCCCCGGCGGCCTCGGTGGCCTCTTCACAGATCCGGTTGAGGTCTTTCTTGGTGCGCCAGTCGCTGTCGGGGTCGCCGTTGGCGAGGGCGCCGGAGATGCGGGTGAGCAGGTCGGGGCGCATCACCAACCCTTGGGCGGTCTTGCGCTGCTTCCAGGCCATGAGGTTACTCAGGTCGTCCAGGGCCTTGGACATGGTGGATACGCGGGTGTAGGGGATGGGTTCGCCGCCGCCTGGCGGGATGATGAGGGGGCGCCTCCACCGGTCGCGGGGGATCTCGACGGGTGGGGTTTGTGTGATGGTCACTGTGGGTCTCCTTGGTCTTGGTCATAGACGGCCGTGTAGCGCGCTTTTTCGTTAGCCGCGTGGCAGGCGCGGCAGCGCTGGAATGCCCCCTGGGGGGCGATGTTCTCGGCCACCCACTTGTGGAGTCCTGCTCGGCACCACCCGGAACCGTTGCCCTGGGTGCCCCTGCGGACATTCAGCGACTGTGTGACTGGGTCAAGGTGGTCAGGCCGGACGCACGAGGGATTGCGGCACAGGTGGTCCACCACGTACCCATCGGGGATCTCGATGTCGGCCAGCAAGAGGCTTGCTCGGTGTGCTCGAAGCACACCTTCTCCACGACGGCCTGCGTTGTAACGTCCGTAGCCGTCCACGGTCACGCAGGCGGTCCACAACCAGCAGTTGGGGCCAATGAGAACCTTGCTGCGGAACCGCTCGGGCCACGCTTCATAGATCTGAACCAGGTCATCCGGGAGGCCGGGTGGCAGTTCGACCTTGAAGTCGATTCCCTTCTTTCGGTTGGTGTTCATCGGGAGTCTCCGTTGTCGTTCTGGTGGACGAGGCACACGGTCTGGGTGGGTCCGTCCGGGCCGGTCGTGTAGGGGTCGATGACCTCGACGGATGGGTCGCAGTCGGGGCCGTGTGGGCAGTCGGCGGGTGGGTCACTCACTCCCGGCCCCTTCCGAGCGGCTCGTAGCCGATGGAGGTCAGCCACCGGTCCCGCTGGTCGGCTATCCGGTCGTCGTGGGGGTAGACGGTGACGCCCTTGTGGCCGGTGCACCGGTGGCCGGCCTTGGCCCCGCAGGTGGGGCAGGGGACGTCCAGGAATCCGGCTGTGCGGTCACTCATCCCCGTCCCCTCCTGCGCAGCAGCGCGGCCCGCTCGGTCGGTGTCGCCCCTCCGAAGATGCCGAACCGCTCCCTGTTGACCAGGGCGTATTCCAGGCATTCGGCTGCGACTGGGCAGGTGCGGCAGATCCGTTTGGCTGGGCTGCGGTTGCCGCCCTTGTCCGGGAACCACCACTCGGGGTCGTGCTCGCGGCAGTCGTCCCGCAGGGGCTCTACTAGCGCGAGGGCGACGCGAGATGATGTAACGAATACGCCTCTGCGGAGGACGAACTGGCCGTATCCGGAGCGCTTCCGGTGCTCAAGCCAAGGCCAGCACTCGTCTGGCCCACGGCGGTCAACCTTTGACCAGAAGCGGTCGCGGAGAGCATCGCTCGCGCCCGTCAAGTCGAGCGCTGCCGCGAATGCACGGCGAGTGGTCGCGGTACTCACTTTCTCGATGCCACTCACAGCCCTGTCTCCCGCCAGTCGAAGGGGCGGTCTGCCAGGTACGCCTCGGCCTGCCGGACGGTCTCGGCCTCCAGGTCCTCGTCCCAGGTGGCCAGTCCCGGCTCATACCTGGGGCTGGCCAGGGCAAGCTCGACGTGACGCTGTACGCCACGCTCGGCCCACAGGTCGAGGGCCAGCCAGGCCAGGACGACGATGCCGACACCGAGGGCGATGAGGGCTGTCGGGCCGATCCAGGGTGCGGACAGGGCCGTGGTGAGCCAGTCGGGGAGTTCGCTCATGACACGTCCCCTTCCAGCAGCTCGGCCAGGAGCGCGTTTTCCTCGGCGCGCTGGGCACGACGGCGGGCGGTGAGTGCGAGCAGGAGGAACCTCACCGGTCCTCACCGCCCAGGATCAGGTCAGCGATGACGAACGCGCCGCGCTCCGTCGGCATCAGAGCGGATGCCCCGTGGTCGGCCAGATCGTCCAGCCAGTCAGCCAGCGCCAACCCGACACCAGGGTGCATGGTCACGATGTAGTCAGCGTCGCTGGCGCTATTGGCAGTGGTGTTGCTCAGGCCGTCGTAAGCCGTTTGCGCCACATACCTCTCGCTGACCGCGCTGAGGATCGTGGGGTCGTCATCGTGGTCGATATGCGCACTCCACGGCCCGGTTGTCGCAGCCTCGGCCCGTCCCCGCAGCGCCTTGGCCGCTAACCTCAAACGCTCGGCGCTCACTGGTCCTCACCGCCCTCGGTCAGCCCTGCCTCGCGCAGCGTCTCGGTCACG
>CAYVEH010000296.1:0-2935 GCA_964450585.1 uncultured Ornithinimicrobium sp.
AGAGCCAGGTCGAGTTCGACCCCGAGCTCGTCGAGTCCTACCGGCTGATCGGCTACCAGAACCGCGCGCTGGAGGATGAGGAGTTCCGCGACGACACCGTGGACGCCGGTGAGCTCGGCGCTGGCCACCAGGTATCGGCGCTCTATGAGCTGGTCCCGACCGACGCCGTCCCGGACGGTGCCGAGGTCGGGCAGGCACGAGTCCGCTGGGCGGACCCGCAGTCCGGTAAGACCACCGAGGTCAACGCCCCGATCACCTGGTCCCTCGAGGAGCCCTCGCCGACCCTGCGGCTGGCTGCCCTGGTGGCTGACACAGCCGAGCTGTTGAAGGGCAACAGCATCGTGACCGAGCGCAGCCTCACGGTCGCTGACCTGCGTGCCGAGGTGGAGAGCCTGGTGGCGGGCGGCGCGACTGATGCCGAGGGCCTGCTGGAGCTGCTGGACAGCCACCTGGAGCCCGCCGAGACACAGCACACGGACTGACGGGAGGCGTGCACGGCCCCGCAGCGTCATGACCACGTCGGTCAGACGTTAGTGCGCACCCCGGCGAAGTGCACGGCTTGCCACCCGAAGGCCAGCGCGGCGGCGACGTTCTGCGTCCGGTCGTCGGTGAACAGCACCTGCTCCCGGGCGACCGGCCCACCCCGGTGCATCTCGATGGCGGCGTGCGCTGCGGCATACGCCTTCTGGTCCGGCTTGGCCACCCCGAAGACCGCACTGTTCAGGACGACATCGACGAGGTGGTCCAGGCCGATCTGACGCAGCTCCGCAGGGATGTTGTCGGTGCCGTTCGTGAACAGGAAGACCTGCCGCCCGTCCTCCTCGAGCTCGGCGATCAGCTCAACGGTCTCGGCGACCGGCGCTCCGCGGTCCGAGACCCAGCGACGCACCGCCTCCTGCGCCGCGTCCGGAGCGGTCCCCTGGTCCTCCAGGGCCGACACGATCTGACCGCACCAGTGCTCAAAGGTGGTCCGGCCGGTGACGACAGGGCGCAGCAGGTCGGGGGCGAAGGCCAGGGCCAGGAACTCCCCGTGGCTGAGACCGAGGTCGGCCGCCACGGACTCTGACGTGGTCGGCGCGAACTCGCGGACGACACCGTCGAGATCGAAGACGACAACTGTGCATCCCTTGGCGAGCCGCCGGATCACTCCGTGGGGAGTGTCCGGGGCCGGCTCCTTCATCGAGTCGTCACCGTCGCCGTCGACGGCTGGCCCGCCCCGAATCTGCTCAACTGGTTCCTGATCCATGCAAGCAGGCTAGTGACCGTCTATCGCCTGGCCACCTACACTGGGCCCATGATCTTCAAGGGCGTGGGCGACGGCCGGCCCTACCCTCCCCACAATCTTGAGGACTGGTCGCACCTGCCGCCGCGGATGATCCGTCTCGATGAGCTGATCACCACCAAGTCCACCCTGGACCTGCAGCACCTGCTCGCGGCCGACTCCACCTTCTACGGCGACATCTTCTGCCACGTGGTGCAGTACCGCGACGAGTTCTACCTGGAGGACGGCCTGCACCGGGCGCTGCGGGCCGCACTCGGCGGCCGCCCGTTCGTCCACGGGCGTGTCCTTGTCGTCTCCGACCGGGCTGCTCGGTAGCGTTCGCTCAGCAGAGCACAAGGAGATCTCCCGTGGGTTACGTCCGCACCGCCGGTATGTCGACAGCCGCCCGGCGCCGCCGCCGTCGCGCGGCCCTGGTGCTGACCGGGCTGGTGGCGCTGCTGGCTGCTGTCGGCCTGTACGCCTTCGCCTACTACCAGGGGTGGTTGCCCGGCACCGACGACGGCACGGCGGACACCGACCAGGTCACGGCCACCGCGACGGCACCGGCGCTGCAGCCGGCGGAGGTGACCGTCAACGTCTACAACGCCTCCGGTGCCGTCGGGATCGCCGGTCGCACCTCCGAGGCGTTGGCCTCCCGGGGCTATGACATCGACGCGGTGGAGAATGCCCCGCCGGGCACCGAGACCCCGCAGGTCGCTGAGATCCGGTTCGGCCCCGGCGGTGCGGAGGGTGCCAAGCTGCTGAACACCCTGTTCCCGAACGCCGTGCTGGTGGCCGATGAGCGGGAGAGCGACGAAGTGGACCTCTTCCTGGGTCACGACTTCACCGAGCTGGAGCCGGTGAGCCCGGACGAGGCGACGGCGACCGAGTGAGCACCGATGCATGAGATCGTCCTGAGCCGGCTGGTCCGTGCCACGCCCGAGCGGGTGTGGGAGGTGCTCACCGACCTGGATCAGGCTGCCCAGACCCTGTCGGGGGTGACCTCGGTGCAGCGGATGACCGACGGGCCGTATGCCGTGGGCACCCGGTGGCGCGAGACCCGCACCGTGCTGGGTCGGTCCAGCACCGAGGAGCTGTGGGTGACGGCCAGTGACCCGTGGCGCCGCAGCGAGGTGCGGGCTGCCTCCGGAGGTGCGGAGTACTGCACGGAGTTCGTGCTCACACCGCGGGCCGAGGGTGCTGAGACGGGGTTGACGGTGCGCTTCGGCGCGGAGCTCACAGACCCCTCCCGGTGGCAACGGGCGGTGATGTCGCTGCTGAGCGGGGTCGCCGAGCGGGCCACCCGCAAGGCGCTGGAGCAGGATCTGGCCGACATCGCCGCCGCCGCGGAGTCCTCGACCGCGCCACCACCAGCAACCTAACCAGCACCACCAGCACCACCAGCACCCGAGACCTCACCAGCAACCTAACCAGCACCACCAGCACCCGAGACCCCACCAGCCCCACCAGCAACCTAACCAGCCATCTCACCCCGCCCTCATCCCCGGCAGGTGTTCTGCAGATGCGGTCAGGGCTGACCGGAGTTGACGAACACCTCCTGACCGCGCGGGGGCCTGCTGGCTAGCAGACGTTGCACCTGGCCCATGAACTTGGACGCGTCGGTGCGCAAGCCCACGATCGGGATCCGCAATACCGGGTTCTGAGCGATCACCA
>CAYVEH010000297.1:0-2931 GCA_964450585.1 uncultured Ornithinimicrobium sp.
CACCAGTAGGCACCGTGCCCGCCACGCGTGCACGGTCACTCTCCGCTACCTGAACAGAACCAACCAACGCACCGAGAAGGACAGACACATGACAACGCACCACCACGGAGACGACCACAACCACCACCAAGAGGGGCCCGCCGCAGGCCAGGCATGTGGCGGACACGCGCCCGCGGCAGACACGGTGGCCCAGGCCAGCGCGGAAGACATCACCGAATGCCCCGTCATGGTCGGCACGACCGTGATCAAGTCCCAGGCCGAGGCAGCCGGCCTGTTCCGCGACCACAACGGTCAACGCTACTGGTTGTGCTGCAACGCGTGCGGTCCGCTGTTCGACGCAGACCCCGAGCGCTACACAGCCGCCTAACCCCACCCGAGCGGGTTCCTTCCCCGCGCAACACACTCTCACACCGCGGGTAAACAGAGAGGACATGACGATGGCCCCCGAACCCCAACGCACTCCAGGACCAGCCACACCCGAGCACCACGCAGACCAGCACAGCACGCGCTCAGGTCACACAGACCACGGCGACAAGCACGCAGGCCACGCCCATCCGGACCCGCCCGGACACCACGGCGGGCACGAGGACCACGGCGGGCACGGAGGCCACGGAAGTCACGGTGGGCATGCTGGCCACGGTGACCACGTCGGACAATTCAGGAAACTGTTTTGGATCATGCTCGTCCTGGCTATCCCGGTGGTCGGCTTCAACGACATGTTCGCCGACCTGCTCGGCTACCAACTGCCCGACGGGTCGTGGGTGTCGTGGGTCTCCCCCGTCCTGGGCACCGTGATGTATGCCTGGGGCGGCCAGCCGTTCCTGACCGGCGCCGTCTCTGAGATCCGCACCCGCCAACCCGGCATGATGCTCCTCATCGGCCTTGCCATCACCGTGGCATTCATCGCCTCCTGGGGCGCGAGCCTGGGCCTGCTGGACCATCAGTTGAACTTCTGGTGGGAACTGGCCCTCCTGGTGGTCATCATGCTGCTGGGCCACTGGATCGAGATGCGTTCCCTGGCGCAGACCACCTCCGCTCTCGACTCGCTGGCAGCCCTGCTGCCCGACGAGGCCGAGAAGATCGACGGCGACGACGTGGTCACAGTCGCTCCGGGCGATCTGGTGGTCGGTGACGTCGTCATCGTGCGCCCCGGGGCGTCCGTTCCCGCCGACGGAAAGATCATCGACGGCTCGGCCAGCATGGACGAATCCATGGTCACAGGCGAATCCAAGACCGTCCGCCGGGAGACCGGCGAGCACGTCGTCGCCGGCACCGTGGCCACCGACTCCGGCATGCGCGTCGAAGTGACCGCCACCGGTGAAGACACCGCCCTGGCCGGCATTCAGAAACTGGTGGCCGACGCGCAAGCATCATCCTCACGCGCTCAGCGCATCGCCGACACGGCAGCCGCGTGGTTGTTCTGGTTCGCCCTCGGTGCGGCAGCGATCACCGCCGTCATCTGGAGCCTGCTGGGGATGCCCGATGCCGCGGTCGTGCGCACGATCACCGTGCTGGTCATCGCCTGCCCCCACGCACTGGGACTGGCGATCCCCCTGGTCGTCTCCATCGCCACCGAACGTGCCGCACGCGGCGGAGTCCTGATCAAGGACCGCCTCGCGCTCGAGTCGATGCGCACGGTCAACACCGTCCTGTTCGACAAGACCGGCACCCTGACCAAAGGTGAACCCACCGTCACCGGAATCGAACCGACCGAAGGACACAGCGAAGACGAGATCCTTGCCCTCGCCGCAGCAGCCGAAACCGACAGCGAACACCCACTCGCTCACGCCGTGACCGGAGCGGCACGAACCCGGGAGCTGGCCGTGCCCAAGGCGACCGAGTTCTCCTCCTCACCAGCCGTAGGGGTGAAAGCCACCGTGGACGGAACCGTGGTCGAAGTTGGTGGCCCCTACCTCCTGGACCAACACAGCCTCGACGAACTTCCCGTCGCCGAGCAGTGGCGCACCGAGGGCGCGATCATCCTGCACATCCTTGCCGGCGGTCAGGTGATTGGCGCATTGCGGCTGGCCGATGAGATCCGGTCCGAGTCCCGAGACGCTGTCGACGCGCTCCACGCTGCCGGAGCGCAGGTCGTGATGATCACCGGCGACGCCCAAGCCGTGGCCGACACCGTCGCCACAGAACTCGGCATCGACCGCGTCTTCGCCGGGGTCCGACCCGAAGACAAGGCCGCCAAGGTCGCCGAACTCCAGCACGAGGGCCGCAAGGTGGCCATGGTCGGCGATGGAGTCAACGACGCCCCAGCCCTGGCCCAAGCCGACGTCGGCATCGCCATCGGAGCAGGAACCGACGTGGCCATCGGCTCCGCCGGAGTCATCCTGGCCAGCTCAGACCCTCGCTCCGTGCTCTCGGTCATCGACCTTTCCCAGGCCTCCTACCGAAAGATGAAGCAGAACCTCTGGTGGGCCGCCGGTTACAACCTCCTCTCCGTGCCTCTGGCCGCCGGAGTGCTCGCACCCATCGGCTTCGTACTACCGATGAGCATCGGCGCGATCCTCATGTCCGCCTCCACCGTGGTCGTCGCCCTCAACGCCCAACTACTGCGCCGCCTCGACCTAACCCCGGCCAACAGCACCTCCCGATTCCTCGACCGCGACACCCCCGCCTGATCACCGGGCACCACGAGATTCCTCAACCCGCCACGCAGGAGCAGACGATGTCCACCCAAACGGAAACGACCCAGGCAGCACACGGCTACATCACAGACAAGGGCCGCTACCTCGCCCGCCTCAAACGCATCGAGGGCCAGGCACGCGGCATCCACCGGATGGTCGATGAAGACACCTACTGCATCGACATCCTCACCCAGATCAGTGCCCTGACCTCAGCCCTAGAAAACGTGGCCCTCGGCCTACTCAACGACCACCTCAAACACTGCGTCGTCAGCGCCGCCCAGGCCGGCGGCCCCGA
>CAYVEH010000298.1:0-2928 GCA_964450585.1 uncultured Ornithinimicrobium sp.
ACACCACGCTGACCGGGCTCAGTGGGGGTGAGCGGACCCGCCTCAGCCTGGCCCGGAGCATCCTGTCCGGACGTGCGGTGCTGCTCCTGGACGAGCCGACCGCACACCTTGATGAGGTCAGCTCTCATCGGGTGCTGGAGCGGCTGGCGACCGGCGGGCAGAGCGCGGTCATGGTCTCGCACACGGTGCAGCCGGCCGGGTGGCGCCGGGTAGCCCTCATCGCCTCCGGGCAAACTCCGGCGACGTCTGCGTCCACGGGCTCGGCCCCGACCAGGCAGTCCGCGAGATCGGGGTGAGCACGGCATCGACGCGGCTTCACCGCAGCAACCCGTCTGTATCAGTCAGCGAGCAGCAGGAAGAGATCCGTCCGCAGGGTGGCGGGATCCATCTGGGGCGAGGGTTCGGTCACATAGACCTCCCACATCCGGCCTTCGGGCGTGCGCCCCTGCTCCCGGGCCCAAGCCACGAGGGCCTGCCAGGAGTCACCGAGCCCGTCGTAGCCACCAGCATGCGTGGCCCGAGCCACCGTGCCACCCGGCAGTTCGCTGGCGATCAGGTCTCCGGTGCCGGTCACAGCGGTGGCCACGGGGTAGCCGGCCTCGAGCTCGAAGCTCTCGGTCGGCAGGCTGAGGTAGTAGCCGAAGCCGGCACCTGCGGGCGCGACCCCCTGCTCGTGCAGGCCCTGCTCCACGGCCGTAAAGGCACGATCGTAGAAGGCTGGCAGATCGGTCATGCTGACCTCCTCCCGACACACAGCGGTGGGCACGGCCTCGTGCATCATGATCTGGGGGTGCTGGAGCTGAGTCATGAGGCATCCTCTCAACGAATCATGGTCTCCGGTACCGACCAGCGCGCACCACAAAGCTCATCGATCCCCGCTCCACACGCTGCCCATCGGTCTCCTCAGCGCACTGCTCAGCGCTGTCCACCAGCGGTCGCCGGCCTGCCCTGACCCGGGTAGCGTGACGGACAACCAACGGAGGTGTTGGCATGAGTTCGGACCTGATGATCTGGGTGCTCCTGGCCATCGTGGTAGTCCTGGTGCTGGGTGCGGTGTGGATGTTCGTCAAGAAGCAGGAGGAGCGGCGTCACGAAGCCCGCGCGCAGGCCGAGCACATCCGACAGCGCGCCGCCGCGGGCGAGCACGAGGCCGAGGACCGGGAGGCGGCGGCCCGACAGGCTCAGGTGGAGGCCGAGGCCGCGCAGGACCGCGCCACCCAGGCCGAGCAGCAGGCCGCCGCCCTGCAGCGCGAGGCCGCGGTGCGCGAGCAGGAGGCCACGATGCGCGACCAGCAGGCCCGGGAGGCCACCGCAGAGGCGCGGGAGCACCGTGACGAGGTGACCGAGCGCTACATTGAGGCCGACGAGATCGACCCCGACAGCCGACGCTGACCTGCCGCGCAGCGCGCCCCGGGAACCGCTGGGCGGAGCAACGCTGGGTAGGCCCGCGGGCGCGGGCACGCCCGCGGCAGAGCCAGACCCTGCCCTCTGCCAGAATCAGGGCCATGGCCTTGCTTGCGGACCTGACGCCCCCGATCGCTCTCGGCGCCCTCGACGGCCGCTACCGGAAGGCCGTCGCGCCCCTGGTCGACCACCTCTCCGAGCCGGCGCTCAACCGCATCCGGCTGCACGTGGAGATCGAGTGGCTCATCCACCTGACGACGCAGCGCATCGTCCCGGGCGCCGGCACGTTGAGCGAGGCGGAGATCAACAGCCTGCGCGGCCTGGTCGATGAGTTCGACCGGGCCGCCATCGAGGAGTTGGGCGCGATCGAGGCCGAGACGGTGCACGACGTCAAGGCCATCGAGTACTACCTGAAGCGTCGACTGACCGACCGTCTCGACGGCCGGGACGACCTGGCCGAGTTGGTGCATTTCGCGTGCACCTCCGAGGACATCAACAACCTGTCCTATGCCCTCATGGTGCAGGGCGCCGTCCAGCAGGTCTGGCTGCCCCGCGCCACCCAGCTCATCGAGCAGGTGAGCACCATGGCCGAGGAGCTGGCCGGCATACCGCTGCTGGCACACACGCACGGGCAACCGGCCACGCCCACCACGATGGGCAAGGAGCTGGCCGTGCTGGCCTGGCGGCTGACCCGACAGCTGCGGCGGATCGCGGCCGCGGAGTACCTCGGCAAGCTCAACGGCGCGACCGGCACCTACGGGGCGCACCTGGCGGCGGTGCCGGGGGTGGACTGGCAGCAGGTCAGCCAGGAGTTCGTGACCGGGTTGGGTCTGACCTGGAACCCGTTGACCACCCAGATCGAGAGCCACGACTGGCAGGCCGAGGTCTATGCCGATCTGGCGCGGTTCAACCGGGTGCTGCACAACCTGTGCACCGACGTGTGGTCCTACATCTCGCTGGGCTACTTCGCGCAGGTCCGCGGGCAGGGCACGGTCGGCTCCTCGACGATGCCGCACAAGGTCAACCCAATCCGCTTCGAGAATGCCGAGGCCAACCTGGAGGTCTCCAACGCACTGCTCGATGTGCTCGCCTCGACCCTGGTGACCTCCCGGCTGCAGCGCGACCTGACCGACTCCTCGATGCAGCGCAACATCGGCACGGCGTTGGGCCACTCGCTGCTGGCGCTGGACAACGTATGCCGTGGGCTGGCTGGCCTGGACGCCGCGCCGGAGCGGATGGCCGCCGACCTGGACGCCAACTGGGAGGTGCTGGCCGAGCCGATCCAGTCCGCCATGCGCGCTCTGGCCGCCGCCGGCCACCCGGGCATGGACAACCCGTATGAGCGGCTCAAGGAACTCACCCGGGGTCGGCGGATCGGGCAGGCCGAGCTGGTCGAGTTCGTCCGTGGGTTGGGGTTGCCGGCCGAGGTCGAGGAGCGGTTGGCCGCCCTGACCCCGCAGGCGTATGTCGGGCTGGCACCGGAGTTGGTCGCACACCTGGGCGCCGGCCGTCCCGGCTGACCGC
>CAYVEH010000299.1:0-1488 GCA_964450585.1 uncultured Ornithinimicrobium sp.
CGGTGCGTGTCCGGGAGGCGGTCGGGGAAGAAGGCGGACATCTCCCGGCCGACCATCATCCGCACCAGGCTGGCTTCGTCGAGCTCGGCCGCGGGACGGGTTGCCACGTGCCGACCGTCCTTGAGGACGGTGATCGTCTCGCACAGATCGAACAGCTCGGTGAGCCGGTGGGAGACGTAGAGGATGGCGACCCCGCGGTCCTGCAGGCGCCGGATCATGCTGTAGAGCAGCTCGACCTCGTGATCGGCCAGCGCGGCGGTCGGCTCGTCCATCTGGATGATCTGGGCGTCGTAGCTGACGGCCTTGGCGATCTCGACGATCTGTTGCTCGGCGACCGACAGGGTGCGCACGATGGTGCCTGGCGAGAGCGAGGGCACGCCCAGCCCCTCGAGCAGGGCAGCGGTGTCCCGCTGCATCTGGCCGGTGTCGACCAGCACGCCGCGGCGCGGCTCCCGGCCCAGGTAGATGTTCTCGGCCACGCTGCGATCCGGCAGCAGGTTGAACTCCTGGAAGACGGTGGCCAGGCCAGCCTCCTGCGCCTGCACCGGGTGACTGAAGGTGCGGCGCTTCCCGGCGATCTCGACGGTGCCACCGTCGGGCTGGTACACCCCGGCCAGGATCTTCATGAGGGTTGACTTGCCGGCACCGTTCTCACCGACCAGGCCGTGCACCAGGCCGGCGCGCAGCTCCAGGTCGACATCCTGCAGGACCGCGTTGCCAAAGAAACGCTTGGTCAGTCCGGTGGCGCGCAGCAACGGGGCGCCCGTGGCAGTGGAGGCCCCAGTGGGCTGCCCGGGTGGGGCGACATCGATGTCGTTCGGCACGAGGCCGACTATGACACGAATCCGCACTTTTGTCGAGTGGCCGACGAAAGTTGCGTGTTGAGCATTTCGAAGTCGCGTGGTTCACTTCGATAGTGCGCACCAGCGATGTCTTCGAGCTCCTCCGGGACGGGCGACCACGGACCCGGGCCCAGTTGGCCGAGTCCACCGGTCTGGCTCGCTCCACGATCGCCGCGCGGGTGGAGGTGCTGATGAAACTGGGGCTGGTGGCGCCCTATGGGGACGCTCGCTCCACCGGAGGGCGCCCGCCCTCGCTGTTCGCGCTCAACCCGTCGGTGCGGGTGGTCGCCGGGGTCGACGTCGGCGCCACGCACGCCATGGCGGTGCTCTCGGACCTGTCCGGCCAGATCCTGGCGGAGACCCGGGCCGCGCTGGACATCGCCAGCGGCCCCGAGGCCGTGCTGGGGTGGGTGACCGACACGGTGGGAGAGTTGTTGGCCCGGGCCGGTCGGCCGGCCGCTGATCTGGCGGCCATCGGCATCGGCCTGCCCGGCCCGGTCGAGCACTCCACGGGCCGCCCGATCAATCCGCCGATCATGCCGGGCTGGGACCGCTATGACGTGCCCGCCCACGTGCAGCGCAGCTACCCGGTCCCGGTGCTGATCGACAACGACGTGAACATCATGGCGCTGGGTGAGCAGCAGAC
>CAYVEH010000299.1:1588-2912 GCA_964450585.1 uncultured Ornithinimicrobium sp.
CTGGCCGATGCGGGCGAGCAGTTGCTCGCCGGCATCCGCGAGGTGGTCTACCGCCGGTCGCTGCCGCTGGCCACCGAGTCCCTGCAGCTGGTCTCCTCACAGGCCGGCATGGAAGCCGGCGTGCTGGGCGCAGCGTCGATGGCGATCACCCACGTGCTCTCTCCGGAGGCCATCGAGGCAGCCACCGCCACCATCGCCTGAGGCGTTGCTGGGCAGCGGCCCGTGCCGGGCGCCGGGCGCCGCAGCGCATCAGTGGACGCCCCAGGCGCATCAGGATGAGCACAGGGTCACGTGGTGCGGCCCCAGCGCGTCAGGAGGCACACCGGGTCACTCGATACCCCCAGCGCCTCAGGAGGCGCACAGGTCACTCGATGCGCCCCAGCAGGATCTCCACGCTGGTGGAGATCGCCGAGTGGCCACCCAGCACGTAGATCATCGTCGGGTCGAGGCGCTGCACCTGCGCGTGGGTGGCCCGGGGGATGTTGTCGTTCTGGACCAGCAGCACCGGGGCGCTGTCCCGTCCGGCGCGGGCGGCTCCGGCCAGCGCATCGGGCCAGTCGTCACCGGTGGCGATGTAGACCATGGCGGAGCTGTCGTAGTCCTGGCTGATCTTGGCTGCCGTGTCGTACCGGTCGCTGCCGGCGACGCGGGTCACCGGTGCATACTGCGCCAGCTGGGCCTCGACCGCCTGGGAGACCGCCGTGGAGCCACCGAGCACCACGATCCGGTCCGGGGTCAGCCGGCGCAGGTCCTGGCCAGTGGCCCGGGGCAGGTGCTCGGGCTTGGTCAGCAGTACCGGCCCGTCCAGGGCCCCGGCGCGTGCGGCCCCGGCCAAGGCATCGGGATAGTTCTCCCCGGTCGCGATGTAGACGACCTCCGCATCCTTGAAACCATCAGCGATCCGCGCCGCGGTGTTGTACCGGTTGGCACCGGCCATGCGCTGGGTGGACGCGCCGGTGAGTTGCCGCACCTGCCGGCCGACCTGGGGGGAGATCACCTGGCCGCCGCCCAGCAGCACGACGTGCTGCGGCGCGAGCCGGGTCAGCTCCTCGCGCGTGGCGGAGGGAAGGGTGTCGTGCTTGGTCAGCAGCACCGGTGCGGCCTGGCTGCCGGCGAGGGCGGCGCCCACCAGGGCGTCCGGGTAGTCCTTGCCAGTGGCCAGGTAGACGGTGTTGACGCCGGCTGAGTGGGAGGCGGCGATGGCGGCAGCCGTGGCGTACCGGTCCTGGCCGGCCAGGCGTCGCACCGGGGTGTCGGGGGCGGCCTGCAGCAGCGCGAAGGCATCAAGGCGTCCCTGGCCGAAGACGTTGTTGTTCGCCGCCGT
>CAYVEH010000300.1:0-2911 GCA_964450585.1 uncultured Ornithinimicrobium sp.
CGTCGTAGGTGCCGGCCTCGATGAAGCCCTCCGGGCCGATGTCACCGAGCTCCTCCACCAGCCCGGTGAGGTCCTCGAACGCACCGACACTGGTGTAGGTGGGCACCTGGGTGTTGCCCATCTCGATCACGTCGGGAGTGTTGTCCGGGTCCGGCAGTGCCTGGTTGGCCCGGTCGAGCAACTCACCCCAGGGGATGCGCTGGACCTCCAGCGTGGCGCCGGTCTCCTCCTCGAAGGTGGTGACCAGCCACTCCTCCAGCTCCACCGGAGTGTCGGTCTCCCCAGCGAGCCAGAGCGTCAGGGTCTCCCCGTCGCCGCCGGCCTCCTCACCGGAGGTGCCCTCACCCTCGGCGGGGCTGTCGCTGGCGCCGCTGTCGTCGTCTTCGGCAGCGGCATCGTCCTCGGCTTCCCCGCCGCTGCCGGGCTCGTCGACGGTGCTTCCCTGCCCGCACGAGGCGAGCAGTGTCGCGGCGACGGCGGTCACGGCCACCGTCTGGGTCATCTTGCTGAGCTTCATCGTTGAACCTCTCTCGGTGTGTGTTGGTCGGTAGTGACCCAGGGGTCACACCACCCCTATTTCGCGGTAGCGCACATTGGCTGCCGCGCCCTTCAGGACGAGCTCGTCCTCCAACGGCACCACGCGCACGTGGACCCGCTGGGCGACGAAGGGAAGGGTCTGGTGGGCGAGCGCGTCCTGCGTCGCCCGGAGCAGGTGCCCGTCCAGCAGCTCGGACGGGCCGTAGAGCACCACGTCAGCGATGCCCAGTGTGGTGACGACCGGGCTGAGCACCGACCCGAGTCGTCCGCCGGCGGCGGCCAGCTGATCCTCCCCACCGGCACGGCGCAGGGCCGGCACAGCGAGGCTGGTCTCCAGGCAACCACGGTTGCCACAGGCGCAGGTGGGACCCTCCGGGTCGACCACCACGTGCCCGATCTCCCCCGAGCTGAGCAACGGGCCGCTGAGGACCCGACCGTCGACGATCACCCCGCCGCCGACACCATGCCCGATGGTGACCAACAACAGGCCGCTCTCGTCCCCGGCGCCGAAGGTGCTCTCCGCGGTGGTGGCCAGATTGGCGTCGTTGGCGATGTAGGCCGGCTGTCCGGTCTCCTGCTGGACACGCTCCCCGAGGTGGACATCAGCCCAGCCGAGGTTCGGAGCGTGCAGGACGGTGCCGCTGTGGTCGGTGATGCCCGGAGTGCCGATACCGACACCGAGCACCGGGCGCGAACAGTCCTGCACCAGGGACCGGGCCAGGTCGAGGACCTCGCGCACCGCGCCCTCTCCCTGAGACAGCGGGGTCGACCGTGCCGTGAGGATGTCTCCGTGCAGGTCGACGACGGCGCCGCGCAGCACCCGGTCGCCGGACAGGTCCAGGGCGATGGCCACCGGAGCGGTCTCCGCCAGGCCGACCAGGGTGGCCGGCTTGCCCTGACGCACGCCGGGGCGGTGGCCCAGCTCGGCGACCATCCCGTCGGCGAGCAGCTCAGAGACCAGGTCGGAGACGGTGACCCGGGTCAGGCCGGTCTCTCGGGCGAGGTCGGCTCGGCTGCGGGGTCCCTCGTCGAAGAGTTGCTGCAGCACCAGGGCACGGTGGTGACGTCGCGCGTCGCCGGGCAGCACCTTGCCAAGGGGGCGGCGCCCTCCTCGGGGGCGGCGTGTGACCTGGGTCATGGAGTTAGTATGGCAGCCTAACTAACTTTGTCAAGAGCACTTTTCGACCGTGTCCTGTGCAGCGTCCTTCTCGACTGTGTCCTGCGGCGGGTCCTTCTTGGCTTTGTCCTGCGGCGGGTCCTTCTTGGCTGTGTCCTGCGCCGGGTCCTTCTCGACTGTGACCTGCGCCGGGTCCTTCTCGACTGTGAACTGCGCCGGGTCCTTCTTGGCTGTGTCCTGCGCTGACGGGGTGGGAGCACTGTTGGTGCAGGACATAACGCGCGGGCGAGCGCGTGGCGTGGGGCCTGACCCCACGAGGCAAAGGGGTACAGAGCCAAACGCGGGGCGAGCGCGTGGCGCCTGCAGCCGGTCAGACTTGCCCACCCATACGGCCGTCGACCTGAGCTCACGCGGTGGCGAGCGCAGCCGCGGCGGGTCGGGAGGGGACCCTCTCCGTCATGTCCTGCTTGGATGAGTGCGTGACATCTGACGAAGTCGACCCCTCCGACATCGGGCAGCCGGAGACGCGCGAGCACCTGGCCTCAGACCGTGGCGACCGCCGCACGCTACTCATCCGGCAACTCGAGATCGCCTGGCGGTTCGCGGAGGCCTTCGTCCTGGACGATGTCGACGAGGCGCTTGCGCTCTGGGCTCCCTCCGGGAATGTCTGCACCGTCCACCCGACGACCTCCGGGTGGGTGGCCGACTGGCCGGATGAGGAGCAGCCACCGATCCCGGACGTGATGATCGGCTGGATCCTGTGGCACATCGAGTGGTGGTGGACCAACGCGGCTGCGGGCACCCTTGGTCGCCCTGCCACTCCCCCGCAGGAGCACCGCTGGAGCGGCGGAACCCAGGGCCTCACCGCGGCCAAGGCCGCCTGGGACCAGATCCTCGGTGAAGCGGACCTGGACCAGCCGGTGGGCGGCGTGATGCCCGAGCCGCAGCCGCTCTGGTTCGTCGCTGCCTGGGTGAACTTCGAGCTCACCAAGAACCTGGCAGAGATCAACCACCTGAGGCTCCTGCACGGCAACCGGCAGACAGCCGCCTCGGACACGACAGAGACTGCCGGCTCCTGAGACCGCCGCGGCACCGCCGCCAGCGGCCGGAACGCTCGAGCGACCGCGCCCAACCAAGGCCCCGCCCCGGCTCAGGCAACCGCGCCCGGTTCAACCGCGCCCGGCTCAGGCAACCGCGCCCAGCTCAGGCGACCGCGCCCAGCTCCTGCTCGATCACAGCCACGGCGCCCCCGACGCC
>CAYVEH010000301.1:0-2877 GCA_964450585.1 uncultured Ornithinimicrobium sp.
AAGGAGGCCAAGAAGCGCCGGGAGGCCGCGCAGGCCTACACCGATGCGCACCGGGCCGAGCTCGCAGAGCAGGAGGAGGCCGAGCTGAGCGTGCTGGAGACCTACCTGCCCGAGCAGCTCGATGACGCGGCCCTCGACGAGTTGGCATCGGCTGCCGTCGCGGAGGTGGGGGCCACCGGGATGGCCCAGATGGGCCAGGTCATGAAGGTGGTGCAGCCCCGGGTCGCCGGACGCGCCGAGGGCGGCCGCGTCGCGGCCGCGGTGAAGCGGGCACTCAGCGCCTGACCGCTGCGGAGTGCCCGGCGCTGATCAGGGAGCGGGAATGAAGATCGGCGGCTCGTCGCTCTCACCGGGTGGCGGCTCCGGGATGCCCGGCATCTTCTCCTCCGGTGGGTCCTCGACCTCTGGGGGGTCCTCCGCCTCGGGCGGCTCCTCGTCCTCAGGGGGTTCCTCGGACTCCGGAGGCGGCTCCGGCTCACCCGAGCGCGACGAGGACCAGCTGCCCGTGGAGACATAGACGTCCACGGTCTCTCCGGCACGCAACTCGGTGCCGGCCGACGGCGAGGTCCGCAGGACCGTGCCCTCCGGCTCGCTGGAGCGTCGGTCGTAGTGCTCCACGATGAACCCGGCGTCCCCCAGGATCCGGATGGCGTCCTCCAGGGACTTGCCCTCCACGTCCGGGACCGCGCGGTCCTCGCCGTAGAGAATCTCGTTGGACGGCTCGTCGAAGTCTTCGACCGGCTCGCCCTCCAGGGCGGTGTCCATCAGCTCCTTCCACAGGATCGCGGCCAACTTGGAGCCGTAGAACCAGCCCTCCACGTGGTGGTCGCCGATGGTGAAGTCCTTCAGGTCACCCTCGTACTTGGCCCCCGGGCTGCCGATCCACACGGCGGTGGACAGCTGCGGGGTGTAGCCGGCGAACCAGGTGTGCTTGCTCTCGTCCGCGGTGCCGGTCTTGCCGCCCGCCGGACGATCGTCCTCCAGCACCGCCCGGAAGCCCGAGCCAGGCAGGCTGATGACCTCCTGCATCAACTCGGCGACGCCAGCGGCCACGTCGGGGTCAATGACCTGCTCGCACTCCGGCAGGTTCAGCGGGATCTCCTGACCGTTGGAGTCCACGATCTGGGTGACCGGCACCGGCGGGCAGTAGAGCCCACCGGCGGCGATCGTCGCATAGGAGGTGGCCACGGTCAGCGGGCTGGCGTTGTCAGCGCCCAGCACGAACGTCGGGGCGACGCTGGCCGGCCCGGCGCCGTAGGCCTCACCGTCGGCCGCGTGCAGCCCCATCGCGGTCATCGTGTCCCGGATGTCGCAGGTGCCGACCTGGGAGGCCAGGGTCGCAAAAGCGGTGTTCACCGAGGACCGGGTGGCCTTGCGCAGCGAGATGGACGAGGCGTGGTTGTCGTCGTTGGCGTTGCGCACCGCCCAGTAGTCGGTGCCGATGCTGCACCCTTCCTGGAAGTCCTCCGGCTCGAAGATCACCGCCGGCCGGGTGTCCCCCTCCGGGTGGGAGCCGGGAACCTCCGGGTTCCTCCAGTTGTTCTCGTCGTCGACCTGCACGGTGTCGCGGATCTTGATCGTGGACTCGACCGGAATGCCCTTCTCCAGTGCAGTGACCAACGTGAAGGCCTTGGCCACCGAACCGATCTGGAAGCCCTCGCTGCCGCCGTAACGGCTGTCCACGCTCCAGTTCACCGCGGTCTCGCTGAGCCGGTCCGGTGACTCCTCGATGTTGTACTCCGAGCTCTGCCCGAAGGCGATGACGTGCCCGGTGCCCGGCTCGACCATCGCCCCGGCCGAGGCCAGCCGGTACTCATTGCCCGGCGGGGCGAACTCCCGGGTCTTCTCCTCGATGAGGGTGGCCATCTCCGGGTCCAGCGTCGTGGTGATCGTCAGGCCGCCGGTGTTCAGCTTGTGCTCGCGCTCCTCGCGGGTCTCCCCGAGCGCCTCGTGCTGCAGTAGCCACTCGGTGACGTAGTCGCAGAAGTAAGGGTGCGCAGAGTTCATGCAGGAGCGCTGGCTGTCGGTGACGTTGAGCTCGATCTCGGACTCGCGGGCCTTGCGCCACTCGCTCTCGGTGATCATCCCCTGCTCGTACATCTTGTCGAGCACCACGTTGCGGCGGGCCAGGGACGCCTCGTAGTCGTGGATCGGGTCGGTGATGCTGGGGGCCCGCACGATCCCGGCCAGGGTCGCCGCCTCGGGCAGGTTCAGCTCACTGGCGTGCACTCCGAAGTAGTGCCGGGCCGCGGCCTCCACCCCGTAGACCCGGTCACCGTAGTAGGCCAGGTTGAGGTAGCCCTCCAGGATCTCGTCCTTGGTCAGCCGCTGCTCCAGGGTCACGGCATACTTCAACTCCCGCAGCTTGCGGACATAACCCTCGATGCCGCTGCGTGCCTGCAGCGCCTGCAGGGCCTCGGTGTCCTCCTCCGAGAGTGCTTCCTGCTCCAGCCGCAGTTTCACGTACTGCTGGGTCAGCGTGGACCCACCCTGCGTGGTCTCTGAGGTGGCGTTGCTGACCAGGGCACGGGAGACCGCCCGCAGGTCCATCCCGCCGTGGCTGTAGAAGCGCTCGTCCTCGATCGCGACCTGGGCGTTGATCATGAACGGGGAGATGTCCTCCAGGCCGACCAGGATGCGGTTCTCCTCGGCCGGGGTGGCGATCAGGTCACCGTTGGCCGCCACGATCCGGGACTGCTGGGCCAGCGGCTGGCTCTCCAGGTTGCCGGGCAACTCCTCGAACAACCCGACGCTCTCCCGGGCCGCGGTGCCGGTTGCCCCGACAACGGGGAGCAGCAGTCCGGCACCGATGAGGCCCATCAGCACCGAGATCGCCAGGAACGCCCCGAGCAGGGACGTGACGCGGGCAAGGGTGGT
>CAYVEH010000302.1:0-2869 GCA_964450585.1 uncultured Ornithinimicrobium sp.
AGGGCCGCGCCAAGAAGAAGCCGCGCCAGGAGCGACCCGTCGACGTCGCCGCACCGCCTCAGGTCAACCCACCATGGTTCGTGCCGGTGATGTGCGGCCTGATGATCTTCGGCGTGCTGTGGGTGACGACGTTCTATGTCACCAGTGGTGACTACCCGATCGACATCGGGTACTGGAACCTGGCGATCGGGCTGGGCGCCATCATGGCCGGCTTCTTCATGGCCACGCGGTGGCGTTGACCCCGGTTATCCACTAGTTATCCACAGGGTGGGGATAACTACACCCGTGTGATTCACCGCGCCGGTTGCGGTGCACCGACCGTATGCCGTGCGCGCTCCCGTCGCGTTCCCTCCTGGGTGGGTTGGGCAGAGTCACCAGTAGAGCTGCAGCATCAGCGCGTTCTCCACCGAGGCGATCCGCCACAGCGACGCCGCCGCCAGCAGCACCAGCAGCCCGGCGGCTGCCGGCCAGAACCAGCGACGCCGCGCCGCCGTCTCACTCGTGGTGCGACCCCGGGGCGCGGTGAACGCCAGCAGCCCGGCCAGGATCGCGCCGGTGATGGCGCCGCCCAGGTGGGACTGCCAGGCGATGTTGGGCAGCATGAACCCCAGCACCGCGTTGATCCCGAGGACCACGATGATGCCGCCGGTCTCCCGCCCCAGGTGCCGGTTCAGCACCAGCGTCGCGGCGAACAGGCCGAAGACGGCACCGGAGGCCCCCACCGTGGGGGTGGTCCAGCCGGAGGCCTCGCCCATCCGCTCGGGCAGCTGGGCCAGCAGCAGGAAGCCGACCGAGCCGCCGATCGCGCTGATCACGAAGAGCGCCAGGAACTTCAGCCGGCCCAGCAGCGGCTCTAGGTACTGTCCGGTGATCCACAGCGCGAACATGTTGAACAGGATGTGCATGACGCTGCCGGGCGAGTGCGCGAACGCCGCGGTCAGGAAGCGCCACGGCTGGGACTCGGCCAGCAGCGGCACGAACATCATCTCCAGGGTCACCCGGTCGTTCAGCAGTTGCCCGACGTAGACCACCACGCAGATCGCGATCAGGGTCAGGGTGACCACCGGGCGCCCACCGCGGGTAGGTGCCCCGAACCGGGAGGTCGGTTGCCGCACCGTCCGGGCCTGCTCGCGCACGCAGTCCACGCACTGGATGCCGACCGCAGCCGGCCGCTGGCACTCGAAACAGACCGGCCGCCCGCACCGCTGACAGTGCACGTAGGAGGTGCGGTCCGGGTGGCGCGGGCAGACCGGTGCGGCCGGAGCCGTCATCGGGAGCGACTCACTGGGAGACGGTGACCTTCTCGACCACGACGGGCTCGACTGGCTTGTCGTTGCGGCCGGTCTGCACCGTGGCGATGGCATCGACCACTGCCTTGCTCTCGGCGTCGGCGACCTCACCGAAGATGGTGTGCTTGCCCATCAGGTGCGGGGTCGGGCCGACGGTGATGAAGAACTGGGAGCCGTTGGTGCCCCGCCCCATCTGCTTGCCGGCATTGGCCATCGCCAGCACGTACGGCTCGTTGAAGTTCTTGTCCGGGTGGATCTCGTCATCGAAGGTGTACCCGGGACCACCGAAGCCCTCACCCAGCGGGCACCCGCCCTGGATCATGAACCCCGGGATGACCCGGTGGAAGGTGAGCCCGTCGAAGAACGGCTGGGGGTTGGTGCGCCCCGCGTCATCCTGGTACTGCTGCTCACCGCTGGCCAGCCCCACGAAGTTCTGCACGGTCTTGGGCGCATGGTCCGGGAAGAGGGTGAGGTTGATGTCACCCTTGGAGGTCTGCAACGTGACGTTCATGACGCTTATCCTCGCACGCGATCGCGCTGGGAGCCGCGCCTGCCTCAGTGCCCGGACCGGAGCTGCGGGCAGGCCGGCGGCACCGCTCGCAGGTGAGCTCAACGCCCTGCGGTGGAGTCAGGACCGGAGCCAGTGTGGGTCCCGGGGTGGAGTCTGGCCCGGACACAGTGCAGGATGGAAGTCAACGCACGACAACCAGAGGAGGACTTTGTGTTCCAGCGCAAGAGCAAGCCTGAGCAGGTCCGCAAATCGGTCGAGGCAGCCGGAGATCGGGCCGCCTCGGGGGTCGGTTCCGTGGCGGGCAGTGTGACGACGGCTTTCAAGGACGCGTTCGACGAAAAGGTCGCTCCGAAGATGGGTCCGGCTGCCGAGAACGCCCGTGAGCGCGGCACCGAGCTCGCCCACCAGGCCCGGGAGCGGGCCGAGCGGGCCCGGGACCGTGCTGTCAGCAGCCTCGACCACCAGATCGACGTGGCGGTCCCCAAGGGCCAGGAGGCCCTGGCCGGGGTGGCCCCCAAGGTGGATCACGCCCGCGACGTGATCGTCGATGACCTGCTGCCGAAGCTCTCCGAGCTGCTCGGCAATGTGCAGTCCAGCAAGGACGAGGTGCTCTCCCGCACCGACGCGCCGATCGCCGCGGTCACCGGCGCACCCAAGAAGAAGAAGCGCAAGGGTGGGGCGTTGCTGGTGTTCGGGCTGGCCGCGGCCGCCGGTGCCGCGGTGGCCTACTACCTGAACTCGCAGAAGAAGCCGCCGAGCGACCCCTGGGCCACCGACCGCCCGGTGGGCGGCGCCCCCGGAGTGGACACCCAGGTGCGTTCCGCGATGGCCGACAAGGCGACCGCCACCTCCGGCGGCACGTCCAGCGGCGTCGCGGTGGGTGCGACCACGGGCACGGCGACGACCACCCCGGCCGGCAGCTCCTCCCTGGGCAGCACGTCGGCCGCGACGACGGACAGCGCCTCGGACACCCCCATCGGGGACAGCCTGTCCAGCCAGTCCGCGGTGACCGATGACGACGAGATCCCCGGCACCAACGACCCGAGCACCTCCGGCTTCGGCACCGACT
>CAYVEH010000303.1:0-2859 GCA_964450585.1 uncultured Ornithinimicrobium sp.
GTGGACCCCGCCGACGGGCTGGCCTATGTCTACGGTCACCTGTTCCTGGACGCCGCACCGAAGGTCTTCGCCTGCTTCGACCAGCCCGACCTCAAGGCGCCGTACACGCTCAGCGTGACCGCACCCGAAGAGTGGATCGTGCTCGGCAACGGCGCTGCGACGCAGACCGGTCCCGGCCGGTGGGAGCTGGCCACCACCGAGCCCCTGGCCACCTACTTCGTCACGGTGTGCGCCGGGCCTTATGCCTCGGTCACCGACGAGCACGACGGGATCCCGCTCGGCCTGCACGCGCGCGCCTCGCTCGCGCAGGAGCTCACCGAGCAGGCCCCCGGCATGGTGCAGATCACCAAGGACGCCTTCGACTACTACCACCAGCTCTTCGGGATCCGGTACCCGTTCGGCTCCTACCACCAGGTGTTCGTGCCCGAGTTCAACGCTGGTGCCATGGAGAACCCGGGCTGCGTGACGTTCCGCGACACCTACCTCTTCCGCGGTGCCGCCAGCGAGGACGAGATTCTCACCCGGGCCACCACGATCACCCACGAGATGGCCCACATGTGGTTCGGTGACTTGGTCACCCTGGGCTGGTGGGACGACCTGTGGCTCAACGAGTCCTTCGCCGAGTACATGGCCCATCGCACGCTCACCGCCATCACCGACTCACCGGACGCCTGGATCGACTCCACGGTCGCCCGGAAGGCCTGGGGCTACGCCGCGGAGCGGGCTCCCTCCAGCCACCCGGTGGCCGGGTCACCGGCCCCCGATGCGGACACCGCCCTGCAGAACTTCGACGGCATCTCCTACGCCAAGGGGGCCGCCGTCCTGCGCCAGCTGGTTGCGCACCTCGGCGACGAGGCCTTCGTGGCCGGGGTCACGGCATACCTGACCCAGCACGCGCGCGGCAACGCCGCCCTGGGCGACTTCCTGGCGGCCATGGAATCCTCCTCCGGGCGGGACCTCGCAGGCTGGGCCCGTGCCTGGTTGACCACCGCCGGCCTCGACACGATCGGTGCCGCGCAGACCCCCGACGGGCTGCAGGTCACCCGCACCCGTCCCACGCAGCGTCCGGCTCAGCGGCCGCACACCCTGGACGTGGCCGGCTGGACCGACGGCGAGCAGGTGCTGTATGCCGAGGCGATCCTGGGCGCCGACGAGGTCACCGTCGCGACCCCCTCAGCCGGTCAGGCAGCGCTGCTGCTGCCGAACGCCGGTGATCTCACCTGGGCGCGGAGCACGTTGTCTCCGCAGACCCTCGCGGCCCTGCCGACCCAGCTCCCGCAGGTTGGGGACCCCCAGCACCGCGCGGTCGTCTGGGTCGCGCTCGCCGACGCGCTCGCCACAGCCACCGTGGACCCGCGGTTGGTCGTGGAGACTTTTGCGGCAGCCTGGCCACGGGAGGATCACCCCTCGATCCTGAGCCGTTCCGGGATGCTGCTCACGGCCCGGGTACTGGGGGAGTATCTGCCTGAGACCGAGGTCCCTGCGGCCGCAGACACCGTGGCAGCCGCAGCCCGGGCGAGGCTGGACTCGGCCGAGCCTGGCTCCTCGCAGGCCCTGGCCGCGGCCAGGGCGCTGGCTGCAGCAACCCGCGACATCGAGCTGCTGCGACGGTGGGCCGCCGGCACCGACCTGCCCGACGGGCTGGCCGGGGACCGGGACTTCCGGTGGCTCGTGGTGCGGGCCCTGGCGGTGGCCGGGGCGCTGACCGTCGCCGAGATCGAGCAGGCGCGGGACCAGGACAGCTCGCTGCAGGGCGCGCTGGGGGCACTCACCGCCCGCTCGGCCCTGCCGACTGAGGCGGACAAGGCCTGGGCCTGGGACCAGCTGGTGGGCGAGCACGGACGCTCCAACTATGAGCTCAACGCGCTGGCCACCGGGTTCTGGTTGGGTCGGCACACCGAGCTGGTCCGGCCCTATGTGGCCCGGTTCCACCGTGACATCCCGGCCCTGCAGGAGCGGATCGGCCAGGACGCCCTGGCCCGGGTGGCGACCCTGGCCTATCCGCGCACCGTGGTCGAGGCGGCCACGGTGGCGGCCACCGACGCGGCACTGGCCTCGACGACCCTGTCGGCCGCGGTGCGTCGCGCCCTGGTGGACCAGCAGTCGGTGCTGGCCGAGGTGCTGGCCTCCCGCGAGCTGTTCGGCTGAGCCGGCCTCGCGTCGCCTCACCCCGGGAGCTGGTCAGCTGAGCCGGCCGACTACCGGTAGTTGACGAACTGGACGGCGAAGTCCAGGTCGGCGCTCTTGACCAGGCGCTGGACCTCCTGCAGGTCGTCGCGGGACTTGGAGGTCACCCGCAGCTCATCGCCCTGGATCTGGGTCTTGACCGACTTTGGGCCCTCGTCGCGGATCAGCTTGGCGACCTTCTTGGCGTTCTCGCTGCTGATCCCCTCGGTGAGCGCGGCATCCAACCGGAACTCCTTGCCCGAGGGCCGGGGATCCCCGTCGTCGGAGTAGCTCAGGCTCTTCAGGGAGACCCCACGCTTGACCAGTTTGGTCTGTAGCACGTCCAGCACCGCGCGGCACCGCTCCTCGGCGTTGGCTCGCATCGTGATGGTCTGTCCGGACAGTTCCACCGACGCGCCGACGTTGCGGAAGTCGTAGCGGTTGGCGATCTCCTTGGCGGCCTGGTTGACGGCGTTGGCGACCTCTTGCTTGTCGACCTTGCTGACGATGTCGAACGACGAGTCGGCCATGATGCTGCTCCTGGGTGGTGTCCGGGACGGGTTCGGAAGCATCGTGCTTCCCCTGTTATCCTTGCACGCGCTGTCCACGGCAGGTTGTCCGAGCGGCCAATGGAAGCGGACTGTAAATCCGCCGGCGTATGCCTACGCAGGTTCGAATCCTGCACCTGCCACC
>CAYVEH010000304.1:0-2853 GCA_964450585.1 uncultured Ornithinimicrobium sp.
GAGCGCGTGGTGTGGCGGCCCCAGCGCCGACTGAGCGCGTGGTGTGGCGGCCCCCGAGTCGACCGAGCGCGTGGTGTGGCGGCGTCTCTGCGGTGGTCATCGGCAAAGGATCACCTACCGGTGACCCTGACTCGATCACCGTCTGTGACGATGTCGCCATGCCCGAGGGACACACACTGCACCGGCTCGCCGGTGACCTGCAGCGCGCGTATGCCGGTGGGGCACCGTCGGTGAGCAGCCCCCAGGGGCGGTTCGCACAGGGTGCGGCTCTGCTCGACGGGCGGGAGGTGCAGGCAGGCTCGGCCTGGGGCAAGTTGCTGTTCCTGCACTTCTCGGGGGAACGCACCCTCTATGTGCACCTGGGGCTGATTGGCACCTTCGTGCTCTCCCCGGTGGTCGGCCACACCGATCCACCAGTGACCGGCGTGGTCCGGCTCCGGCTACTGGATCAGCGCACCGTGGCGGACCTGCGCGGGCCGATGGCCTGCGAGGTGCTGGTCCCCGAGGAAGTAGCTGCCCTGGTGCGTCGGCAGGGGCCGGACCCGCTGCGGGTCGAGTCCGACCCGGACCGCGCGTGGGCGGCGATTCACCGGTCGCGGCGCACCATCGCCGAGCTGCTGATGGACCAGAAGGTGCTGGCCGGCGTCGGCAACATCTATCGCTGTGAGGTCCTCTGGCGGCACCGGATCAAACCCTCCGTGCCGGGGCAGCGGCTCAA
Source organism: uncultured Ornithinimicrobium sp. (assembly GCA_964450585.1). Taxonomy (GTDB): domain Bacteria; phylum Actinomycetota; class Actinomycetes; order Actinomycetales; family Dermatophilaceae; genus Ornithinicoccus. The sequence goes on from CAYVEH010000304.1 coordinate 719, forward strand.
GCGAGCTAGCTGGCAGGCGATCTGGGACGACCTGTCCGCGCTGATGCCGTGGGGGGTACGCACCGGGCGGATCATCACCCGGGACGAGGTGTTGCAGGATGTGACCGATGCGGTGACCGCGGGGGCGGACCCGCGGTCACTGGAGGTGCCACGGGACTTCTCCGTTTACCAACGCACCGGTGAACCCTGTCACCGGTGCGGCGCACGGGTGCGACACGCCGTCGTCGCCGGGCGCAACATGTTCTGGTGCGGCAACTGCCAGCGCCGCAGCTAAGCGGCCGGCACCGTGGGTGGGGCGGATTGGGTCCGGACCGGTTGCCGCTGTTAAGATTGCCGCTGCCGTAAGACCGGCCGCGGATCCAGAGAGCCCTGGTGGACAAGCCCAGGAGCGCCGCGCAACGATCAAGGAGTCGCCCATGGGGCTGGACGCTGCTGTCAAGAAGCAGATCATTGAGGAGTACGGCACCGCTGAGGGCGACACCGGCTCGCCGGAGGTGCAGGTCGCGCTGCTGACCCGGCGCATCACCGAGTTGACCGAGCACTCCCGCAATCACAAGCACGACCACCACAGCCGCCGTGGGCTGCTGTTGCTCGTCGGTCGTCGCAAGCGCCTGCTGCGCTACCTGGAGGACACCGACATCGAGCGCTACCGTGCGCTGATCAAGCGTCTCGGCCTGCGTCGCTGAAGACTCGCAGGGGAGCGGTTCCCATCACGGGAGCCGCTCCTTTGTGTATGACGGGCGCGTCCCGTCGGACGGGTCAGCACCCGTCCCCGGCAGGGACCAACCCTCCCCGCCGAGAAGGAACAGCCGGGCACAACGATGATGTTCCGCGCTGCTGAGAGAGAGAAAAGGAGGACCCGATGGAGGGTCCAGAGATCACATTCGCCGAAGCCGTGATCGACAACGGTTCGTTCGGCACCCGCACCGTCCGGTTCGAGACCGGGCGCCTGGCCAAGCAGGCCGGAGGGTCGGTCACCGCCTATCTGGACGAGGAGACCATGCTGCTGTCAACCACGACAGCCAGCAAGCACCCCAAGGACCACTTCGACTTCTTCCCGCTGACCGTGGATGTCGAAGAGCGGATGTATGCCGCGGGCAAGATCCCGGGCAGCTTCTTCCGTCGGGAGGGTCGCCCCTCCACCGACGCCATCCTGACCTGCCGGCTCATCGACCGCCCGCTGCGCCCGACCTTCGCCAAGGGGTTGCGCAACGAGGTCCAGGTCGTGATCACCGTGCTGTCGCTCAACCCGGACCACCAGTACGATGTGTTGGCGATCAACGCCGCCTCGCTGTCCACCCAGGTCTCCGGGCTGCCCTTCGGTGGCCCGATTGGCGGCGTGCGGCTCTCCCTGATCGACAACCAGTGGGTCGCCTTCCCGAACTTCAGCGACGCCGCACGCTCCACCTTTGACATGGTGGTGGCTGGTCGCGTCGTGGGTGAGACCACCGACAGCGAGGGCAAGACCGTCCCGGACGTCGCCATCATGATGGTGGAGGCAGAGTCCACCGAGGCGACCTGGGACCTGGTCAACAGCCAGGGCAAGACCGCCCCGACCGAGGAGGTCGTCGCCGAGGGCCTGGAGGCTGCCAAGGGCTTCATCGCCACCCTGTGCCAGGCACAGTCTGAGCTGGCTGCCAACGCCGCCAAGGAGGTGCAGGAGTTCCCACGCTTCCTGGACTACGAGGACGATGCCTACACCGCCGTCGAGGAGGCGACCACCGCGCCGCTGACCGAGGCGCTGCAGATCGCCGGCAAGCAGGAGCGGGAGGACCGCCTCTCCGAGATCAAGACGGAGATGAAGGCCAAGCTGCTGGGTCTGCACTGGGACGCCGCGGGCGACTCCGACGTCGACCCGGACGCCCCCTTCGCCGGTCGGGACAAGGAGCTCGACGCCGCCTTCCGAGCCGTGCAGAAGAAGCTCATCCGCGAGCGCATCATCACCGACAAGGTCCGTATCGACGGGCGTGGCCTGGCGGACATCCGCGCGCTCAGCGCCGAGGTCGAGGTCATCCCGCGGGCGCACGGATCGGCGATCTTCGAGCGCGGCGAGACCCAGATCATGGGCGTCACCACGCTGAACATGCTGCGCATGGAGCAGCAGCTGGACACCCTCTCCCCGGTGACCCGCAAGC
>CAYVEH010000305.1:0-2819 GCA_964450585.1 uncultured Ornithinimicrobium sp.
CCGGTTGTCGGTGTTCAGGGTCACCCGGAAACGCAACCGGTCCAGCAGCGTGATCGGGTGCGCCGCGATCGTCGGTGAGGCACCGGTCTGCAGATTGCTGGAGGGGCACATCTCCAACGGGATCCGCCGATCCCGCACGTATGCCGCCAGCCGACCCAGTCGCACCCGGCCCAGTTGGTCTGTGGTCCACTCGGCATACGGCACCTGGTCGTCCCGCTCGGCCACCGGCACGCCGTCGAGGGTGAGGTCGTCGACCAATCGCACACCGTGGCCCAGGCGCTCGGCCCCACACCACTGGATCGCCTCCCAGATGGAGGGCAGCCCGAAGGCCTCCCCGGCATGGATGGTGAAGTGGAAGTTCTCCCGGCGCAGGTACTCGAAGGCGTCCAGGTGCCGGGTCGGCGGGAACCCCGCCTCGGCACCGGCGATGTCGAAACCGCTGACGCCGGAGTCCCGGTGCCGTACCGCCAGCTCGGCGATCTCCCGGGACCGGGCAGCGTGCCGCATGGCCGTCACCAGGGCCCCGACCCGGATGGTCCGACCCTGTGCGGCGGCGTCCTCCACCCCGTCCCGCAGTCCCGTCTCGACGGCTTGGACCACCTCATCCAGGCTCAGCCCCTGCTCCAGGTGCTGCTCGGGGGCGTAGCGGACCTCGGCATACACCACCCCGTCCGCGGCCAGGTCCTGCACGCACTCCCGGGCCACCCGCATCAGCCCCTCCCGGGTCTGCATCACCGCGACCGTGTGGGCGAAGGTCTGCAGGTAGCGCTCCAGCGAGCCGGAGTCCGCAGCGGCGCGGAACCACTGGCCCAGGGCCTGCTCGTCGGTGGCGGGCAGCTCGTGCCCAATCTGCTCGGCCAGCTCCACCACGGTGCCGGGGCGCAGTCCGCCATCGAGGTGGTCGTGCAGCACCACCTTGGGTGCGGCACCGATCATCTCCGGGCTGAGCCCCTCGGTGCCGATCGTCTCAGGCACGGTGGGCACTCTCCTCGGAGAACGCCGGGACACAGACGGCCAGGTACTCCGCGCCCTGGTCCGTGGCCTCGTACCGCACCCGCTCGCCGGCCCGGGTGAGCAGCGCCGCACCGGAGGTGACGGTCTGGGTGCCGTCGCTGGTGTGCACCAGCAGCTCACCGCTGATGACGTAGGTCACCTCGTCAAACTCTGGGGTCTGCGCCGGCTCCTCCCACCCGGCCGGGGCACTCATCCGGGCCACCGAGTAGTTGTTGTGCCCGGTGGAGGTGCGGCCAGCCAGCTCCTCGATGATCTTGCCGCCGGGGACGGGGATACGGACCGGTTCCAGGTGTTCAGCCATACACCCGATCCTAGGTGTCCGGCACCGGGTGCGGGCTAGACTCGTGGGGTGAGCACTGATACCGAGGTTCCTGCGACGACACCGGCTGATGCACCCGCTCGTGCGCGTGAGGTGTTGGGGGTGTCGCGCTTGACGAATGCTGCGTTGGCGTCCTGGGTGCACGGGCTGCCGGGGGTTGACCAGGTGGGGGCTGAGGCGCGTGCGGCGGGGTTGGGGACCCGGTCGATCAAGACGACGTCCAAGGCGTGGGCGATTGACCGGGCGATCTCGATGATTGACCTGACGACGTTGGAGGGTGCGGATACCGCGGGGCGGGTGCGGGGGTTGGCCACCCGGGCGCTGACCCCGGATCCCAGTGATCTGAGCACCCCGCGACCGGCGGCGGTCTGTGTCTACGGCGACATGGTCGGGTACGCCCGCCAGGTGTTGGGCGACAGTGGGGTGAAGGTGGCTGCGGTGGCGACCGCGTTCCCCTCGGGTCGGGCGAGTCTGCGGGTGAAGTTGGCCGACACGGCTGATGCGGTCAGCGCGGGGGCCGATGAGATCGACATGGTCATCGACCGGGGGGCGTTCCTGTCCGGGGACTACCTGGCGGTCTTTGATCAGATCGTGGCGGTCAAGGAGGCCTGCGGGTCGGCCCGGTTGAAGGTGATCATGGAGACCGGGGAGCTGGTCACCTACGACAACGTGCGTCGTGCCTCCTACCTGTGCATGCTGGCCGGGGCTGACTTCATCAAGACCTCCACCGGCAAGGTGGCCCCGGCGGCGACGTTGCCGGTGACGTTGGTGATGTTGCAGGCGGTGCGCGACTGGCGGGAGCTGACGGGTCAGCAGGTCGGGGTGAAACCGGCCGGTGGGATCCGCACCAGCAAGGACGCGATCAAGTTCCTGGTGACGGTGAGCGAGGTGGCCGGGCCGGACTGGTTGGATCCTGCGTATTTCCGTTTCGGCGCCTCCAGCCTGTTGAACGACCTGCTGTTGCAACGGCACAAGGTGAACACCGGTGCCTACTCCGGCCCGGACTACATTGCCGATGACTCCCCGAGCCTGTACTGATCACGAGGACCAGGAATATGTCGATCTTTGAGTACGCACCCGCCCCGGAGTCCCGCTCCGTGGTTGATCTGCAGAGCTCCTACGGGTTGTTCATCGGTGGTGAGTTCGTCGACTCTGCCGGCGGGGCGCCCTTCAAGACCATCAGCCCGGCCACCGAGGAGGTGCTGGCAGAGGTCAGCACCGCCACCGAGGAGGACGTCGACCGGGCGGTGCGAGCAGCACGCACGGCCTACCGCTCCTGGTCCCGGCTCTCCGGCGCCGACCGGGGCAAGTACCTGTTCCGGATCGCCCGGATCATGCAGGAGCGGGCCCGGGAGTTCGCCGTGCTGGAGTCCCTGGACAACGGCAAGCCGATCAAGGAGTCCCGCGACGTCGACATCCCGACCGCGGCGGCGCACTTCTTCTACCACGCGGGGTGGGCCGACAAGCTGGCCTACGCCTCCCTGGG
>CAYVEH010000306.1:0-2791 GCA_964450585.1 uncultured Ornithinimicrobium sp.
GGAACGATTCCTCGGACGGCATGTCGCCCAGGTCGATGCCCAGCTCCTGCATGCAAGGCACCCACACGTCGCGCTGGTAGGCGTAGAGCACTCTGAGCTGCTCCGGCGACGGGTCAGCCCGTGTCTGTGCGCCGATAGTCGGGTACTGCTGTGCGCATTGCTCACTAGCCATCTCGAACGAAACCCAGGTCTCCTCGGTGAACGGCCCATACTTGAACGACCCGTCACGCTCGTTGATGGTGTAGGGGTATCCCAGCTCCTCCAGACAGTGGGCGCGAACCATCGGCACCTGCTCGGCAGGGACTTCCCGGATCACCTCATGCGTTGGCCAGTCGGACTTGTGTTGGCCAGTCGGACTTGTAGGAGTCACAGAACAGCCGGTGTTCGATCTTGTTCCACTTGCTAGTGCCCGGTGGCAGGTGGCACACGGTGATCCTTAGCCCGGTCTGGTCGGCGAGTGCGGCGAGTTCGGTCTTCCAGAGTCGGGTGCGGTAGCCGTTGGACCCGCCGCCGCCGTCGGCGGTGATCAGCAGCCTGATCGCCTCCGGGTAGGTCTCGGTGCCGTTGCTGGTCCACCAGGACCGGATGGTGTTGACCGCGAACGCGGCGGTGTCGTGGTCGGTGCCCACGCTCACCCATCCGACGTCGGCGGCGATGTCGTAGACGCCTTCAACAGTTTCGCGACCGTGTCTGCACCGACCGAGTGACCGGCACGACGCTCACACCCCCTGCGACATTCTCCGCGTACTGCTGGACCAACTCCGAGAACCCGGATCTCGCAAATTGAGAGTTCAGCCGAGCGGTGCAGCCGGGAGCCCGCGCTCGGCGAGATCGGCCTGCCCGCCGTCCAGCGCGGTCAGCACCCACAGGCCCGCGTCGGTGACGGCCACGGTGTTCTCCCAGTGCGCGGCCCGGCTGCCATCGTTGGTGACCACGGTCCAGTCGTCTGCCAACGTCGTGGTCTCGATCGTGCCCAGCGTGATCATCGGCTCGATGGCCAGGGTCGCTCCGGAGGGCACGGTGGGGCCCTTGGCGCTGACCGCATAGTTCGGCACATTGGGGTCCATGTGCATCTGCGTGCCGATGCCATGACCCACATAGTCCTCGAGGATGCCGTAGGTGAGGTCCTGCCCACCGGACCTGCGACGTTCCAGGCAGCCCTGCACATACTCCTCCACCGCGTCACCGACAGCGAAGAGCCGTCCGCCGACCTGCAGCGCAGCGATGCCGGCCCACATGGCCGCTTCGGTGTCGTCGACGAGCGCGAGGTCCTCGGGCCGCCCCGCCTCGGCACCGCCGACGATCAGGGAGCGCGCCGCGTCCCCGTGCCAGCCCTCGTGGATGGCGCCACAGTCGATCGAGACCAGGTCACCTTCGCGCAGCACCCGCTCCCCCGGTATGCCGTGCACGACCTCGTCATTGACGCTCACGCACAGCGAGCCCGGGAACCCGTGGTAACCCTTGAACGAGGGGATGGCACCGTGGCTGCGGATGAACTCCTCGGCGGCAGCATCCAGCTGCCCGGTGGTCGCGCCGGGCACGGCACGTTCCAGCGCCAGCTCCAGGGTGCGGGCCACGATCAGGCCGGCCTGACGCATCAGCAGGATCTGCTCGGTCGTCTTGGCCTCGATCCGAGGACGGCGCAGGAAGGACATCAGGTCCTCCGTCGCTGACCGCTCACAGCGGGTGCCCGTTGACACCGTTGGTGCGGGTGTCCAGGGCGTCCTGAATGCGAGCAGCGACCTCCTCGACGGTGCCCATGCCATCGACCTGGCGCAGCAGCCCACGACCGCGGTAGACCTCGGCCAGCGGCGCGGTCTCCTCGGCGTACTTGCCCATCCGGGCCCGGATCACCTCTTCGGTGTCGTCGGCTCGACCCTGCTCCTGGGCCCGGGCCAGCAGGCGCTGGACGACCTCATCGGTGTCCACGACCAGCTCCAGCACCGAGTCCAGGCCGGCTCCCTGGTCGGCGAGCATCTCGTCCAGCGCCTCGACCTGGCCCAGGGTCCGGGGGTACCCATCAAGCAGGAACCCGGCGGTGGCGTCGGGCTCGGTGAGCCGGTCCCGGACGATCGCGTTGGTCACCTCGTCGGTGACGTAACCGCCGCTGTCCAGGATCTCCTTGACCTGCTGACCCAGCGGCGTCTCGTTCTTGATGTTGGCACGGAAGATGTCACCGGTGGAGATCGCCGGGATGGCGCGCTGTTCCGCGATCCGTGCGGCCTGTGTGCCCTTGCCCGCACCGGGAGGGCCGAGGATGATCATGCGCATCAGCGGAGGAACCCTTCGTAGTCGTGCTGCTGGAGCTGGGACTCGATCTGCTTCACCGTCTGCAGGCCCACACCCACGATGATGATGATGGAGGCGCCGCCGAAGGGGAAGTCCTGGGTGGTGCCGAGGACGTTGAAGGCGATCAGCGGGATCAGCGCGACCACCGCCAGGTAGATGGCACCCGGCGTGGTGATCCGGTTGACCACGTAGGCGAGGTACTCGGCCGTGGGCCGGCCGGCCCGGATGCTGGGGATGAACCCGCCGTACTTCTTCATGTTGTCCGCGACGTCGGTCGGGTTGAACGTGACCGAGGTGTAGAAGTAGGCGAAGAAGATGACCATGGCGGTGTACAGCGCCATGTAGATCCAGTGGGTGTCCTGACCGCTCATGCCCATGCCCAGGTAGCGGTTCACCCAGGTCACCCACTGCGGCGGGGCGGACCCGTCCGACGGAGTGTTGAACTGACCGATCATCGTCGGCAGCATCAGGATCGAGCTGGCGAAGATGATCGGGATGACGT
>CAYVEH010000307.1:0-2779 GCA_964450585.1 uncultured Ornithinimicrobium sp.
GCGCCGTGTGAGGTCGCCCTGCGGTCGTTGTTCGGCACAGTCGGTGATCGGTGGCCGGTTGTGACGAACACCCGGGATGAAGCACGAGTGGAGGCGCAGGGTTCGCGACAGCGCCCAGACCCTCCACCGATACCCTCCAGGTCATGGACGAGCCCGACGTGACAGCCAACCCGGAGGCGCCGCTGGCTGCCCTGCGCGAGCAGATCGATGCTGTCGACCAACAGGTGATGAGGCTGCTGGCGCGCCGCCTGGAACTGGTCGCCGAGGTCGGGGAGGTCAAGGGTCAGCACGGGCTGCCGATCTATGCCCCGGACCGGGAGCGCACGATGATCGCCGCTCGCCGTGCGGAGGCTACCAAGCAGGGTCTGCCGCCGGACCTCATCGAGGACGTGCTGCGCCGCTGCATGCGGGAGGCGTACACGCACGAGAAGAATCTGGGTTTCACCCGGCAGGCCCCGGACCTGCGCCACATCGTCATCGTCGGTGGTGCCGGGCGGATGGGACAGCTCTTCGGCCGGATGCTGCGGCTGTCTGGCTACCAGGTGCACGCGTTGGATCGGGGGGACTGGGACCGCGCCGAGGAACTGCTACAGGACGCCGGCATGGTGCTGGTCAGCGTGCCGATCCAGGAGACGGTCCCGGTGCTGCACCAGTTGCCCCCGCTTCCGCAGGACTGCCTCCTGGTGGACCTCACCTCCACCAAGTCCGCTGCCGTCGCCGCGATGCTCGAGGTGCATCCCGGGCCGGTCCTGGGGCTGCACCCGATGTTCGGTCCGGGCGTGGACAACCTCGCCAAGCAGGTGGTCGCCTACGTGCCGGGCCGGTTCCCGGATGCCAGCACCTGGCTGCTGGAGCAGATCCGGCTGTGGGGTGCGCGGCTTCACGAGGTCAGCGCCGCCGACCACGACCGTGCGATGAGCCTGATCCAGGCGCAGCGCCACTTCGCCACCTTCACCGACGGGCTGCACCTGATGCACGAGAACCGGTCACTGGATGAGCTGTTGGCGCTCTCCTCCCCGATCTACCGCCTGGAGCTGATCATGATCGGCCGGCTGTTCGCACAGAACCCCGAGCTGTATGCCGAGATCATCATGGCCTCCCCGGACAACCTGGCGCTCATGGAGCGCTACCACGACCGGTTCGCCGAGGCACTGGAGATCCTGCGCGCCGGTGACCGGGAGACGTTCATCGCCCGATTCCGGCAGATCGGCGAGTGGTTCGGCCCGTATGCCCAGCGGTTCCTCACCGAGAGCCAGACCCTGCTGGCGCACGCCGACACCCAACGCTGAGCCACCGCAGCGGTGCGCAGGCCCACCGGGCGTCCGCGCGACGAGTGGTGGCACGACCCGCGTTGGGCCTCAGACCTTGCGCGGCAACGGGCCCAGGTGCCCGGGGGCGTACGGCTGCGGGGTGGCCAACGGCTGGGCGAACACCGCCCGGCGGGACTGGACCGTATGCAGCAGCGCTCGCTCCCGGTGGCCCCAGACCGGGTCGGGGTCGCCGCGCTCCAGGTGGTGTCGGGCAATCGCGAGCTCACTGGACTCGTCCTGGAAAGCTTCCATGGCCTGCTCGGCCCGGGTGCCTCCGGTGCGTCGCGCCCAGGCCCGGGCCCGGCGCCGCTCTCGCGGCGAGATCAGCATCGCCACCTCGGCCGGGGTGAACCACCCGTTCAGGCCGTACCCGGTCAGGTGCTCCCGCAGCATCCGGCGCTCCTGACGGCGAGAGAAGAACAACACGAGCAGGAAGCCGATGAACAGTGGCACCTGCACCAGCACGTACAGCAGCAGGAAACCGTCCGTGCTGCTCACCGCCGCGAAGTTCCACAGGAAGTGCAGGAAGACTGCCGCCGCCAGGCCCAGCACCGGCACGACGGCATACCGCCACTGCCGCCGGAAGGCGATCAGCCCCAGCGAGATGCCGAAGCAGGCAGTGAACATCGGGTGCGCGAACGGGCTGACCAGGCACCGCATGACGAACAGGGCGAGCAGCCCCGGCGTCCCCAGCTCGTTGAACGCCCCGCCCAGGTAGATGATGTTCTCGATGAAGGCGAAGCCGACCGCCACCAGCCCGGCATAGACGATCCCGTCGACCACCCCGTTGAACTCCCGGCGCGCCACCAGGAAGATCAGCAGCACCCCCAGGCACTTCAGCGCCTCCTCGGCCAGCGGGGCCACCAGCACGGCCCCGGTGAAGGCGGGGTCGAGCTCCAGTCCGGCGAAGAACGCCATTCCGACCTCGTTGAGGATCAACGCCCCCGCGGTGCTGACCAACGCGCCCCACAGGAACGCAAACCACATGACCCGAGCCGGCTCGGCCTCCAGCCGGTCGACCCAGAGCAGCACCGGCACGACGATGCCCAGCGCGATCGATGCGGTGAGCAGACCCAGCAGCGCCGCGGTCAGCCCGGTGCTCTCGGCGACCAAGGCGGACATGAACAGGCCGGTCAGTGCGAAGAGGGTGACCGAGACACCCCACAGGACCGAGCGTCGCAGCACCCGTCGGGGCGTGGCGTTGAAGGGCTCCCCCGCGAACCCGGCATACGGACCCCGGATTGCGGCCGGGGTCGGGGCGGACCCGGGCGGAGGGCCAGCACCGAGCCCTGCTGCTGCCGGTGCCCTTCCTTCAGGGAGTCCGCCGTACGGCGACGGTTGCTGCGACATGGCCGTCACGGTACCGAACGGGCTGAGTAGGGTTGGCCCCGTGACCGAGACCATCACCAAGGCCCAAGCTGACCGGATCGTGTGGATCGACTGCGAGATGACGGGGTTGGATCTCGCCC
>CAYVEH010000308.1:0-2759 GCA_964450585.1 uncultured Ornithinimicrobium sp.
GTGACAAGGGAGTTACACAGTGCAACCCACCCGGCGCACGATCACCGCCGCGGTCACCACGACCGCGCTGACCCTCAGCCTCGCCGCGTGCGGTGGGGACGCCGAGGGCAGCACTGAGGGCGACAACGCAACAGATGAGGCGGCGGGCGGGCAGATCACGCTGTCCGTCGCGACGTTCAACGAGTTCGGTTACGAGGAACTCTTCACCGAGTACGAGTCCCTCCACGACAACATCACCATCGAGCACGTCAAGGCGGACACCGCGGACAACGCCCGGGACGCCCTGCGCAACAGCCTGGGCGCCGACTCCGGGGCAGCGGACATCGAGGCCATCGAGATCGACTGGCTCGTGGAGTTCATGCAGTATCCCGACAAGTTCGCCGACCTGGCCGACCCCTCGGTGGAGGGTCGTTGGCAGGACTGGAAGGCCGATGCTGCCACCACCGAGGACGGCAAGCTGATCGGGTACGGCACCGACAACGGGCCACAGGCCATCTGCTACCGGGCGGACCTGTTTGCCGAGGCCGGCCTGCCCTCCGACCGTGAGGAGGTGGCCGAACTGCTCGAAGGGGACTGGCAGCACTACTTCGACGTCGGCAAGGAGTTCGTGGCAGCCTCGGACGCCTACTGGTTCGACTCGGCCAACGCCACCTGGCAGGGCATGATCAACCAGGTCGAGGTCCCCTACCAGGAGCCCAGCGGCGAGATCATCGCCACCACCAACCCGCAGATCCGCGAGCTGTATGACGCGCTGCTCACCGCGTCCGTGGACGACGGGCTCTCCGCGGGCCTGGGGCAGTGGAGCGCGGACTGGAACGACGGGTTCCAGCAGTCCTCGTTCGCCACGATGCTCTGCCCGGGCTGGATGCTCGGCGTCGTCGAGGGCGCCGCCGACGGTGTCGAGGGCTGGGACGTGGCCAACGTCTTCCCCGGTGGGGCCGGCAACTGGGGTGGCTCCTACCTGACCGTTCCGGCGCAGGGCGAGCACATCGAGGAGGCCAAGGCCCTGGCCAACTGGCTGACTGCCCCGGAGCAGCAGATCAAGGCCTTTGAGGCCAAGGGCACCTTCCCGAGCCAGGTCGAGGCGCTGGAGTCCGAGACGCTGCTGAACTCGACCAATGAGTTCTTCAACAACGCGCCGACCGGTCAGATCTTCTCCGACCGCGCCAAGGCGATCACCTTCCAGCCCTACAAGGGGCCGGACTACTTCACGATCAACATCGCCCTGCAGGACGCGCTGACCCGCGTCGACGTGGACGGCACCGACGACGCCCAGGGCTCCTGGGACAAGTTCGTCGCCGACGTGGAGGCGCTGGGCTGACTCGTGAGTGCCACCTCGACCCTCCGTCCTCCGACGGAGACCACTGAGCCCCCGCCCCCGAAGCGCATCGGCTTCGGGGGCCGGCTCAGCCGGTGGGACCTGCGGCTCAGTCCCTACCTGTACGTCTCGCCCTTCTTCATCCTGTTCTTCGTCACCGGACTGTTCCCACTGGTGTACACCGGGTGGGTCGCCCTGCACGACTGGGACCTGATCATGGGTCAGGGTGAGTTCGTCGGGATGAAGAACTTCACCGACGTTCTCGGCGGTCGGGACTTCCGCAAGGCCCTGGTCAACACCTTCAGCATCTTCGTGCTGTCCTCGGTGCCCCAGATCATCTGTGCCATCACCATCGCCGCACTGCTCGATGCCAACCTGCGGGCCAAGACGTTCTGGCGGATGGGTGTGCTGCTGCCCTATGTGGTGGCACCGGTGGCGGTGTCGCTGATCTTCTCCAACCTGTTCGCCGACCAGTACGGTCTGATCAACAACATGCTCGGGCTGGTTGGCATCGACCCGATCGGGTGGCACGCTCAGCGCCTGCCCAGCCACATCGCCATCGCCACCATGGTCAACTTCCGGTGGACCGGTTACAACGCTCTGATCTTCCTGGCCGCGATGCAGGCCATCCCGCGGGACCTGTATGAGCAGGCCGCGATCGACGGGGCAGGCAAGATCCGTCAGTTCTTCTCGGTCACGGTGCCGATGCTGCGCCCGACGGTCATCTTCATCGTCATCACTAGCACCATCGGTGGCCTGCAGATCTTCGATGAGGTCAGGCTCTACGACCAGTTCGGCCGGGGCGGCGCGGACGGGCAGTGGCAGACCCTGACGATCCTGCTTTACGAACAGGGCTGGACCCAGTCCAACTTCGGACGCGGCTCGGCCACCGCGGTCCTGCTCTTCCTGATCATCGTGGTCATCGGGCTGGTCAACTTCCTGATCACCCGCTTGATCGCCACCACGGAGGTGAAGAGATGAGTGCCATCACCCCCGGCGGGCCGCTGCTCACCGAGGCACCGCAGAAGGGGCGGCGGAGCGCCGGCCGCTCCTATACCGACCGGCCCGGGGCCGTGGTCTACGGTCTGCTTGCTGCGGTGCTCCTGGGAGGACTGTTCCCGCTGTGGTGGTCCTTCCTGGTCGCCAGCCACGACTCCACGATCCTGTCCCGGGATCCCTTCCCGCTGATCCCCGGCGGCAACTTCCTGAGCAACGCGGCCACCGTCATCGACACCGTCGACTTCTGGCAGGCCACCCTGAACTCGATCATCGTCTCCACGGTGGTCTCCGCCTCGGTGGTCTTCTTCGCGACACTGGCCGGGTACGCCTTCGCCAAACTCCGGTTCCGCGGCCGGACCCCGCTGCTGGTGTTCGTGATCGCCACGATGGCCGTCCCGACCCAGCTCGGGGTGATCCCGCTCTACCAGGTGATGGCCAAGTT
>CAYVEH010000309.1:0-2745 GCA_964450585.1 uncultured Ornithinimicrobium sp.
GGCAACCTGTTCAGTCTAACTTGTCGGTCTCGCTTGTCCAAATCGGCTCGTTCGCACTGGAACGTCCCTGGCCAGGTCCCTCGACAAGTCGCTCTGCACCATGTGGTGCAGCAGCGAGTCTGTACTCTAGCACCACCCTGGCGGCAAGACCAAGTTCGGCTCCTGGCGCAGTGGGTGGACACCGTAGGGTTGAGCGTTCGTGCAGGTCAAGTGGCCTCCGGGCGGCCCAGGTTCGGTTGCGGGCTCACGCGTGGACGGGCGGTGAGGACCCACCCGGATGGCCGGGGGCCGTCTCAGCGGCCGGGTTCGGTGGCTGTCCTACCGCTCAGGGGGCCGTGGTCGGTGCCACTGCGGATGTGCGGGCAGGGGCAGTCGTGGTGCGCGTGGGACCGGTCTTCGTGGAGTTCTTCGTCGGACCGGTCGCGGTGGCGGTACCCCCTGTCGGTGAGCCCGAGCCGCGCGCCTTCTTGCCGGTCGCGGTGGCGGTACCTGTCGCCGTCGGTGAGCTCGAGCCGCGCGCCTTCTTGCCGGTCGCGGTCGCGGTGGAGTGCTTGGTCCTGGTCGCTCCCGCGGCGTCGGTCGGTCGATCGGTCGTCGGCTGACCGGTCGGCCCCTCAGTCGTCGGTGAGGCGTCGCCGGCGGCCTCCTCCACCTTGCTGAACGCCAGCGTGGTGCCGTCCTCAGCGGTCAGCGTCAGCATCGCGTCCTCGATGCGGAAGCTCAGCTCCTCGGCCCCGAGGAGTCCCACGACCATGGCTTCGAGTGCGCCGACGCGGCCCTCGCAGGCCCGCAGCGTGGTCGCTACCGGGCTGAGCAGGACGCGATCACCATCGACCTGGTAGTCACCACCCCCGGTGTTGCAGCCGGTATCGACCGCTAGCGTGCCGCCCTCCTGGAAAGTGAGCGTCGGGGCGTTGCTGCCGCTGCTCGTGGCCCCGGAGTCGTCCTGCATGAGGTAGGCGGTCTCCAACTGCCACGTGCCCACCAGGTCTTCGTCCTTGACCGGCGCCTCGCTCGTCTGAGCGGCCTGGTCCGATGTTTGCCCGGTCGCATCAGTGGTAGGTGTGGACGGCGGGGACCAGGAGCCGGGGCTCTCCTCGACGGAGCAGGCGGACAGCCCGATGACCAACGCCAACCCGAGCAGCGGCACGCCGGTATGCCTGGTCAGTCGACGGAGTCGGTCGGCGTGGTGTGTCCGGTTCACAGCCCCCAAGCCTGCCCCTAGGAGGCGATCCTGTCCAGAGCGACGCGGAGATCCTGCGGGTAGGGGCTCTCGAACGAGACGTAGTCGCCACTGCCCGGGTGGTCGAACCCGAGCTTGACGGCGTGCAGCCACTGCCGCTGCAGCCCCAGCTCCGCGGCCAACCGCGGGTCAGCCCCGTAGGTCAGGTCGCCGCAGCAGGGATGGCGCAGCGCGGAGAAGTGCACCCGGATCTGGTGGGTACGACCGGTCTCCAGGTGGACCTGCAGCAGGCTGGCGCGACGATGGGCCTCTAGCAGCTCGTAGTGCGTCACCGAGTGGCGGCCGTCGTTGCGGACCGCGAACCGGTAGTCGTGGCCGGGGTGCCGGCCGATCGGGGCCTCGATGGTGCCCTCGTGCGGGTCCGGCAGCCCCTGCACCAGCGTGTGGTAGGTCTTGTCCACGACGCGGTCACGGAATGCCTGCTTGAGCACTGAGTAGGCACGCTCGGACTTGGCCACCACCATGAGACCACTGGTGCCGACATCCAGGCGCTGCACGATGCCCTGGCGCTCGGGCACCCCGGAGGTGGAGATGCGGTAACCGGCCGCGGCCAGCCCGCCGAGCACCGTTGGCCCGGTCCAGCCGACACTGGGGTGGGCAGCGACGAAAGCCGGCTTGTCGACGACCACGATCTCGGTGTCGTCGTGCACGATGCGCAACCCCTCCACGTGTTCGGCGCGCACCTGCAGCTCAGCCGGCTCGCGCGCTGCCGGGAGGACCACCTCGACCCAGTCACCGGCCTGCAGCCGGTCAGACTTGCCCACCATGCGGCCGTCGACCGTGATATGCCCCTCGAGGGCCAGGTCGGCCACTCGGCTGCGGGACAGCCCCAGTAGGCGGGCCAGCCCGGCGTCGACCCGGTCGCCGTCCAGGCCGTCGGGCACATTCACGGTGCGGCTCTGACTCACGCGGAGTCTCCCGCGTGGGGCTGATCCTGATCAGAGGACTTCTTCTCGCTGACGCCTCGGGTCCCGTCGGGGTTGATGCCCCGCAGGGCCAGCAGGCCGATCAGCACCGCCGCCGAGGTGATGCCGATGTCGGCCACGTTGAAGATCGGGAAGTTGGGCAGCATGAGGAAGTCCACCACGTGCCCCTTGCCGAAGCCCGGCTCCCGGGTGAGCCGGTCGGTCAGGTTGCCTAGGGCGCCGCCGAGCAGCAGCCCCAGCCCGATGGCCCACGGCAGGCTGCCCAGCCGCCGGGCGTTCCACACGATGACCCCACAGACGGCCACGGCCAGGATCGTCAGCAGGCCGGTGGAGCCGGTGCCCATGGAGAAGGCGGCGCCGGGGTTGTAGGTGAGGTGGAACTGCAGCAGCTCCCCGATGAAGGGTCGCGTGGACCCGTCGGACAGTACGTTCTCGGCGATGTTCTTGGTGATCTGGTCAGCGACCACCCAGAGCGCAGCGATCGCCAGGACGACCCAGAACAGGGTCCATCGAGGAGACCGCGTCGAGGTGTCCCCGGCTTCCGGGCTCAGCGCCTCTCCTGCTGTTGTTTGCATG
>CAYVEH010000310.1:0-2715 GCA_964450585.1 uncultured Ornithinimicrobium sp.
CGGGTCAGATTGCCGACCACGGCCCCCAGTTGCAGCAGGCGTGGGAGCCGCTGGCCCGGCGGTGGGCCCGGATTGTCAAGCAAGCTGGCCGGCTCTGAGTCCGCCGCCCACCTCGTGGAGTCGGTGGAACCACTCAGGAGCGTGCGGCCTTGGCGATGATCACCGGGCAGGCGGCGCCGCGCAGCACCCGCTGGCTGATCGAGCCGAGCAACTTGCCGGAGAACCCACCCAGGCCACGGCTGCCCAGCACCAGCAGATCAGACGTCGCGGAGCGGTCCACCAGCGTCGCGGCCGCCCTGCCGTTGCGGACCTCAACCGTCAACGCCACGTCGGCGTAGTCGCGGCGGGCACCCACCAGCGCCCGTTCCACCAGCTCCTCCTGGCGGGTCTGGACCGCGGCGAACTGTTCCTGGTCGCTCTCGGTCACCACATATCCGTCCACCACCTCCAGACCCCAGGTGTTCACGGCGACGACCTTGCTGCCGCGGGCCCGCGCCTCATGGCAGGCGATCCGCGCGGCCACCGCACTGTCGGCACTCCCGTCCACACCGACGGTGATCACCCCATGGTCTGCCTGGTCGCCGGTGCCCGGGGGCACCACCGCCACCGGACTGCTGGCATGCATGGCCACACCCAGCGAGGTCGACCCCAGGATCAGCTCCGAGGCGGCGCTACGTCGCCCGGTGCCCACCACCAGGAGCGCGTTCTCCTGGTGAGCGAGCAACGTCTTGACGTGGTCACCGATGACCTCCTCGGCGTGCACCTCCAGCCCGGGGAACTCCTCCCGCACCGTGCTGACCGCCTGACTCAGCAGCGGCAGCGCCTGGGTGTTGTCACGGAGCAGGTCGCGGGTGGCGCTGTCGTCGGTGGCCACGACCCCGCCCGGGAGGCCGGCGATCCCCTCCACGGCGTGCACCATGGTCAGCGGCACCTGGTGCAGGGTGGCCGTCCGTGCTGCCCACCGGACCGCGTCGGCGCTGGTCTCCGGCACGTCCACACCCACGACGACCTGTCCCTTGGACATCAGCCCACCTCCGTTGTGCCGCTCGGTCCGCCCAGTATCTCACTGCGCAGGGCACGGTGACCGCTGCGCATCATCCAGCGATGATTCGCCCGCAACGCCGGAGCCACCAGTTGGGCCAGGACCGCGAGCCACGGTCGGGTGACGGCGACCTGCTGCCGATAGTGCGCCACCGCACCGTCGGCGGTGCCCTGGATCCGCCACTCGGCCCACCCGCTGAGGTCACCTTCGATGCGTACCCGCAGCACGCCCTGAGAAGGGTCGTCCACCTCGGCAGAGATCACCACGTGGAGGGTGAGGGGCAGCAGGCTGCGCACGGCGACCTGCGCCGCACCATCGTTGACGCGCCGCACCGAACGCACCTGCGGCCACCAGCACGGGTACCGGCCCACCTCAGCGAGTGCCGCGGTGAGCCTGGCCGGGCTGACGGGCAGCGGCCACACCTGGTGGAACGTGAACCCGCTCAGGAGCTGGCCCCGGTCGCCGCGGCCAGCTCCCCCGGTGACTTCAGCACACAGAACACGTTGCCTTCCGGGTCGGCCAGCGTCACCCAGCCGGACCCGGGCCCGTAGATGCCCCGGTGGTCTGTCACCAGCGTGGCTCCGTGCTCCAGCAGTCGGTCCACTTCCTGCTGCTGGGTGAGGTCCCGGGGTCGCAGATCCAGGTGGAACCGGTTCTTGCCCGGGGTCGGGTCCGGCACCTCGATGAACAGCAGCGTGTGCCCGGTGTCCGCGTCGAAGATCGGGCACTCGGTGTGCCCCGGCTCGTTGGGGTCGTCCGCGTGCTGTCGATAGTCAAGGACGCCCTGCCACCACACGGACAGGGCGTACGCATCGGAAGAGTCGATCGTGGTGTGCGAGATGAACGAGGTCACCACCCTAGCCTCACGGCCCGTGCCCCCGCGGGCAAGCGGATTGAGGTGGTCACTGGGCGGCCGCGACCAGGCGCTCGCCCAGCTCACGCACCGCCTGGCGCAGTTCTGGGCCACTCACCACGCGGAACGGGACCGGCAGCAGGGCCAGCCGCTCGGCATACGAGACCGGATTGCTCGTGCTGCCGGTCAGCCGGGTGGTGCCTTCGTCGACGACGCTGAGCTGCCCCAGCGCCCGCCCGAGGATCGGGGTGCAGCGCTCCACCGGGGCCTCGATGAGCACGTCCGTGGCGAACTCCCACCCCGACCCCAGGTTCTCCTCCAGCGTGCTGACTGCCTCCAGATGCTCCGGCGGGGGGAACGTCTGCGACGACAGGGTCACCGACTGCACCCGGTCGATCCGGTAGGTCCGCACCGCGTCCCGGTCGACGGACCAGCAGAGCAGGTACCACCGCCCGTAGCGCACGATCACCGCCCACGGTTGCACCTGCGTGGTCCAGGCGTTGCCAGACTCGGAGCGGTAGGCGAGCTGGACCTGTCGGCCCTCCGCGCAGGCGTGCACCAAGGTAGCGGTGGTCTCCGGGTCCGGGCGGGCCGCGCCCCGGTCCGGCGCGGCGGCAGCGGTCTGCCGCACGGACTCGGCCTGGGCGGCGATCCGCACCGGCATGGCCCGCAGGATCTTGCCCAGGGCTGCCCCGACCGGGTCGGCGGGATCGGCGGCGGCGTGGTGACCGTCGAGCACGGCCATCACCAGCGCCAGCGCCTCGGCCTGGCTGAAGAGCACCGCCGGTAGACGCAGCCCACGGCCCGGCCGGTACCCGCC
>CAYVEH010000311.1:0-1057 GCA_964450585.1 uncultured Ornithinimicrobium sp.
CTGCTGCTCTATGTGCTGCTGTCGGTCGACCCGACCAACCTGCACCCCTCGCTGTTCCCGCTGTCCTGGCCGCAGGCCGAGCTGCCGGCGGTGCTGGCCATCCTGGCCGGAGCCCTACCGGCGGTGCTGGCCCCGCCGACCCCGCTGACGGCCGAGGAGATCCGTGCGGCCATCCCGCGGCCCACCCCCGAGCTGGTGGAGGCACGCCCGTGATCGGCTTCGAGGACGTCACCATCACCTACGACGGGGCCGACCAGCCCGCGCTGCAGCACGTCGACCTGGACCTGCCCGAGGGGGAGCTGATCCTGGTCGTGGGACGCACCGGGGCCGGTAAGTCGACGCTGCTGCGGGCGATCAACGGCCTGGTGCCCCACTTCACCGGCGGCCACCTGCAGGGGCGGGTGAGCGTGGCCGGACTGGACACCCGGGACCACCCCCCGCGGGAGCTCGCGCACGTGGTCGGCATGGTCGGCCAGGACCCGCTGGCCGGGTTCGTCACCGACAGCGTCGAGGAGGAGCTGGCCTACGGGATGGAGCAACTGGCCGTCCCGGCGGACGTGATGCGCAAACGGGTCGAGGAGACCCTGGACCTGTTGGGGATCGCCGAGCTACGGGCCCGTCCGCTGCGCACGCTCTCTGGTGGGCAGCAGCAACGGGTGGCGATCGGCTCGGTGCTCACCATGGGCCCCCGGGTGCTGGTGCTGGACGAGCCGACCTCCGCGCTGGACCCGACGGCCGCCGAGGAGGTCCTGGCCGCGATCACCCGGCTGGTGCACGACCTGGGCATCACCGCGGTGGTCGCCGAGCACCGGATGGAGCGCGTCGTGCAGTATGCCGATCGCGTCGTCCTGCTGCCCGGTGACGGCCTGGTGCGCGCCGGTGATCCGGCCCAGGTGCTGGCGGACTCCCCGGTCGCACCACCGGTGGTGGAACTGGCCCGCGTCGCCGGGTGGTCGCCGGTGCCGCTGTCGGTCCGGGACGCCCGCCGCCTGGCCGGCCCGCTGCGCGACACCCTCCGTGTCAGCCCGCCGCCCTCCGCCCCCCATCCCGACCGGGC
>CAYVEH010000311.1:1157-2712 GCA_964450585.1 uncultured Ornithinimicrobium sp.
GATCGGGCGGGGGTCGTTGATCGGGCGGGGGCGCTGCTCGAGGCGCGCACCGTCGTCGTCCGCTACGGTGACGTGCTGGCCGTGCGGGGGGTCGACCTGACGCTGCAGGCCGGCACAGTGACCGCACTCATGGGGCGCAACGGCTCGGGCAAGTCCTCCCTGCTCTGGGCGTTACAGGGTGCCGGACCGCGGCACTCCGGCACCGTCTCGGTGCATGGTCAGGACCCGGGCACCGTGCCGGCCCGGACCGCCCGCCAGCTGGTCGGACTGGTCCCGCAGACCGCCTCGGACCTGCTGTATCTGGAGACGGTCGCCGCCGAATGTGCCGCCGCCGACCACGAGTCCGGCCAACCCGCCGGGACGGCACAGGGGCTGCTGGAGCGGATCGCTCCCGGCATCGAGGCCGACCGGCACCCCCGCGACCTGTCTGAGGGCCAACGACTCAGCCTGGTGCTGGCCGTCCAGGTGGTCGCGGCCCCGCAGGTGGTGCTCCTCGATGAACCCACCCGAGGCCTGGACTACCCCGCCAAGGACGAGCTCGCCCGGATCATCAGCAAGCTGGCTGGGCAGGGCAAAGCGGTCGTGGTCGCGACCCACGACGTGGAGTTCGTGGCGACCGTCGCCGAACGAGTCGTGGTGATGGCCGAGGGCGAGATCGTGGCCGACGGGCCGGCGGCCGAGGTGATCGGTGCCTCGCCGATGTTCGCCCCGCAGGTGGCCAAGGTGCTCGGCCAGCCGTGGCTGACGGTGAGTCAGGTGGTCCAGGCGCGCCTCGGCATACTCACCGGAGACGCGGGATGAGCACGGCCGAGCTGTCCGCACCCCCGGCGACCCACAGCCCTCGACTGCGTCCCCGCAGGCCGGCTGTGGTGCGGATCGGACCCCGCTCGGCGGTGGCGATCACCCTGGTGAGCCTCGTCGGCCTGGCGATGTTCCTGTGGCCCCTGTTCCTGCCCGCCCAACCGGCCCTGGTGCAGCACACGACCGATGCGCCCTTCGTCTTCATGGCGGTGTTGCCGGCCCTGGTGCTCATTGTGCTCGCCGAGATCAGCGAAGGGGGCATGGACTCCAAGGCGCTGGCCATGCTCGGCGTGCTCTCCGCGGTCAACGCCGCCCTGAGGCCGCTGGGCGCGGGCACCGCCGGCATTGAGGTGGTCTTCTTCCTGATGGTGCTGGCCGGGCGGGTCTTCGGGCCGGGCTTCGGGTTCGTGCTCGGCTGCACCTCGATGTTCGCCTCCGCGCTGCTGACCGCCGGGGTCGGACCCTGGCTGCCGTTCCAGATGTTGACCTCCGCCTGGATCGGGCTGTTCGCCGGCCTGCTGCCGCGGCGGGTGACCGGTCGCTGGGAGGTCGGGATGCTGGCCCTTTACGGGGTGGTCGCGGCCTACCTCTTCGGTGCGCTCATGAACATGTGGTTCTGGCCGTTCGTCACCGGAGTGCAGGTCTCCGGTGTGGAGGGGTCCCTGTCCTACGAACCCGGCGCTCCTATCGGTGAGAACCTGCACCGCTTCCTGATCTTCACCCTGTTCACCTCCACGCTGGGCTGGGACACCGG
>CAYVEH010000312.1:0-1252 GCA_964450585.1 uncultured Ornithinimicrobium sp.
ACGTCCCGGCCGGCGAGACTGTCCGGCAGCGTCGCCGCCTGGATCGGGGTGGGGGTGGTGATGCCTTCACCGGCGAGGTGGTCGCACAGCGGGGCGGGCACGCCGAGGCGCGCAAAGTCCTGGGACACAGGGAGACTCCGAGTCTTCTACGGTTGGTGTCTCACCCATCGTGCGCCAGCTCGCTGCCTCGTTGCAGATGGTGGGCGCAGCGGCACTGAATCGCCAAGACTGATGCTCGGGTGCACTGCAGGCAGTCCCGCGGCAAGACGGATCGGGCTGCTGATCCCAGTGTACGGCAGAGTCGACCCCTCGTGGTCATGCCGGGGTCGCTCCGCTCACGGATCGCTCCGCTCACGGCTGGAGGTGCCGGTCCTGCCGCGCGAGGCGGTGCGTCAACACGACGAAGACGCTGGCGCCGAGGAGCACTGCGGCGCCCACCACGACCGCCGGCACCGTGCCGAGCACCAGGTCGAAGATCAGCACCGCGGTGCCCGCCAGCATGAGCACGACGCCGGCGATGACCCCCCGCAGGATCCGGTGCCCCAGCTCGACGACGTCGCGCTTCATCCGTCGACGGAACAGCGTCCGGTGCAGACTGACGGGTGCCAGACCCAGCGCGGTCGTCGTCACCCCCAGCACCACCAGGACCAGATAGACGGTGCGCTGAAACGGTGTCAGGTCCGCCATCCGGTCCTGGAAGGCTGCGGCCAGCAGGAAACCCGTCATGATCTGGGTGCCCATCTGGGTCACCCGGATCTCCTGGAGCAACTCCACCCAGTTGCGGTCGTACCGCTCCTCGTCGGTCTCGTGCCGCCCCTTCTCGGTCTCCTGGCTGTTAGGTTCCTGCCTGTTGTGCCGGTCTCCCGGCGAGTCGGTCAATGATTCCTCAGGGCGTCGATCAACTCGTCCTTCTTCATCTCGCTGTAACCCTCGATGCCCAGCTCCTTGGCCCGGTCCTGCAGCTCGTCCACGGTGCGGTCCTCGTAGTCCTCGGCCTCACCCCCACGGCTGCCGACTTCATCACGCCCTTCGGCCGCGGCCGCGTTGCTGATGCGTGCGGCCTTCTCCTTGGAGTTGCCCTCCTCACGGAGGGACTCATACATCTCCTCGTCCTTGATCGAGTTCTCACTCATGTGGCACCTCCTTGGTCACCACCCCCCGCCTCGCGGAGGGTCACCTCTCAACCTACGACCGGGTATGCCGAGCCGCACCCGCTCACCACGGGTCCGGTGACCACCGCCGGCACCACGGG
>CAYVEH010000312.1:1352-2705 GCA_964450585.1 uncultured Ornithinimicrobium sp.
GCACCACTGGACCGATGTACCCGGTGCAGGGATGATCAGACCGGATGACACGGCATACGCAAGGAGGCGTGGGATGAGCACGGATCAGGGGACGGTGACCGCTCCGGCACCGACTGTGGGGCGGCCCCAGATGTGGAAGTTTTTCGTCTACAGCGCGATCGGCGCGTTCATGTTCTTCGTGCCGATCACGGTGAAGGGCGAGAGTTCGATCCCGTTGGACCACATGGTCACCTGGTTCCGCGACACCGTGCCGGATGCCTTGCCGTACTACGCGTTGGTGGTGCTGGTGGCCGGTGCGGCCTATCCGTTCGTCTCAGGCACCTGGCGCTCCTCGACCGTCAGCCTGGTCTTCTCGGCGCTCAAGGTGCTGGGCATGCTCGTGGGCTTCCTGTTGGTGTTCGAGATCGGCCCGGACTGGCTCTTTGCCGAGGACATGGGCCCCTTCCTCCTCAACAGCCTGGTCATCCCGGTGGGACTGCTCGTGCCGATCGGTGCGGTCTTCCTGGCACTGCTGGTCGGCTATGGCCTGATGGAGTTCGTCGGGGTGCTGGTGCAGCCAATCATGCGCCCGGTCTTCAAGACCCCCGGGCGCTCGGCGATCGACGCCGTCGCCTCGTTCGTCGGCAGCTACTCCCTGGCGCTGCTGATTACCAACCGGGTCTACAAGGAAGGTCGTTACACCGGGCGGGAGGCGGCGATCATCGCCACCGGGTTCTCGACGGTGTCGGCCACCTTCATGGTCGTGGTGGCCAACACGCTGGACCTGATGGGCCACTGGAACCTGTACTTCTGGTCCACCCTGGTCATCACCTTCCTGGTCACGGCGATCACGGTGTGGTTGCCGCCGCTGCGCACCACCCCCGATGAGTACTACCCGGGCGCCACCCCGGACCCGGAGGAGCGTGTCACCGGGGGTCGGATCCGGCACGCCTGGCAGGAGGCTGGTCAGACGGTGGCTGGTGCGCCGGGCGTGCTCCGCAATATCTGGGACAACCTCAAGGACGGCCTGGTGATGGCGATGGCCATCCTGCCCTCGATCCTGTCCATCGGACTGCTCGGCCTGGTGCTGGCTGAGTTCACCCCTGTCTTCGACATCCTCGGCTACCTCTTCTATCCGATCACGTGGGCCTTCCAACTGCCGGATGCTCTCCTGGTGGCCAAGGCCGCGGCGCTGGGCATCTCGGAGATGTTCCTGCCGGCCCTGTTGGTCGCTGAGTCCGCGATGGCCGCGAAGTTCGTGGTCGCGGTCACCTGCGTGAGTCAGATCATCTTCTTCTCCGCGATGGTGCCCTGCGTCGTGGCGACCGAGATCCCGGTGTCGGTCGGCAAGATGGTCATCATCTGGTTCGAGCG
>CAYVEH010000313.1:0-2681 GCA_964450585.1 uncultured Ornithinimicrobium sp.
GCAACGCCTCCGCCGCCCCCGCCACGAGCCTCATGCGGGGTCGAACGTGGTGATCTGCAGCCAGCGGGTGATCATCGCCAGCAACTGCTCGGGCACCTCCAGCTGGTGGAAGTGGCCGGCGCCGACGGTGCGTCCCATGGTGAGCCACCTGCGGTCGGGGACCAGTTGGTCCAGGCCACGCTCGGCGCTGGCCGCCTGGATGATCAACGCCGGGGCCGCCAGCTGCTCCAGGGCATGTGCCCCGTCATAGGTGGCCATCGCCTGGGCCCCGCCGGCGGCGACCTGCGGGTGGGTGATCGCCATCAGCTCCGTCACCGGCCCGTAGTCGGCCTGGTCGGTGGGCAGCACCAGGGAGCGGGCCAGCTCCCGACGCAGGTCGCCGGTGTGATCACGGGACACCGGCCCGACCCGGTCGGCCCAGGCGGCCTTGCTCTTCTGTCGGGCGACCGGGGCCGGATCCAACAGGACCGCACCGGCCGGTTGCCAGGGTGGCCGGGTCACCTCCTGCCGCCGGCTGTCGGCCCGCAGCGTCTCCAGCGCGATCAGCGCACCCAGGCTGTGCCCGATGACCACCGGGTCGCGCAGCCGCGCCTCGGCGCAGACGGCCACCACATCGTCAGCGAACTCGGCCACGCTGGTGGCCACCGTGCCGGTCGGGGCTCCCAGCTCCTGGTCGGCCCGCCACCCGCCGGCGCCGGTAGACCCGTCGTCCTGGGGGTCTCGGCTCTGCCCGTGGCCGCGCAGGTCCAGGGTGAGCACGCGGTGGCTGTGCTCCAGGTGTGCCTGCAGCGGGGCCATCAGGCTCCGGTCGCAGCACCAGCCGTGCACCAGGACCAGGTCGCGCCCGACCGGGGACTCACCGGAGGAGGCCGAGGTCGGGCCGGAGACGGCATACGAGATCGGGTCGATGCGACCGGCCCGGCCCCGCAGCAGGAGCGGGGTCACGGTCGGGCCCCGCGCGGGGCTGGCTCGGGCAGGCACGCAGCGGTCATGACCCGATCCTGCCAGCGGCTGCGCCAACGGTCACGTCGCGGGCCCGGAGGTGGCCAATCACACACATGATTCGCTGTCCCGGGCGTGCCTCGGCCGGTAATCTCAGAACGACTTCCGCGCCACGACCAAGGGACCACATCATGCGCATCTCCGTCATCGGAACGGGCTATCTGGGGGCCGTGCACGCCGCAGGCATGGCAGAGCTCGGCTTCGACGTGGTCGGGGTCGATGTGGACGCGGCCAAAGTGGAGACGCTGAACCAGGCCACGATGCCGTTCTTCGAGCCGGACTTCGAGCCGTTGCTGGCTAAGCACGTCGGTCGGGGGCTGCGGTTCACCACCGACATCGCCGAGATCAGCGACGCCGACGTGCACTTCATCTGCGTGGGCACCCCGCAGCGCAAGAACAGCCTGGCCGCCGACATGAGTTACGTGGACGCCTCCGTCGACGCGATGATCCCGTTCTTAAAGGACGGGTCGCTGGTGGTCGGCAAGTCCACCGTCCCGGTCGGCACCGCGGAGCGGTTGACCGAGCGGATCGAGCTGGCCACCCCGGAGAGCGTGACGGTGGAGCTGGCGTGGAACCCCGAGTTCCTGCGGGAGGGTTTCGCGATCCAGGACACGCTGCACCCCGACCGGTTGGTGTTCGGGGTGAACGGGGACAAGGCCGAGGGCATCCTGCGGCAGGTCTATGCCCGCACCCTGGCCGAGGACAACACCCCGGTGGTGGTCACCGATCTGCCGACGGCCGAGCTGGTCAAGGTGGCGGCCAACTCCTTCCTGGCCACCAAGATCTCCTTCATCAACGCGATGGCCGAGATCTGTGAGCTCACTGGTGGTGATGTGACCGCGCTGGCCGATGCAATCGGCCACGATGAGCGGATCGGGCGCAAGTTCCTCAATGCCGGGGTCGGCTTCGGTGGTGGGTGTCTGCCCAAGGACATCCGGGCCTTCAGCGCCTCGGCGGCCGAGCTGGGCGCCGGCCAGTCGGTGGCCTTCCTGCACGAGATGGATGCCATCAACCAGCGGCGCCGGGAGCACGTGGTGAACCTGGTCCGGGAGCACCTGGGGGCGTTGCTGGGCCGGCGGGTCGCCGTGCTCGGGGCGGCGTTCAAGCCCAACTCCGATGACGTGCGGGACTCCCCGGCG
Source organism: uncultured Ornithinimicrobium sp. (assembly GCA_964450585.1). Taxonomy (GTDB): domain Bacteria; phylum Actinomycetota; class Actinomycetes; order Actinomycetales; family Dermatophilaceae; genus Ornithinicoccus. Next base: position 2,142 of record CAYVEH010000313.1, read on the forward strand.
CTCTCCATCGCCGGGCAGTTGCACCTGGCGGGGGCCCAGGTCAGCGTGTATGACCCCAAGGCAATGCAGAACGCGGCGAGCATCTTCCCGACTCTGAACTATGCCGACTCCGCCGAGGACGCGATCCAGGACGCCGAGGCGGTGCTCCACCTCACCGAGTGGCAGGAGTTCCGTTCCCTGGACCCCGAGACGATCGGCTCGCGGGTGGCTCATCGGCTGATGATCGACGGTCGCAACGTGCTGGACCGGGACGCCTACCGGCAGGCCGGGTGGACCTACGTGGGGTTGGGCCGCCCCTGAACCATCGGGCGGTATGCCGACCGGCCGGCAGCCGACGTTCTGCCGGCCGAACGGTCAGCGGGCGGAGTCGGCGAACCGCTCCAGGGCCTCGATGAAGACCGGGGCGACGGTCTCCCAGTCGTAGCCTTCGGCGGCGGCGCGGTGCCCGGCCCGCCCGAGCTGCTGCGCCCACTCGGGGTCCCGGTGCAACCGCAGCACCGCGTCCACGGTGGCCGACACGTCCCGGAAGGGCACCAGGAT
>CAYVEH010000314.1:0-2654 GCA_964450585.1 uncultured Ornithinimicrobium sp.
GTGGGTCTGAGCTCTGCAACCCGCACAGGCCGGTTCAGCCGGGAGCTCGCCGCCACCGGCTCAGATCACCAGTTGTAGTCCAGGAACTTGCCATCCAGGGTGATGACCACCCGGTCACCGCTGGGGTCGGGCCGACGCTGCACGTCCACCTTGAAGTTGATGGCGCTCATGATGCCGTCGCCGAACTCCTCGTGGATCAGCTCCTTGATGGCGGCGCCATAGACGTCCACGGCCTCATAGAGCCGATAGATCGTGGGGTCGGTCGGGATCTCCTGCCGCCCCGAGCCGCGGTACGGCGGTAGCTGCAGTGCCCGCACCACGCTCTCGTCCAGGTCCAACAGCTCCCCGACCTTGGCGGCGTCCGCTGCGCTCATCGGGTGCTCACCCAGCAGCGCGGCAACCGTCCACACCGTCGGCCGCCCGATCGCCTCGGCGAGTTGGCTCCATGGCACCTCGGCCCGGAAGCGAGCCTCGCGGATCGTCTCTGCTGCCTGTTGTTTGGTCACCATGGGATCTCCTCCTGATGTCAACCTGATCACGGGGTTGCCGACACCATCTCAGATGGTGGTCTGACAGCCGGGACGAGGCCTGCATCTCGGGTGACGCCCGCCTTTGGCGTCAGCGGGGTGGGACTCACCTGCTCGAGCGGAGCCCACCTGCTACGACGCCGCTGAGCCACTGGTCAGGATGACCAACTGCTGGGTCGCCCGGGTCATCGCGACGTAGCGGTCCACCGCACCACTGATCCCCGAGCCGAACTCTGCCGGGTCGATGACCACCACCAGGTCGAACTCCAGACCCTTGGCCAGCAGCGGCGTCAGCCAACGGACCCGGCTGGGCACCGAGAGCGGTTGCCGGCTGATCACGCAGGCCGTGCCCTCCCGGTGCGTCACCAGCCACTCCTGCAGGATGGCCGCCAGCTGCCGCACTGACCCCTGGCGGACCGGGAGGCCGGCCTCACGCACCGACCTCGGCACGTTGGCATCCGGAATGGCGGCCCGGATGACCGGCTCGGCCTGGCGCATCACCTCCGCCGGTGTCCGGTAGTTGAGGGAGAGCCTGGCCACAGTCACCTCCGGCAGACCGACGCGCCTGAGTCGGTCCTGCCAGGACTCGGTGAAGCCATGACGGGCCTGCGCACGGTCCCCGACGACGGTCAGGCTGCCCGAGGGGCACCGGCTGCGCAGCATGTGCCACTGGGCGTCACTGAGTTCCTGAGCCTCATCGACGACGATGTGGGCAAACGGGCCGGCCAGCGGGTCACGGGCAGGCTGGGGGAGCGCCTGCTCGTCCACTAGCGCGTCCCGCAGATCAGCGTGCCGCAGCTGCTGCGCCAACCCCTCGCCGTCGTCGGCCTCGATCATCCGGTCGATGACCTGGCCCATGGCTTCGCGCTGCTCGGCCTCGGCAGCTTGCTGCTGGCGTCGCAGACGACCCGCGTCGGGGTCTCCGACCCGGCGACGGGCCGCGTCCAGCAGCGGCAGGTCTGCCTGAGTCCAGGCCCGGGCCTCAGCCCGCTGCAGCTGGGTGACCTGCGCCGGCGTCAACCACGGCGCCACCAACCGCAGGTAGGCGGGCACCGACCACAGATCAGCAACAATGTCCTCCGGCTCCAGCACGGGCCAGGCACGGTGGAGGGCAGCGAGCAGTTCGTCGGTGCGGTTCAGCGCTGCGCGCAGACCGGCCTCGGAGAGGTCCTCATCGTCCTGCTCCAGCGCGACCTGGTCCCGCAGGATCTGCACCAGCGCCTCCCACACCTGCTCCCGGCCCTCGTTGTGGGAGGTCCCCGGCTCCGGGGACGCGAAGGCCTCGGCCCAGTCCTGTGGTGACAGGGTCAGGGGGATGCCGTCGACGTCCAGCTCCAGGGGCTCGGTGGGGGCCTCCTCATAGAACCGAACCGCCGACTCGATGGCCGCCACCATGGCCCCGGAGGACTTCAGCTGTTGCACCCCCGGGTCCACCTCGGCACCGGCCGTCGCCCCCTCCGGCAGCAGATCTGCCAACGTCACCGCCTGCACCCCCTCCTCACCCAGACTGGGGAGCACGTCGCTGACGTAGTCCAGGTACGGCTGGTGCGGGCCCACGAAGAGCACCCCGCCGCGGCGATGACCCAGGCGCGGATCGGCATACAGCAGGTATGCCGTGCGGTGCAGGGCTACCACCGTCTTGCCGGTGCCGGGGCCACCCTCAACGACCAGGGTGCCCCGGGAACCAGCCCGGATGATCGCGTCCTGATCGGCCTGGATCGTGCTGAGCACATCACGCATCCGGGGCGAGCGCGTGCTGCCCAGGGTGGCGATGAAGGCCGACTGGTCATCCAGCGCCGCGTGTCCTGGGAGCTGGTCGGCGGCAAACACCTCGTCCCAGTAGTCCACCACCTGCCCCTGCCCGTTCCAGCGGTAGCGGCGGCGACTGGCCAGGCCCATCGGGTCAGCATGGGTGGCGGCGAAGAAGGGTTCGGCTGCCGGGGCCCGCCAGTCCACCAGGAGCTGCGTCCCGTCGGCCGCGGTCAGCCCGGTGCGGCCCAGGTACACCGGGGCGGACTCGCCGGCGACGATCATCCGACCCAGACACAGGTCGAGCCCGAAACGTTCCAGCAGCCGCACCTGCCGGGTGAGTCGGTGGATCTCCAGATCCCGGTCCAGCGCAGCCTG
>CAYVEH010000315.1:0-2640 GCA_964450585.1 uncultured Ornithinimicrobium sp.
ACCGCCACCCCGGCCGCCGATGAGGCCGCGCCGGTCGAGCGGTCCTGAGCCCTCGAGCACACCCCCATCCACTGAAGTTCCCGGACGAAGGAGCGAACCCGATCCATGGCGAATTACACCGCCGCTGACATCAAGGCCCTGCGCGAGGCGACGGGCGCCGGCATGATGGACGTCAAGAAGGCCCTGGACGAGGCCGAGGGCGACACCACCAAGGCGACCGAGATCCTGCGCGTCAAGGGGCTGAAGGGGGTCACCAAGCGGGAGGGCCGCTCGGCCTCCAACGGCCTGGTGGCCGCCCACGTCGACGGCACCGTCGGCACCCTGGTCGAGATCAACTGCGAGACCGACTTCGTCGCCAAGGGCGAGACGTTCGGCGCGCTGGCCGACAAGGTGCTGGCCCAGGCCGTCGCCAGCGGCGCGACCGACGCCGAGAGCCTGGTCAACAGCGAGCTGGACGGCCAGACCGTCCAGGCCGTGCTGGACGAGGCCAACGCGACCATCGGCGAGAAGATCGAGATCCGGCGGGTGGCCCGCATCGAGGGCGAGCGGGTCGTGTCCTACCTGCACAAGACCAGCCCTGACCTGCCCGCCCAGATCGGCGTGCTGGTGGCCACCACCGGGGGTGAGGAGCAGACGGCCCGCGACATCGCGATGCACATTGCGGCGCTGAGCCCCACGGTGCTCACCCGGGAGGAGGTCGACGAGGAGACCGTCGCCAACGAGCGCCGGATCGCCGAGGAGACCGCCCGCGAGGAGGGCAAGCCCGAGCAGGCGCTTCCCAAGATCGTCGAAGGACGGGTCAACGGCTACTTCAAGGAGAACGTGCTGCTGGACCAGGCGTTCGCCAAGGACCCCAAGAAGACAGTGGCCCAGGTCGCCACCGAGGGCGGCGCCCAGGTGACCTCCTTCGCCCGCTTCAAGGTCGGCGTCTGAGTCCGGATTCCATGACCGGTATGCCGTGGGGCCGGGCTCTCCTTCGGGGGAGCCCGGCCCCGCGGTGTACCGGTGCGCCCACCCAGCAACCCCCGGTACAGTCGGGGGCAATGACTGCCGCGACCGGACAGCCCGCCGTCACGCCGCGATTCGCTCCGGCTGCCACCATCACGGTGGTCCTGGGGTTGGTCGGGGTCAACCTGGCCAACCACCTGCTCGGCTGGAACTCGCTGTGGCTGGGCCCCAGCGCCGCCGTGGCCCTGATCCTCTTTGCCCGCGCCTCCGGGCTGGACTGGCACCAGTTGGGGCTGGCGCGGCGCACACACGCCGCCGGTCTGCGTTGGGGTGGTCTGGTCATCACCGTCGTCGCCCTGATCTATCTGCTCGGGGTCCTGCTGCCCAGCACCCGCTCGGCCTTCCTGGACGTGCGCTATCACCTGCCGACGGCCGGCGTGCTGTTCAGCGCGTTCGTGATGATCCCGCTGGGCACGGTCCTGCTGGAGGAGGTCGCCTTCCGCTCCGTGCTGTGGGGCATGCTGGCCCGGCATGCCCGGGTCTGGCAGGTGCTGCTCGGCTCCTCGCTGCTCTTCGGGCTGTGGCACGTGCTGCCGGCCTCGGCCGCAGCCGCGGGCAACGCGGCCCTGGCCGGGGTGGTCCACGGGCTCGGGGGCCTCACCCAGTTCGCCCTGATCGCCGGCACCGTGCTGTTCACCGCCGCCGGCGGGCTGGTGGCCGGCGAGCTGCGGCGCCGCAGCGGCAGTGTGCTGGCCAGCATCGGCATGCACTGGGCGACCAACGGGCTGGGCGTGCTGTTCGGATCGTTGGCCTGGCGCCTGGCGGTCTGAGCGGGCCAGGACGGTCCCCGGTGGGGTTGGCCACCCGGATATGGCAGGATCGAGCGACCGCAGATCGCCGTAGGAAACCAGGAGGCTTCGTGTCCGACAGCCTGACCACCCCCCGCGAAGCGTTCTCCACAACGGCCCCCGAGCCACGCTCGGACGAGGCGCCAGAGGGCGGCGAACGCGGCCGTCGCGTGCTGCTGAAACTCTCCGGGGAAGCCTTCGGTGGAGGCAGCGTCGGGCTCGACCCGGACGTCGTCAAGGGGATCGCCCACCAGATCGGCCGTGCCGCCCGGGAGGGCGTGCAGATCGCCGTGGTGATGGGTGGCGGCAACTTCTTCCGCGGGGCAGAGCTGCAGCAGCGCGGGATGGACCGCGCCCGGGCCGACTACATGGGGATGCTGGGCACCGTGATGAACTGCCTGGCGCTGCAGGACTTCCTGGAGAAGGAGGGCATTCCCACGCGGGTGCAGACCGCCATCACCATGGGGCAGGTGGCCGAGCCGTACATTCCGCGCCGCGCGATCCGGCACATGGAGAAGGGCCGGGTGGTGATCTTCGGCGCCGGGGCCGGCATGCCCTACTTCTCGACTGACACCGTCTCCGCGCAGCGTGCCCTGGAGATCCACTGCGATGTGGTGCTGATGAGCAAACACGGCGTGGACGGGGTCTACACCGCCGACCCGCGCACCGACCCCGAGGCGGTCAAACTGGAGTCGCTGACCTACGGCGAGGCACTGGCCAGCAACCTGAAGGTGGTCGATGCAGCCGCCTTCAGCCTGTGCATGGACAACGGGCTGGACATGCTGGTCTTCGGCATGGGTGGCGAGGACAGCATCACCCGCGCCCTCCGTGGTGAGAAGATCGG
>CAYVEH010000316.1:0-2580 GCA_964450585.1 uncultured Ornithinimicrobium sp.
TCGGCCGCCATCTGCTTCACCGCCACCTGACGGTTCTGGGTGGCGTAGCAGATGTCGTCACTGGGCGGGTCCTGCAGTTTGGGGAACCGCTCCCGCAGCAGCCGGACGGTCTCCAGGGTCTCGTCCACGGACAGCGTGGTCTGAGACAGCCAGACGACCTTGTCCGGGTCGCGCACCTCCACGGTGTCGACCTCGTGCGGCCCCTGCACCAGGACGATGTGCTCCGGGGCCTCTCCGGCGGTCCCCTCCACCTCCTCGTGGCCCTCGTGCCCGATCAGCAGGATGTCGTAGTCATCCTTGGCGAACCGGACGGCCTCGCGGTGCACCTTGGTCACCAACGGGCACGTAGCATCGATCGTCTTCAGTTGCCGCGCCTCGGCCTCCCGGTGCACCGCCGGGGAGACCCCGTGGGCGGAGAAGATCACCGTGGCGCCCTGCGGCACCTGGTCGGTCTCGTCCACGAAGATGGCACCCCGCTTCTCGAGGGTGCGCACCACGTGCAAGTTGTGCACGATCTGCTTGCGGACATAGATCGGCGGACCGTAGAGGTCGAGCGCCTTCTCGACCGTCACGACGGCCCGGTCGACACCGGCGCAGTAGCCGCGGGGCGCGGCCAGCAGGACGCGCTTGGACACCTGGTCAGTGGTTGGGGCAGTCACGCCTCCATGGTAGGCGACGTGACCGCAACGACCGTGGTGAGCGAAGATGGTCAGTATGCCGAATGACACCACGCCCCGCGAGCTCGCTGACCGTTTCGTGCAGGACCTGGCCGACCTGGATCCGTCCGTGGCGACCAGTCTGGGCCTCAACCCGCACGACGACCGGCTCCCCGACCTCTCTCCGGCCGGCCACCGGGCCAAGGCGGAGCTGGCCTCCGCCGTGCTGGCCACCCTCGATGACCTGGAGCAGGCAACCGGTCCCGACGGTTGGGACGATCTGGAGCGCCGCTGTGCCACGTTGCTGCGTGATCGGTTGGGGGTCCAGCTGGAGGCGTACCGGGCCGGTGAGCACCTGCGCGAGGTCCGCAACATTTTCGGCCCGCCGCAGGCCATTCGCCAGATCTTCTCGATGATGCCCTCGGCCACGGAGCAGGACTGGGCCGTCATCGCACGCCGGATGGCGCGGGTCCCGGAGGCCTACCGGTCCTGGACGCAGACCCTGCAGGAGGGCACCGAACGGGGCCTGCTGGCCGCACCACGGCAGGTGCGCACCAACATCGAGCAACTCACCGAGTGGGTCGACACCAAGTGGTGGCACGGTTTCGTCGCCAAGGGGCCGGAGGCACTGCGAGGGGAGCTCAACGCCGCTGCGGACACCGCCACGGCCGGGACGGTCGAGCTGCGGGACTACCTGCAGCAGACCTATCTGCCGGCCACCCACGGCACCCCGGATGCCGTGGGTGCCGAGCGGTACCGGCTGAACGCCCGACGGTGGATGGGTGCCGACCTTGACCTGGAGGAGGCCTACCGCTGGGGGTGGGCGGAGTACCAGCGCATCCACGCCGAGATGGTGCAGCTCGCCGAGGAGATCCTGCCCGGCGCCACCCCGGTGGAGGCGATGCGGCACCTGGACGAGCACGGCACTGTCATCCACGGCGTGGAGCAGGTCCGCGAGAGGCTGCAGCAGATGATGGACCAGGCGATCAAGGACCTGGACGGCACGCACTTCGATATCGCCGAACCGATCAAGACGGTGGAGGCGATGATCGCCCCCGCGGGCAGCGCGGCAGCGCCCTACTACAGCCGACCCTCCATCGACTTCTCCCGACCCGGCCGCACCTGGCTGCCCACCATGGGGCGCACCTCGTTCCCGATGTATGACCTGGTCAGCACCTGGTACCACGAAGGCGTCCCGGGTCATCACCTGCAGCTGGCCCAGTGGGTGTACGTCGCCCCGCAGCTGTCGATCTACCAGACCAGCCTCGGGTCCTCCAGCGGCGCGACCGAGGGGTGGGCCCTGTATGCCGAGCGGCTCATGGACGAGCTCGGCTACCTGGACACCGAGGCCCGGATGGGGTACCTGGACTGCCAGATCATGCGCGCCATCCGGGTGGTCATCGACCTGGGCATGCACCTGCAGCTGACCATCCCGCAGGACTCCCCGATCGCCCCGGGGCAGACCTGGACGCCGGAGCTGGCCAACCAGTTCTTCGCCGCCCACTCCGGCCGGCCGCAGGACTTCATCGACTCCGAGATCATCCGCTACCTCGGCTGGCCGGGTCAGGCGATCAGTTACAAGCTCGGCGAGCGCGCCTGGCTCGCCGGCCGGGAGGCGGCCCAGCGGGCGCACGAGGCCCGGGGTGAGGAGTTTGACCTCAAGGCCTGGCACATGGCGGCCCTGTCCCTGGGTGCCCTGGGCCTGGATGACCTGACCCGGGAGCTCAGCGCGTTGTGAAGTTCCCCGACGGTGGGCCGCGCGTCCCGTTCGCTGGGCGGGGGTGCGGCCTATCGTGTCCGGTGTGAGTCAGTCGCCTGCTCCCCGCTCGCTACCCGCTACGGCACGGGAGACGACTGCCGAGACCCCGTGGCCGGTGCGCACCCTGTCGATGAAGATCTCCGACTATGTGGACCGGATGTCGCC
>CAYVEH010000317.1:0-2569 GCA_964450585.1 uncultured Ornithinimicrobium sp.
AGCAGGTCCTCCTTGGACCGGCGCAGGTCCTCCACCTGCTCGGTGAGGAACTTGTGCCGTTCCTCCAGCGCTGCGAACTCCTCCAGGGCCAACGGGTTGACCTTCCCCAGCGCAGAGAGTTTGCGCTCCGCCTTGCGCAGGCGCTTGTTCTGCTCCTCTCGCACGAAGGGGCCGGGCTCGGGCAGGTCCGGGTCGTCGGCGGACTCATCGGGGCCGGGGATGTGCGGGATCAGCTGGTGCGGGCCGAACTCCTCGACCAGGGCCTCCGGCTCGATGCCCAGCTCCTCGATGGCTCGGGTCTGCAGCGCCTCGATCCGCAACCGCTGCTCGGCCCGGGCCACCTCATCGCGGTGGACCGAGTCGGTCAGGTCGCGCAACTCCTCGCTGAGCGTGCCGACCGCCGCCCGCGCCTCGGCCAGCCTGGTTTCCCGCTCACTGGCCTGCTGCCGGGCCCGGTCCCGACGGCCGGCCGCTGCGGCCACCAGAGTGTGCACGTGGGTCAGCAGGTATGCCGATCCCTCAGCCACGGCGGTCGCCACCTGGGCGGCGTGTGCTCGCCGCTGACGACGCTCGGCCGCCCGCTGGCGGGCGGCGATCTCGGAGCGGGCCGCGGCCTCCAGCGACTCGGCCCGTCCCTGCAGGGCCCGGCCGCGTTCCTCCTGGGTGCGCAGCTGCAGGCGGATCTCGGTCTCGGTACTGCGTGCTGCGGCGGCAGCCGCGGCCAACCGGTCCCGTTCCTGGGTGCTGGGCTCCTCCTCGCCGGGCTTGGCCTCGGCGTCAGCCAGGCGACGCTCCAACTCGGCCAGCTCCGCCCGGCCGGCGTCCACCGATTCCTCGGCGGCGGCGATCGAGGTGGCCGTCCGCTCCTCCTCGGCCCGGGCCGCCCGCACCGCCGAGCCGAGCTGGCCCAATTTCTCGGCGACCGCGGCCATCCTGGCGTCCGAGTCGTGCAGTGCCTCCAGCGCGCTGTGTGCGGCGGCGCTGTGCTCCTCCAGCTCCTGCTGCACCCCGGTCAGCGCGAAGGTGGCCTGCTCCCCGCGGGCGGTGGCCGCGGCCAGCTCCTGTTGGGCCTCGTCCAGGGCGCCCTGGATCTCCAGCAGGCTCGGGGCTGCCGAGCTGCCGCCGCGGACCCAGCCGGGGGCGTACACATCACCATCTCGGGTGACGGCGGTGATCCGGTGCGCAGCGACCACCTCGGCGGCCATCGCCCCGTCGGTGACCACCGCGACCCGGTCCAGCAGCGTCTCCACGGCGGGAGCGGCCTGCGCGGTGATGGTCACCACGTCCCGGGCCCAGACGGCATCCTCCGGCAGCCTCGGCCACCTGCTGGTGTCGGAGGGCTCGGCGGTCTCGGGGACGAGCAACGCCGCCCGTCCCTGGTCCTCCTGGCGCAGCGTCGTCACGGCGGCCCGGGCGTCCTGCAGGGATGCCACGACCAGGCCGTCCCCGGCCCATCCCAGCGCGGCCGCGACAGCGGCTTCGTAGCCGTTGGCGACGGTGACCAGGCTGGTGACGGTGCCCAGGATCCCCTGCCCGTCACCGCGCTGCAGCAGCGCCGCGGCCCCGTCCTTGCGCCGCAGCGAGAGCTCCAGTGCCTCGCAGCGGGCCAGCAGGCTGGCCTTCTCGGACTCGGCGGTGCGCACCTCGTCGGTGAGTTGCTCCACCCGTTGGGCCGCGGCGAGGCGGGCAGCTTCGGCGCTCTCGTAGGCCTGATCCAGGCCCTCCTCGCCCTCCTCCACGTCGAGCACGCGTCCCTCGAGGGCGGCGAACTCCTGCTCAGCGCTGGTGGCTCGTGCGGTGATCGACTCCAGGGCCGCCCGGAGCCGGCCGACCTCGGCCTCACCGGCCTCCAGCCGGCTGCGGGCAGCGGCGACCTTCCCGGAGAGCCGTGCGAGGCCTTCGCGCCGGTCGGCGGCGGCACGCGCCAGCCGGGTCAACCGCTGCTGCTCCTCGTGGTGGGCCGTCTCGGCCTGCTGACGTGCCTGCTCGGCCGCCTGCAGCGCCTCCCCGATGCCGGCGATCTCCTGCTCGAGCTGCTGCTCCTGCTCACGCACCTCGGCCGCCTGGGCGCGCAACTGCTCGGGGTCCCGGCGCTGCCCGCTGTCCGCCGAGTCCTCCTCCTCGCTCTCGGTGGCCAGCAGCCGCACCCGCTCGCGGGCCAGGTCGGCGGTGGCTGAGGTGCGTTCGGCCAACGAGGACAGGGTGTACCACTGGTCCTGGGCCGCAGTCAGTGTCGGTGCCGCCGCGGCGGCCTCGGCCTCCAGCTCGGTCACCGTCGCCTGGGCGGCGGCCAGCGACTGCTCCACGGCAGTACGGCGGTTGACCATCGCGGTCTCGTCGGCCAACTCTTGCTCCAGGGTGCTGGTCAGCTGCACCAGGTCATCGGCCAGGATGCGCAGCCGGGCGTCACGCACCTCGGCCTGGATGGTGGCCGCCCGCCGGGCGGTCTCGGCCTGCCGACCCAACGGCCCGAGCTGACGCCGGATCTCGGAGGTCAAGTCGCCCAGTCGGGTCAGGTTGCCCTCCATCGTCTCCAGCTTGCGCAGCGCCTTCTCCTTGCGCTTGCGGT
>CAYVEH010000318.1:0-2559 GCA_964450585.1 uncultured Ornithinimicrobium sp.
TCGGGGTCGTGGTCGCGCACCTCGGGGTCGACCGGCACCTGACCCGGAGGGATATAGGGCGGATTGCTGAGCACCAGGTCGGCCTGGCCCAGCAGTTCGTCGAAGGTGGTGGTCGCCTCCCCCAAACGCAGATCCACCGCCAAGCCCGTCTGCTCGACGTTGGCTGCCGCCCAGGCGTGTGCCTCGGCCGACAGTTCGACGGCGGACACCTGTGCACCGGGCCACTCCTGGGCGAGCGCCAGGGCGATCGCGCCGCTGCCGGTGCACAGATCGATCACCACCGGTGCCTCGCCCGCCGCCGGCAGGGCCTGCAGCGCCAGGTCGACCAGCACCTCGGTCTCGGGTCGGGGGACGAACACCCCTGGACCGACGCGCAGCTCCAGGTGCCGGAAGTGCGCGATGCCGGTCAGGTGCTGCAGCGGCACGCGCGCGGCGCGCTGCTCAACCAGCAGACGGTATGCCGTGTGGTCGGCCTGCTCGATCTCCTCACCCAGGAGCAGGGCCCGTCGTAAATCAGAGCGGTCCCGGCCCAGGACGTGGGCCAGCAGTGCCTCGGCGTCGACCCGTGGGCTCGCGACCCCGGCGTCCGCTAGTTGACGGGCAGCGGCCGCCACGACCTCACGTGCCGCGCGCATCGCTGAACTCGCGGTGTCCGGGCAGGGGTGAGGGCGACCACCTCTGCGGACGCTCGGTGCCAGACGGCACACGCGATGGACCGATCTTCCCCAAAAAGGCGCGGGAGGCGGTCAAAACCTCCCCAAAAATGCGCGGGCGGCGTACAAAACCTCCCCAAAAATTGGTCACTTGCCCGGGTCGCTGCCCAGGGAGGACAGGCGCGCGGCCTCGTCGGCCTCGACCGCCGACTGCACGACCGGGTCCAGGTCCCCGTCGAGCACCTGGTCGAGGTTGTAGGACTTGAAGCCGGTCCGGTGATCGGCGATCCGGTTCTCGGGGAAGTTGTAGGTGCGGATCCGCTCGCTGCGGTCCACGGTGCGCACCTGGGACCGGCGCGCGGCGGAGGCCTGGGCCTCGGCCTCCTCCACGGCCAGCTGGTGCAGCCGGGCGCGCAGCACCCGCAGCGCCGACTCCTTGTTCTGCAGCTGGGACTTCTCGTTCTGGCAGGAGACCACCAGCCCGGTCGGCAGGTGGGTCACCCGCACCGCCGAATCGGTGGTGTTCACCGACTGGCCGCCGGGGCCGCTGGAGCGGAAGACGTCGATCTTGAGCTCGTTGGGGTCGAGCTCGACCTCCTCCGGGTCGTCCAGGTCCGGCATCACCAGCACGCCGGCGGCCGAGGTGTGGATCCGCCCCTGACTCTCGGTGACCGGCACCCGCTGCACCCGGTGGACGCCACCCTCGTACTTCAGCCGGGCCCAGGGCGCCTCCCCCGGAGCCGGCGTACCGGTGGCGTGGATCGCGACGCGGACATCCTTGTAGCCGCCCAGGTCGGACTCGGTAGCATCCAGCAGCTGCGCCTTCCAGGAACGGTGCTCGGCATAGCGCAGGTACATCCGCAGCAGGTCGCCGGCGAACAGCGCGGACTCCGCACCACCCTCGCCGGCCTTGATCTCCAGGATCACGTCCCGGTCGTCATCGGGGTCCCGGGGCACCAGCAGGCGGCGCAGCTGCTCGGCCGTGGCCGCGGCCCGCTCCTGCAGCGCCGGGAGCTCCTGGGCGATGGACTCGTCCTCGTCGGCCAGCTCACGGGCGGCCTCGACGTCACCGTCGGCCTCCTGCCAGGCCCGGAACGCCGCGATCGTCGGCGAGAGGGCGGCATACCGCTTGTTCAGCCGTCGCAGGGCACTCTGGTCGCTGTGCGTGGCCGGGTCAGCCAACTTCGCCTCGATGCTGGCGAACTCCTCCAGCAACGGCGCCACCGCGCCGGCATCCACCTCTGCCACGTCTCTCCCGCCATCCGATAGGGGTTTCGCACACCAACCGGCCCCAGAAAGGCCAACGCCGGCCCCGCGACGACTGTCGCGGGACCGGCGTCCGAAGCTCTACTTGCTGTCGGCCTTCTTGCCGTAGCGCTCCTGGAAGCGGGCCACCCGGCCACCGGTGTCCAGGATCTTCTGCTTGCCCGTGTAGAACGGGTGGCACTGCGAGCAGACCTCGGCGTGGATGGAGCCCGAGGGGGCGGTGCTGCGCGTGGTGAACTGCGCGCCGCAGTTACAGGTCACCCGGGTCTCGTGGTACTCGGGGTGGATGTTCTTCTTCACGATGTCTCCTCACAGATGGCGAGTTCCCCGGGTCGGTGCGCGGTCGCGGACCGTGAACCGGAGGGCCAAGGGGTGATTCTGCCAGAATCGGTAGCCTGGTCACAAAGTGACGCGATGAGACAACAGGCTCACCGACTCAGGCATTCCCATGGTGGCTCTGGTATGCCGAGTGGCCCGGTCTGCGGCCTGCGGACCGGGCCACTGGGCGTACCTGATCAGGCGGCGGCCGCCGCCGGGGCGATCAGTCCTCGTCGTCCAGCTTGACCGAGGAGGTCTGCTGCACCTGGACCAGGAACTCGTGGTTGGACTTGGTCTTGCGGAGGCGGTCCAGCAGCAGCTC
>CAYVEH010000319.1:0-2554 GCA_964450585.1 uncultured Ornithinimicrobium sp.
GTCTGGTCCGTGTGGCGGTGGGCACGGCAGCGGCGGCCGATGCTCGGGCTGGCTCTGGGCATCATCGGCATCACCGTGGGCCAGGGAGTGCTGGGCGGGATCACCGTGCGCACCGGGCTGCACCCGACCACGGTGATGGCCCACTTCCTGGTGTCCATGGCGCTGGTCACGCTCAGCACCTGGCTGCTGCTGCGGGAGGGTGAACCCGATTCGCCCCCGCGTCCGATGGCGCCGCGGATCGTGCGCCAGCTGGGCGTGGTGACCGGCGGGGTGCTGGCCGTGGTGCTGGTGCTGGGCACCGTGGTCACCGGCTCCGGGCCGCACTCCGGGGACGCGGACGAGCCGGCGCGTTTCGGCTTCGACCCGCGCACGGTCTCCTGGCTGCACGCCGATGCCGTCATGCTCTTCGTCGGTCTGGTGGTGGCCATGCTGGTGGCGACCAGCCTGCTGTCCGGTACCGTCCGGTCACGCGGCTGGTGGGGTGGAGTGCTCCTGATCTCGCTGGCCCAGGGAGTGGTCGGCTACACCCAGTACCTCACAGGCCTGCCCGAGCTGCTGGTGCTGGTGCACATGATGGGGGCCGCCGCCCTGACGATCGCGGTGACCGGTGGACTGCTCACGCTCTGGACGCGAGAGCCACTGTCCCAGGCCGCCGAGCCGGCCGCCTCCGAACTGTCGGTGTAGGGGCCCCGCCGGGCACCCGCTCAGAACGGGAGGGCGAGGAAGAGCAAGGGGTCCACCGCGACGCCAAGGAACAGCAGCGTCAGATAGCTGATCGAGAAGTGGAACAGCCGCATCGCGCCGAGCCGGTTGCCCACTGCACCGGCCTTGGCACGCACCAACAGCCGGTGCGCCTCCACCAGCAGCACCGCCCCGGAGAGCAGTGCCGCTCCGGTGTACAGCCAGCCCATCGGGGCCAACGGGATGAGGATCAGCGAGGTGATCACCGTCAGCCACGAGTAGCCGACCACCTGGCGGGCCACGGCCACGTCGTGGGCGATCACCGGCAGCATCGGCACCCCGGCCGCGGCGTAGTCCTCCTTGAACCGCATCGACAGCGGCCAGTAGTGCGGCGGGGTCCAGAAGAAGATCACCATGAACAGCACCAGGGCCTCCCAGGACAGGGAGTTAGTCACTGCCGACCAGCCGATCAGGACCGGCATACACCCGGCGACCCCGCCCCAGACGATATTCTGGCTGGTGCGGCGCTTCAGCAGGATCGTGTAGAAGCCCACGTAGAGCACGATCGCGCCCAGGCCGAGCCAGGCGGACAGCCAGTTCACCAGCAGTCCCAGCCACAGGGTGGCCACCACGCCCAGCACAATCCCGAACACCAGCGCCGCCCGCGGGGTGATCGCCCCGGTGACCAGCGGCCGGTTCTCGGTCCGGTGCATCTGCGCATCGATGTCCCGGTCCAGATAACAGTTGAGGGTGTTGGCCGAGGCTGCTGCCAGCGTCCCTCCCACGAGGGTGGCCACCATCAACCACAGCGAGGGGATGCCACCCTCCGCCAGGAACATCACCGGGAAGGTGGTGACCAGCAGGAGCTCGATGATGCGGGGCTTGGTCAATGCGATGTAGTCGCGCACCACCTGTCGCCAGCCGCGGTCGATGCCAGCAGGGGTGGTCCCCGTCGAGCGATCGAGAGTGGTCACGTCGTCCTTGTCACGTCAGTGTATGCCGAGCACATCTGCAGGTGCGCCCGCTTCCCTTGCTCATGCTACCGGCCGCTCCGCCCCGAACTGCCACCGGATCACGCCACCGTGGCGCCTGTCACATCACCCCCGGCCGGCCCGGCCGGGCCATGCGTGGGTGTGGCGACAGGACTAAGGTCGAGAGTGATGCGTGGCGCCGCCCGCAGCACCCGCCGACCCACGGAGGAGCAACTCGTGACCGAGACCACCCAGCACACCCCGAACCGGGACGCCAGCCTGAATCCTCCGGTGGCGACACAGGTGGGGTGGACCGACCTGGACGTGCGTGCGGTCGACACGGCCCGCGTGCTGGCGGCGGACGCCGTGCAGAAGCGGGGCAACGGACACCCGGGCACGGCGATGAGCCTGGCCCCGGTGGCCTACCTGCTCTATCAGCAGGTGATGCGGCACGACCCCGGTGACCCGCACTGGCTGGGTCGCGACCGGTTCGTGCTCTCGGCCGGTCACACCAGCCTCACTCAGTACATCCAGCTCTACCTGTCCGGCTACGGCCTGGAGCTGGCCGACCTGCAGGCGCTGCGGACCTGGGGCAGCAGGACCCCCGGTCACCCGGAGGTGCACCACACCCCCGGGGTGGAACTGACCACCGGGCCGCTGGGTTCGGGGCTGGCCACTGCCGTGGGCATGGCCGCCGCGCAGCGTCGGCAGCGCGGGCTGCTGGACCCGGACGCGGCGCCCGGCGCCTCCCCGTTCGACCATCACATCTGGGTGGTCGCCTCCGACGGCGACATCATGGAGGGCGTGTCCTCGGAGGCCTCTTCCTTTGCCGGGCACCAGGAACTGGGCAACCTCACGGTCATCTACGACCAGAACTACATCTCGATCGAGGACGACACCGA
>CAYVEH010000320.1:0-2550 GCA_964450585.1 uncultured Ornithinimicrobium sp.
GAGAGCGCCCCTCCCGCATAGCCCGAGACGAGCCCGACCGCCGAGGTGACGTTGGCACTGATCGGCGGGAGTCCGAGGAAGATCAGGGCCGGGTAGGCGATGAACGTCCCGCCGCCGGCCACCGTGTTGGCCACCCCCGCCAGCACCCCGGCCCCCGCGAGGAACAGGACGTCGGCCGGGGTCATGCCGGACTCAACGTCGCTGCCATGCTCCTAGTCTCCCAGCAGCGATCACCCGGACACCTCGGCGACGGCAGGGGTGTCCTGGCTGCCTCGGCCAGTTAGCCTGTCTGCGTGCTGCTTTCCGACCGTGATATCCAGGCCCAGATCGAGGCCGGCCGCGTCCGGCTCGACCCGTGGGACCCCGCGATGGTCCAGCCGTCCAGCATCGACGTGCGCCTCGACCGTTACTTCCGGTTGTTCGACAACCATAAGTACCCGGTGATCGACCCCGCCCAGGACCAGCCGGAGCTGACCCGCCTGGTGGAGGTCGACAGCGGTGAGTCCTTCGTGCTGCACCCGGGGGAGTTCGTGCTCGGCTCCACCCTGGAGGAGGTGAGTCTGCCCGATGACGTCGCGGCCCGCGTGGAGGGCAAGTCCTCCCTCGGGCGCCTCGGGTTGCTGACCCACGCCACAGCCGGTTTCGTCGATCCCGGCTTCACCGGGCACGTCACCCTTGAACTCTCGAACGTGGCGACCCTGCCGATCGTGCTGCACCCGGGGATGAAGATCGGTCAGCTCTGCTTCTTCCAGCTCTCCAGCGCGGCCGAGCACCCCTATGGCTCCTCCGCCAAGGGCTCGCACTACCAGGGGCAGCGCGGCCCCACCGCGAGCCGTTCCTTCCAGAACTTCCACCGATCCCAGGTCTGAGCGACCGATGCCCCCAGGGAGCCTGATGAGTCGATTCCGTATGCCGTCCCGCGCCGGCGCCGCCGTCCTCGCCGGCGCCCTGGCGCTGAGTCTGGCCGCCGCGCCAGCTCTCGCCGACGCCCCCGTGCCGCCGGAGGACCACGGCGCCCACCAGCCGGTGGACGCCGCCGTCCCGCCGGCCCCGGGCGAGGAACCAGGCGATGCCACACCGGCAGCGGACCCGGTGCTCACCCTTCCGCTGGACCGACTCGGTGGGGCCAACCGCTATGAGACCTCGGTGGCCATCTCCAGCGGTACCTTCGCCAGTGCCACGACCGTCTACCTGGCCCGCAGTGACGTCTTCGCCGATGCCATCGCCGCCGGGTCACTGACCGACGGCCCGGTGCTGCTGGTGCCCCAGTGCGGGCCGCTGCCCCAGGTCATCACCGCCGAGTTGGCCCGGCTGCAACCCCAGCAGGTCGTGGCCCTGGGCGGCACCAGCTCGATCTGTGCCCAGACGCTGACCGCCGCTGCCGCTGCCGCCCCGGGCAGCACCGCCACCCGGCTGAATGGTGCGGACCGCTTCGAGACCGCGGCGCTCATCGCCGCCCGGGCCTTCCCGAACGGCGCGGAGACGGTCTACCTGGCCGAGCAGCAGGAGTCCATCGACGCGGTCGCCGGCGGCGTGCTGACCGACGGCCCGATCCTGCTGGTGGCCAACGGCAAGGACCGGGTGCCGGCCGCCACTGAGGCAGCGATCGAGGCGCTGGACCCGCAGCAGGTGGTCGCGCTCGGCGGATCGGCCGTGGTGACCAAGGCGGCCCTGGCCACGGCCGGTGCGGGGCGGCATACCGACCGGGTGGCGGGGCCGGACCGCTATGCCACCTCGGTGGCGATCGCGCAACGGGCCTTCCCTGAGGGCAGTAGCCGCACTTACCTGGCCAACGGTCGGTCGGTGGCCGACGCGGTCGTCGGTGGCGTGCTCACCCGGGGGCCGATCGTGCTGGTCCCGCCGGACTGCCGGGTGCTCAGCGAGCCGGTCTGGCGACGGATGAGCACCCACCCGCCGGAGAAGGTCGTCGCGCTGGGCGGTAAGTCCGCGGTCTGCTCCGAGCAGTTGCGCACCGCCGGCCGGATGGGGGTGTTCTCGCAGATGGAGCGCACCAGCAACCGGCTGCTGGACCTGGTCACCAAGGAGCGTGCCATCGACCCACCCCGTTATGTCCCGGGGGACATGACCTCCTGGCGCGGGTCCGGGGAGACGATGCGCACCGAGGCCGCCGTGATGCTGGAGGAGCTGGTGGACGACGCCGCGGCCGCCGGACACCCGGGGCTGTGGGTGCAGAGCGCCTACCGGTCCTATGACGAGCAGCGCTACACCTACAACTACTGGGTGCGTCAGGTCGGCCGGGAGCGGGCCGATCTCATCTCCGCCCGGCCCGGGCACAGCGAGCACCAGCTGGGGTTGGCCGTCGACCTCGGGGGCCCCTCATGCACCGGATACGCCTGCTTCGGGGACACCCCAGAAGGACGCTGGGTGGCCCAGCACGCCTACGAGTACGGCTTCATCATCCGTTACCCCGAAGGTGGCACTCCGGTCACCGGCTACGACTACGAGCCCTGGCACCTGCGGTATGTCGGGCCGCGGGCGGCCTGGATGATGCACGTGCGCGGCGCGACCTATTGGGACACCTACCAGCCG
>CAYVEH010000321.1:0-2534 GCA_964450585.1 uncultured Ornithinimicrobium sp.
CGACGCTGCCGGCGATGATCTGCGGGTCGGCATCCTCCGGCAGGTCCGGCAGGCTGAGCACACTGCGCTGCAGCTCGGTCTGCGTCGCCCCCAGGTCGGTGCCGTAGTCCAGCTCGATGGCCACCAGGGAGAAACCCTCACTGGACTGGGACTGCACCTCCACCACGTCACTCAGGCCCTGGGCCGCGACCTCGATCCGTTCGGTGACCTGCTCCTCGACCACCTCAGCGCTGGCATCAGCCACCGGAGTGACCACGGCCAGGACGGGGAACTGCAGCGACGGGAACAGCTCTCGTGGCAGGCCGATCATCGCGTTCAGCCCGGCCACGATCGCGAAGACGGTGGTCAGGGCGATGAGCGCGCGGTTGCGGATGCTGAACAGCGTGAGCTTGCTCATGGGTCTCCTGAAAGGGGAGCGATGGCGGGATGCGCCGGCGACGTCACGGTCAAGAAGTCGCTAGTAGGACCGAATGGTTGGTCCAACTTAATCAAAACTGGGTATGCCGATCGAGCAGGGGGGTGGTGCCTCGACGCCGACGGTCAGCGGGTTGGTTGACCAGTTGGCGGGCAAGGGTCTGCTGACCCGCCGGCCCGACCCGGAGGACCGGCGTCGGGTGCTGCAGGAGCGGACGGGGCCGGAGCGGTAAACGCGGCGAGGAACTGGGACAGCAGACCGGCGGTCTGCTCCCGAGGGAGTTGCTCGATCAGCGCCAGCACCGTCGTCAGGTCCAGTTCGCCACTGGCCCGAGCCGCGGCGGCCCACTCCTGGGGGTCCGGCACGGGTGTGTCGGCGGGGAGCTGGACGGTTTGCCCCCGGACCTCGTCGGCGGCCCCGTGCAGCGCGGAGGTCAGCTCCGGCAGCACACTCGCCGTGGCGGGAGTCATCGTCAGGTGGGTCGAGCGCGGCACCCGGGACCCGTCGGCCTGGGTCAGCTCGGGTTGGCCCTGCAGGATGAACCCGCGCCGCGCGACCGCCGCGGCCCACAGATGTGGGTGCACGCGCCGGGACGGGTCGACTCCTTCGTCTGCGACCACAGCCAGCAACGGACCAGTGGGTGTGCCGAACACGCGCAGCCCCTCGATGCCGGTCACGCACCGGGTCACCTGCCGGGTAGCGGTGACGATCTGCCGCGCCAGCGAGGTGTATCCCGCCTGACCCAGGGCCGTGGTGACCGCCCATGCCGCAGCCAGCGAGGTCGCTGACCGTGATCCCAGGACGGTGGGGTTGACCACCGGGTACCCCGGCCAGTCGGTGAGCGCGAAGTAACGGTGCTGATCCAGCTCACGATCCCGGAAGAGCAGCAGCGAGGCTCCCTTGGGGGCGTACCCGAACTTGTGCAGGTCCGCGGAGATGCTGCTCACGCCGGGGAGGAGGAAGTCCCACAGTTGCGGCGCCGATCCGCCGGCGGCAGCCCAGAACGGCAGGATCAGCCCGCCGATGCAGGCATCCACGTGACACGGTATGCCGTGGCCCGCCGCGATCTCAGCAACCTGGCCCACCGGGTCCTGGACACCATGGGGGTAGCTCGGCGCCGAGACCACCACCAGTGCGGTCTGTGGGCTGAACCGCCGCACCAGGCAGTCCGCGTCGACCCCACCGGTGACCGGGTCAACCGGCACGATGTCCAGCTCCAACCCCAGGTAGTGCGCGGCCTTGTGGAAGGCCGCATGCGCCGTGGACGGCAGCGCAATGCGGGGGCGCTGGGTCGGCTGCTGCCTGCCGTGGCGGGCGCGCCACCGGTCCCGGGCGGCCTTGACCGCCAGCAGGCAGCTCTCGGTGCCGCCGGAGGTGACGGAGCCGACCGCCGCCGGTCCGTGCAGGATCTGGCGGCCGAAAGCCACCAGGTCGGCCTCCATCAGGGCCACCGACGGAAACGTGGTCGGGTCCAGCCCGTTGACCGGCAGTGCCGTGGCGGCCGCCCGCGCGGCCAGGTCGTCCAGCGCGGCCAGCCCGCTGTCGTAGACATAGGACAGCACCGAGCCGCCATGGGTCGGGGCGTCCTGGGCGCGGTATGCCAGGAGGCGCTCCAGGACCGGGTCTGCCTCGATGGACAGGTCGTGCTCACTCATCCAGTCACCTTCGTTCCGATCGGCTCACGGTAACGCCGCAGCACCAGCAAGCTGGCCCCCACCAGTGCCGCCGGCACCAGGGAGAAGGCCAGCACGATCAGCACCTGGGCCGCCTCGGGCTGGGCGAGCACCACATCGCCGGAGCTGGACCGGAAGCCGCCGACCCCGAGCAGGAGCAGCACCACCGCCGGCCCCAGCGCCAACCCGGCGGTCTCGCCGGCGGTCCACAGGCCGCTCATGGCGCCGCCGCGCTCCCGACCGGCGGCGGTGATGACGTCTGGCAGCATCGCCAGCGGGAACAACTGCATCCCGGCATACCCCACCCCGGCCAGTGCGACCGCGAGGTAGAGCCACCACCCGGGGGCCCACAGCAGGCCCAGCAGCGCCAGCGCGGCCGACACGAAGAGGCCCGAGGCCACCGTGAAGGCAGATCGCTTGCCGACGCGCGCGGCATACCGGGTCCA
>CAYVEH010000322.1:0-2532 GCA_964450585.1 uncultured Ornithinimicrobium sp.
TGGGGCCCATGATGGCGTGGGTCTCACCGGAGTTGATGGTCAGGTCGACCCCGCGCAGGATCTCCTTCTCGCCGGTGTCGGTCTCCACAGTGACATGCAGGTCACGAATCTCAAGTGTGGTCATCTGGTTATCTCCTCGCGAGGGCTCAGTCGGACAGGGCGACGAGCACGTCCTCGCCCTCGATCTTCACAGTGTGTATGGCAATGGGCTTGGTGGCCGGCAAGCCGGTCGGCTCGCCGGTGTTCATATCGAAGCGCGAGCCGTGCAGCCAGCACTCGATGGTGTCGCCGTCCAGGTCCCCCTCGGAGAGGGAGACGTTGGCGTGGGTGCACGTGTCGTCGAAGGCGTGCACCTCGCCGCTGGAGTCACGTGCGATGGCGACCAGACGCCCGTCGAAGTCGGCCTGGACCGCCCCCACCTCGGGCAGGTCGGCCAGCGTGCAGACCCGGACGAAATCCAGATCTGTGACGGGCTCGGTCATGCAGCAGCTCCCATGTCGGTGGCCAGCTCCTCCTCGATGGCTGCCATCAGGGTGTCAACGACCTCCGGCACACCGATCTTGGCGATGATGTCGGCGAAGAAGCCCCGCACCACCAGGCGCCGGGCGCTGGTCTCGTCGACGCCGCGGGACATCAGGTAGAACAACTGCTCGTCGTCGAACCGGCCGGTGGAACTGGCGTGTCCGGCGCCGGCGATCTCGCCGGTCTCGATCTCCAGATTGGGCACCGAGTCGGCGCGCGCCCCGTCGGTCAGCACCAGGTTGCGGTTCAGCTCGTAGGTGTCGATCCCCTCGGCCTCCTTGCGGATGAGCACGTCGCCCACCCACACGGTGTGCGCACCGTCGCCCTGCAGCGCCCCCTTGTAGGTGACCAGGGAGTTGGTGTGCGGGGTGTTGTGGTCCACGAAGGAACGGTGCTCCAGGTGCTGGCCGGCATCAGCGAAGTAGACACCCAGCAGGGTGGCGTCGCCGCCCGGGCCCTCGTAGCGGACGTTGGAGTTGACCCGCACGATCGAGCCACCGAGGCTCACCGCGATGTGCTTGTAGGTCGCGTCCCGCCCGACCTGGGCGTCGTGCTGGCCCAGGTGGATCGCGTCGTCCTCCCAGCGCTGCAGGGTGACCACGGTCAGGTTCGCACCCTCGCCCACGATGACCTCCAGGTTGCCCCGGTGGTCCGCCGAGCCGGTGTGATCCAGGATCAGGAGGGCCTTGCTGTGGTGGCCCGCCTCCACGACGTAGTGGGCGCTGCTGAGCCGACCGGCGCCGTTGCCGTGCACATTGATGCGCAGCGGCTCGGCATACTCCTTCTCGGCCTCCAGCTTCAGGTGCAGCGCCTCGGCGGTGTGCGCCGAGGCGACGACTGCACCGCGGTCGCCGGGAACCAGGACGGTGCCCCGTGGTGCCTGGCCCGGGGCCAGGGAGTCACCCATGACGTCCAGGACGCCCGAGACGTCGTAGTCCGCCGGGTGGTCATCTCCACGGATGTCGTCGCCCTCGTCGGCGAAGACCCCACCCAGTCGGTCGACCGGGGTGAAGCGCCACTCCTCCTCGCGCCCGTTGGGCACCGGGAAGTCGCTCACCTCGAACGAGGTGACTCGCGCAGCCCGGGACTCATCCGGGACGCGACCCACGGTGCTCTGCGGGTCAACGTGGTCAGTGGGCTTGTCGGTGAGCAGGGTCATCAGCCGACGGCTCCTTCCATCTGCAGCTCGATGAGGCGGTTGAGTTCAAGGGCGTACTCCATGGGCAGCTCGCGGGCGATCGGCTCGACGAAGCCCCGGACGATCATCGCCATGGCCTCGGTCTCGCTCATGCCGCGGGACATCAGGTAGAACAACTGGTTCTCCGAGACCTTCGAGACCGTGGCCTCGTGGGCCATCTGCACGTCGTCCTCGCGGATGTCGTTGTACGGGTAGGTGTCCGACCGCGAGATCTGGTCGACCAGCAGGGCGTCGCAGACAACGCTGGACCGGCTGTTCGTGGCTCCCTCCAGCACCTGCACCAGACCCCGGTAGGAGGTGCGGCCGCCACCGCGGGCCACTGACTTGGAGACAATGGTCGAGGAGGTGTTCGGGGCGGCGTGCACCATCTTGGACCCGGCGTCCTGGTGCTGACCCTCCCCCGCGAAGGCCACCGACAGGGTCTCGCCCTTGGCGTGCTCGCCCAGCAGGAAGACCGCCGGGTACTTCATGGTGACCTTGGAGCCGATGTTGCCGTCGATCCACTCCATCGTCGCGCCCTCGGCACAGGTCGCCCGCTTGGTGACCAGGTTGTAGACGTTGTTGGACCAGTTCTGGATGGTGGTGTACCGCACTCGGGCGTTCTTCTTGACGATGATCTCGACCACGGCGCTGTGCAGGCTGTCGGTCTGGTAGATCGGGGCAGTGCATCCCTCGACGTAGTGCACCGAGGAGCCCTCGTCGGCGATGATGAGCGTCCGCTCGAACTGGCCCATGTTCTCGGTGTTGATCCGGAAGTAGGCCTGCAGCGGGATCTCCACGTGCACGCCCGGCGGCACGTAGACGAACGAGCC
>CAYVEH010000323.1:0-2494 GCA_964450585.1 uncultured Ornithinimicrobium sp.
TCGTCGACGACCACCGGATGTTCCGCTCCGGGGTCCGGGCGGAGCTGACGGAGGTCTCTGCCGGGCGCCTGGATTTCGTCGGCGAGGCCGGCACGGTGGACGCGGCCGTCGCGGTGATCCTGCAGCAGCGCCCGGACGTGGTGCTGCTCGACGTGCACCTACCCGGCGGCAACGGGCGGGGCGGCAGCGATGTCATCACCGGGTGCGCCGGGGTGACCACGCCAGCTGGCGGGCCGGTGCGCTTCCTGGCCCTGTCGGTCTCCGACGCGGCCGAGGACGTCATCGCGGTGATCCGCGCCGGTGCCCGCGGCTATGTCACCAAGACGATCTCCGGGGCCGAGCTGGGCGGGGCCATCATGCGTGTCGCCGACGGTGATGCCGTCTTCAGCCCCCGGCTCGCCGGGTTCGTGCTGGATGCCTTCGGTGCCGCGGCTGGGGAGATCGCCGAGGTCGACGAGGAGCTGGACCGGCTCAGTGCCCGGGAACGGGAGGTGATGCGGCTGATCGCCCGTGGCTACCAGTACAAGGAGGTGGCCAAGGAGCTGTTCATCTCGGTCAAGACGGTGGAGACCCACGTCTCGTCGGTGCTGCGCAAGTTGCAGCTGTCCTCACGGCACGAGCTCACGGCGTGGGCGATGGGCCGTCGGCTGCTCTGACCGGGATCCCGATCTGCTGCAGGATCGTCGACAGGTCCTCGGTCAGGGCGGTGAACTCCTCTTCCGGGACATGGAGGGCCAGGTTGATCCGGACCGGTGCGCCGTCGCGGCGGTGCACCTCCAGGGCGCGCAACTGGTCGGGCAGCTGCACCAGGCGGTTGCCGATCTCGTTGCCGACGGTGCCACCGAGGGTCGGTGCCCACTGGACCGGTCGCTGCTCCCGGTCCAGGATCACCTCGGTGATCTCCTGATACGGCACCAGGTCGTGACCGGGTGCCGTGATCCCCTCCCGGCCCAGCTCGAGCACGGCGGGCGCCGATGCCTTGGCCAGCCGGCGGGCGCGGGAGAGTAGCACGACGGCGATGACGCCGATGAGCACGGCGATGCCCAGCCCGACGGCGCCGATGATGGTGAAGGTGCCTTCGGGGTCCTCGATGTTCAGGACCTGGCTGCCGGCGAAGGTCATCAAGCCAAACCACAGGCCGGCCCAGCCCGCGACGACGGCACACGCAATCCCGGCCCCCCTGCTGAGGCGTCGGATCCGCTCCAGGGCCGCTGGGTCGCCGAAGACGGTCAGCGTCGAGCCGTCGCGCTGGTAGGCCATGGATCGAGGCTAGGGCACGGCACCGCTCCTGATGCGATAGGTAACCAATGTGTTACGTTTCTTTCGTGGACGTCTTCACGGCGATTGCCGACCCGGTGCGCCGCAGTCTGCTGGAGCAGCTGGCCCGCAGCGGCGCACAGCGGGTCGTTGACCTGACGGCCGGGAGGGGCATCTCCCGGCCGGCGATCAGTCGGCACCTGCGGGTGCTCCACGAGGCCGGGCTGGTCAGCGTCGAGGACCAGGGGCGGGAGCGGCACTATGCGCTGGTTCCCGACCCGCTGCGGGCGGTCGCCGGCTGGATCGACCGGCTGCCGTCGCAGCCGCCCGTGACCGCCCACCAGCTCGACGCCCTGGACCTGGAGGTCCGTCGGACCACCCGGGAGCGCCAGACGACCCGGGAGCGTCGGGCCACACCCGGCACCCGGGCCGAGACCGCCACCCCCACCACCGCAGGAGGCAGCGCATGAGCACGACACCACGGCAGATCACCGGACGGCGCGAGGTGCGCGATGGCCAACCCCATCTCGTCCTCACCCGCACCTTCACCGCCCCCGTCGAGGACGTCTGGGCCTCGCTGACCGAGCCCGCCCGCCTGGAGCGGTGGTTCTGCACCTGGGCCGGCGACCCGGCGACCGGGCGGGTGGAGGTGACCTGGGTCTTCGAGGACGACATGCCGACCGAGACCTACGTCATCGAGGTCTGTGCGGCACCGCACCACCTGCGGGTGCACAACGTGCACGATGACCCGGGGCAGGTGTGGACCCTCGACGCCCGCCTGGACCACCAGCACGGTCGGACGGTGTTGACCTTCGCGCAGGTGCTGACGGGCGCGGCGGGGACCGCGCAGGATGTGACCGACGTGGGGCCGGGGTGGGAGTTCTACCTCGACCGCCTGGTCGACAGCGTGCGCACCGGTGAGGTCAGCGACCGCAGGTGGGGTGCGGACTATACGAGCCTGCAGCAGCGGTATGCCGAGGAGTTCGGTCTGTCCGCGACAGCAGCCGAGCCGCAGCAGTCCTGAGACGCCCCGGGCTCACCCCGGCCCCAGTCAGCCGGGCCGCCGATGGCGGTGGCGGCCGTCGAGGTCGCCCGGGCCCACCCATTTTTGGGGAGGTTACGTACGCTTCCCGCGATGGCGATGGCGGGCTGCCGATGGCGATGGCGACGACGACGGCGGTGGCGGACGACGGCGACGAGCCTGCCTCAGCCGAGCGAACCCACCACGTCGGACCGG
>CAYVEH010000324.1:0-2494 GCA_964450585.1 uncultured Ornithinimicrobium sp.
GGCATCTTGGGGTGGTCGGGGGGAAAGTTGAGCTCGCCCAGCCCCCGCTCCAGGTCGGCCTCCCACAAGGCGTAGGCCCCGTCGACCGTCCCCGCCGCATCGTGCAGGTGCTCCCAGGCGTCACCGTGCTCGGCCAGCCAGTCCGGCACCGTCCGCACGGTGAGCTCATCGGGCCCGAACTCGCCGAGCTGGTCCCAGGTCATCGGCACCGACACCGGGCCGCCGGGGAGCACCCGCGGGGACCAGGCGGCCGCCAGGGTGCGGTCCCGGGTGGCCTGGTTGAAGTCGACGAAGATTCGCTGACCGCGCTCCTCCTTCCACCAGGACGTGGTGACCAGGTCCGGCATCCGACGCTCCAGCTCGCGGGCGATCCCGATCACGGCGTGCCGCACCTCCAGGAACTCCAGGCGCGGCTCGATCGCGGCGAAGACATGCACCCCGCGGCTGCCGGTGGTCTTCACGAACGGGGTCAGTCCGACCTCGCTCATCACCTCGCGCAGCCCGCGGGCAGCCTCAACGATGTCGGAGAACCCGAGGCCGGGTTGCGGGTCCAGGTCGATGCGGATCTCGTCGGGATGGTCGTTGTCGCCGCTGCGCACCGGCCACGGGTGGAAGGTCACCGTGCCCATCTGCGCCGCCCACACGGCGGCGGCCAGCTCGTCGACCACCAGTTGCGGGTGACTCCGCCCCGACGGGTAGGTCACCATCGTGGTGCGCACCCACTCCGGCACCCCCTTGGGCGGGTTCTTGGAGTAGAAGATCTCCCCATTGATACCGTCCCGCACCCGTTGCAGGGTGACCGGCCGGTCCGCCAGCGCTCGCAGCAGCGGCTCACCGACCGCCATCAGGTATGCCGCGAGGTCGGCCTTGGTGATCGCCTCCCCGGCGTCGGTGGCCGGCCACACGACCTTGTCGGGGCTACTCAACCGCACCTCCCGGTCGCCGTCGGGGCCGGGCACGGTCAGCATCTGGGCGCTTGCCATAGCCGGCACGCTACCGTCACGGCGTGACACCGGACTGGTCTGACTCGGAGAACCGCGGGACCGGGCGTACGGTGGAGAGCACTATGACCGAGAACACCGACTACCCCGTCAGCAAGACCGAGCAGGAGTGGCGCGAGCAACTCACCCCGCAGGAGTATGCGGTGCTCCGCCAGGCGGCCACCGAGCGCCCGTTCGTCGGGGAGTACACCGACACCACCACCGAGGGCGTCTACTCCTGCCGCGCCTGCGGCGCCGAGCTGTTCCGCAGCGAGACCAAGTTCGAGAGCCACTGCGGGTGGCCGTCGTTCTACGCGCCGCTGGCCCAGGACCGGGTGGAGTACCTGGAGGACAACTCCCTGGGCCGGACCCGCACCGAGGTGCGCTGTGCCAGCTGCGGGTCCCACCTGGGCCACGTCTTCGAGGGCGAGGGCTACGACACCCCGACCGACCAGCGGTACTGCATGAACTCCATCGCCATGACGTTGCAGCCGCTGGCCTCCGCCGACAGTGCGGACTCCCCCACCGGGTCCCGCAGCGTCGGCGGCACGTTCTAGACCCTCACCTCAGGGCAGACTGGCCACGAGCGTGGCCACGTCGACGCGCGGCCCGGTGTAGAACGGGACCTCCTCGCGCACGTGCAGGCGAGCGTCGACGGCCCGCAGTTCCCGCATCAGGTCCACGATGCGGTGCAACGCGTCGGCCTCGAAGGCCAGGATCCACTCGTAGTCACCCAGGGCGAAGCTGGCCAGGGTGTTGGCCCGCACGTCGGCATAGTCACGTGCTGCCATGCCGTGCTCGCGCAACATCTTGCTCCGCTCCTCATCAGGCAGCACATACCAGTCGTAGGACCGCACGAACGGATAGACGCAGGCGTAGCCCAGGGGCTCCTCGCCGGACAGGAACGCCGGGATGTGCGCGCGGTTGAACTCCGCCGGGCGGTGGATCGCGACATTGCTCCACACCGGCTCGAGCTGGGCCCCCAGCTGGGTGCGGCGCAACCGCTGATAGGCCGACTGCAGCGCCTCCACCGTCTCCGCGTGCCACCAGACCATGAAGTCGGCGTCGGCGCGCAGCCCGGAGACGTCATAGAGACCCCGGACGACCGTGCCCTCTGCGGCGACGGTGCCCAGCAGCTCCTCGACCTCCTGCGTCAGGGCCTCCCGCTCCGCGCCGAGCGGGCTGACAGTGCGGAAGACGGAGTACATCGCATAGCGCACCTCGCGGTTGATGCGGTCGGCGTCCACCTGCGCCGCAGCATCGGACGGGGCCTGGTCGCTGGCTGGTGCCTGAGGGTGATCGGTCATGGGTCCATTCTCGCAAGCCACCCCGACGGCGACCCATCGGGTCCATGCCAGTTCGCAGGGTGCACGACCAAGCTGGCTTCAGCTACATGTCGAGCAGGGCCTGCGCCGCAGCCCGACCACTGGCGATGCAGGCCGGCACTCCGACGCCGTCGTAGGTGGCACCGGCCACCGCCAGCCCTGGCACCTCCCCGACCGCCCCGCGCACGG
>CAYVEH010000325.1:0-2480 GCA_964450585.1 uncultured Ornithinimicrobium sp.
AATTGGGAGGAACCGCTACGACTCGGAAGCGGCCTGCAGTTGCTCGGGCGTCGGGGCCGTGCGGCCCAGCTCCACGGGCAGCGGCTTGACGTCGGAGCCCAGCACGTGCTCGGCCAGGAAGGCGGAGACCACCTGGTACCAGATCTTGGCGTGCTGCGGGCTGAGGATCCAGTGGTTCTCGTTCGGGAAGTACAGGAAGCGGTGCACTGTCGACCCGTCCTCACCGGCCGGCCTGCCGGAGCGGGCGAGCAACTCGTACCAGAGCCGCAGCCCCTCGCCGATCGGCACCCGGTAGTCCTTGTCGCCGTGGATCACCAGCATCGGGGTGACGATCTGCTCCACAGACAGGTGCGGGCTGTTGCTGGCACTCATCTGCGGGGTCATCTCCCGCTGCCAGAAGAACGCGGCATCGGTGGTCGGGCCGAACTGGTCCAACGCCCAGAGCGAGGCGTGCGTGACGATCGCCCGGAACCGGTTGGTGTGCCCGGCCACCCAGTTGGCCATGTACCCACCGAAGGACCCGCCCATCGCGGCCGTGCGCTGCTCGTCGATATCGTCGCGGGCCACCACCGCGTCGGTGATGGCCATCAGGTCCTCATAAGGGGCCTGCCCCCAGGCGCCCCACCCGCGCTGGATGAAGTCCTGCCCGTACCCGGTGGACAACGCCGGGTCCGGCAGCAGCACGGCATACCCCTGAGTGGTCAGCAGCCACGGGTTCCACCGCCACGTCCAGGCGTTCCACGAGCCCAGCGGGCCCCCGTGGATCCAGAGCAGCATCGGGTGGCCACTGGGGCCCGGCTCGCTATCCGGCAGCGCCAACCACGCCCGCAGACTGGTCCCGTCGGCGGCGGTGGTGTGCACCTCCTCCAGCCGGCCCGGGATCTCCGGGCGCTCCACCGGGCCCGGCAGCACCGCGACCGCGCCGGTGGCCAGGTCGATCGCCACCACCTCCGGCGGGAAGAGGTAACTGGAGCGCACCGCGTACGCGCGGGCACCATCGGGAGCGACCACCACCTCGCTGTAGGCGGAGTCGTCGGTCGTCACCTGCTGCACCTCGCCGGTGCTCACATCGATCCGGAAGACCGGGGAGCGCCCCTGGTCATCGGCGGTGACCAGCACCGCCGAGCTGTCCGGCAACCAGGCCGCCGGTCGGCCCCACCGGTCCCAGTCGGCAGCCAGCGCCCGCCGGTGCCCGGTGGCCAGGTCCACGACGTGCAGGGTGGGTCGAGGGGCCTGCTCCGGGGAACTCTTGGGCCCGACCACGATCACCGCCTGGCTGCTGTCCGGGCTGATCAGCGGGCTGCCGAAGTCATAGCCCGGTTCGTCGGCCAGCACGTCGCGCTGGCCGCTGGCCAGGTCGATCCGCACCAACTGGCTGCGCTGATCACCGCGGGCCTCCGGGACGGTGAGCGAGACCAGGGCAAACCGGCCGTCCGGGCTGATCGCCGGCTCACCATCACGCATCCGTGCCCCGACACCCTCGCTGACCCAGCGCAGCCGCAACGGCGGCACGTGGTCGGTCGTGGTCGGCCGGCTCGGGGTGTCCTCCTGCTGCGGCTCGGCGACGAACAGTTGTGAGGCGCTGGGCCCCAGGTCCGCGTCCCAGAAACGGACCGGGTAGCTGTCGTGCAGGATCGCCTGCACCCCGCCGTCGGACCGAGCCTTGTGGATCGCCGCGTGCGAGGCCTCGTCGGTGGCCCCGGGCAGTAACCCGGCCACCACCACGGTGACGTCGGCGTCCCGGGCGCACCGCACCGCACTGACCCCGCCCGGGCGGGTCAGCACCACCCGGGCCTCGCCACCGCTGGCCGGGATCTCCCACAGGGCGGGCTCGGCGGCCTCCTCCTCTCCCTCCGGCTGCGGGCGCGCCGAGGTGAAGAACAACGAGCCGGTGCTGCTGAAGGCCGCCCCGGCCTCACCCTTGGCGCTGCGGGTGATCCGGTATGCCGGCTGCTGCCCCTGCGGGTCCAGCCCCCACAGCGCGGTGGCATATCCGGTGCCCGCCTTCGTGATCGTGGAGACCGTGGTGACCAGGCGCGTCCCGTCCGGGCTCAACGCCAGCCCACCGACGCGCGGCATGGCGACGTACTGGTCGAGATCGTGAAAAATGGTCGGCGACGACTGCGGCTCCGAGGTCATGGCTCTTTCCTATCACCCACCACAGACGGCCGGACCGGCCCGGGCTGACGCCGCACCACGGCGGATCGGGCCGCCACCGCGCACCGGGCCGCCACCGCGCACCGGGCCACACGGCATACTGGAGGGCGGGGAATCGTGAGGCTCCCTGCGACGTTGTGCGTCACGAAGAACCTGAGGAGGACTGACGTGATCGACCCGAGTTCGCTGTACCGCCTGGAAGCTGACACCGAGCGGCAACCGCTGCACGCTCCGCTGCTGCAGGTGTCGCTGGAAGGGTTCATGGACGCGGGGAACGTGCGGGGCCAGGTGACCGAGCACCTGCTGGAGCACCTGGAGCACAC
>CAYVEH010000326.1:0-2478 GCA_964450585.1 uncultured Ornithinimicrobium sp.
CCGCGGGGACGGTCTTTGAGTCCCGACGCTCGGACCGCACCCAGATCCTGGTGCAGCAGTGGGAGGACATGGAGGCGGGGCGGCACCACACCGGCGAGCGTACCGGTCTGGATTTTGCCGTTGAGCAGATCGCGTTGTGCCGCGTCGCCGGGATGGCCATCGGCGCGATGGAGGTACGCGCCAGCGGTCGTTGGCGGTCGCGCGGGGGTGGCTCGATCGCCGAGCTGGAGGCAGATCTCACCAGTTGTGCCCGAGCTGAGTTCGCCGGGCACAGCGAGACCGGTCAGGTCCCCTGGGTGGGGCGGTTCGCCTTGTTGGAAGGTCGCAAGACCTCGCCGGAGAACTGGTTGGCCGAGCAGATCGAAGAGGTCGAGTTCGAGCAGAGCACTCGCTGGTCGTTGCGGGATGAGTCCCGAGTCCGGCTGGGCTGGGGCAATGGGGAGATCAGCAATTGGGACCTCCTGGCCCCACAGGTGCGCCAGGACATCGTGCGCGGCTTGGTGGATGCTCAAGCGGTGTGGGCCGAGATCGATGAACTCTCTCGCCGGTCGCATCGACTGATCGAGAAGTTCGTTGTCAAGGACATGAAGGTGACGAGTCGCGAGCTACGCACCGAGCAGGGCGAGGCGGAGTCCTTGTCGGTGCGGTTGGCCAACCATCACCTGGCCTATGACGACGTGGTGCTGAATGTGCAGGGCGCCCGACGCGACGTGGCCGTCGGAGCCTTGCGGTCGTGGGGGTATGAGGAGGCGACCCAGCGGATCAGCCGCCGGATCGAGGACCTGCACCGGGTGATGAACACCCGGGTGGAGCGGTTCAGCCGGCGGTACCAGGTTGCGGTGGAGTCGATCCTGTTCCTCCTGGGAGTGTTGGCCGTGGTCGATCTTGGTCTCGCCACGATCGGGACGGCATACTCCGGCTCGGTGGACTCGGCCCCCGGCGCCGGGTCCGGTCTGGGCTTCTTCGCCTGGCTCCGACACTCGAATGCCGACACCATGATGGTAGTTGCGATCGGGATCGCGCTGGCGCTGTGGATGTTCGCCGAGGTGAGGAGACGACGATGAATTCCGGGCTGCATCGTGTGCTGTGGACCCTGGTCGGGCACCCGCCGGTGGCCGAATGGGAGGCGGCAGAGGAGCGTCTGAGGGAGCAGCGTGCCCAGATCGAGGCGAGCCTGGCGCAGGCGCCCCACCCGGTGTACGGGTTCACCACCTTGCTCGGCCATGAGGACGACCGGCCTTTGGATGACCAGCAGGAGTCCCTGTTCCAGGCCCATCTGGTGGGGCCAACGAGCATCATGCCGGGTCGCCTGGCCCAGGTGCTGTTGGCCTGCAAGATCGAGCAACTGTCCCACGGACGCTCCGGGGTGCGCCCGCAGATCTACCGCCAGTTACTGACCGCCACGATGGCCGAGGATCGCCCTTGCCGCGGGAACTGGCGGTATTCCTATGGGGCAGGTGACGTGGTGCAGGGGGCCTGGTTGGTGTATGCCGTCTCCACAGAGTTGCTGCCACGCTCCACAGACCTGGTTGCTGAGCCCGGTGACCTCATCACCCTGATCAACGGGACGCATGTCTCGACCGGCATGGCCGCGGCCACGGTGCTGACCGCCCTGGGGGAGCTGGCGCAGTTCGTGCAGGCCTACCGCGCGATGGTGGCCGCGACCCCGGCAGCGGGTCAGCAGGCACCGGTCTCGCTGCGAGACTCTGAGCCGGTGCTGACGGAGGTGACTGCGGCGCTGCTGAATGTCGGCCGCGAGCTGGAGCAGCGACTGGCCGGGCCCAGCGGCAATCCACTCTTCGTCCCGCAGGAGGGGGGGTGGCAGGCGGTGAGTCAGGCCAGCTTCCTGGGCCTGGGGTTGACCTCAGCGTTGACGCGGTTGCAGCAGGCGCTGTGCCTGACACTCGGAGTGTGGCAGCGGATGATCGCCCACGCCTGCGCGGCCGGTGGAGGCGATGCGGTCCACCTGCTACAGCCGCCGAAAGTCGCCCAGGCCGTGGTGGAGAGCCACCTGCTGGCAGCGGGAGTGCCCTCCCGGTTCACGGGGCAGGACTCCCATGGGGTAGAGGACGTTCGCGACCTGAGTCTCATCCTGACCCACTCAGTGGCTGCGCTGTTGCCGGGGATGTCCGCGCTGCGGAGTATCTGGGCCGACCTGCCCGCTGACCACCGGCCAGCCAGCTTCCCGGACCTCGGGCTGATCGAGGAGGAGTTGCTCGGCCTCCTGCTCGACGGCGATGTAGAGCCGGACTTGCTCGCTGCCCGTCCGGTGCTGACGGCACAGCACCTGGTCACCGCGTGGCTGGCGGAGGTTTCCTCTCCGTTGGGACCGTGACCCGTCAGCGGGCCGGACCCGTTGCGATGACCATGTCTGTGGGTCAGATCTCTGGCCGATCGGGCCGGTACGACGGGGTACCGAGGACCTACCCGGTGCGGGCGTACTCAGCGGTCGCGGTCACGAAGACCACCCAGCCGTCC
>CAYVEH010000327.1:0-2477 GCA_964450585.1 uncultured Ornithinimicrobium sp.
GTCCAGCAACGCATCCAACCACTCGTCGCTGGCCTGCGCGGTCTGCGAGATCTCCACGTACTCCACGTCAGGGGTGACCACCCCGACCTGCCAGGTCGGCTCACCGGCAAAGGGCTGGAAGTGCGCGAAGTTGGCGCTCCACTCCTCTCCCAGCGCCTGCTGTGGGGTCCACACGGGCAGGTCCGACTGCTCAGCCGCCCAGTCCGACACCGGAGCGACCTGCACCGTCCGCCGCTGCACCTCATCGGGGTTCGGCATCAGCGCCCACCACAGGAACGCCAGCGCGAAGACCGCCAGCACCGAGTAGACCATGTTGGTCACCGAGTAGCTGCGCAGCCGCTTCACCGACTTGGGCTCCGGCTGTGCGTCCTGGGCCGCTGCGTCCGAAACGTCGGACGGAGAGGACTCACGCCCCGCCGGGGGAGTCAGCTGGTGGTCGGTGGTGCCTGTCACGTCCCTATCGTCGCACTTTCTGCTGAACGGTAGTCTCAGGTCTGCAACGACGCCCAGACCAGAGGAGCACCATGGCCACCGAGGACGCCCGCAGCACGTCACACCAGTCGGTCCTCCCCGACCGCAACCTGGCCCTGGAGCTGGTCCGGGTGACGGAGGCGGCGGCGTTGGCGGCCGCCCGGTGGGTGGGCATGGGCGACAAGAACCGGGCGGACGGG
Organism: uncultured Ornithinimicrobium sp.; assembly: GCA_964450585.1. Classification (GTDB taxonomy): domain Bacteria; phylum Actinomycetota; class Actinomycetes; order Actinomycetales; family Dermatophilaceae; genus Ornithinicoccus. The sequence continues at coordinate 672 of CAYVEH010000327.1, forward strand.
GCTGCGGTCGCCGCGATGCGCAAGGTCATCTCCAAGGTCGCGATGGACGGCGTCGTGGTCATCGGGGAGGGGGAGAAGGACGAGGCGCCGATGCTGTTCAACGGCGAGAAGGTGGGTGATGGCACCGGGCCGCAGGTGGACGTCGCGGTCGACCCGATCGACGGCACCACGCTGACCGCCAAGGGGATGGACAACGCCATCGCGGTGATGGCCGTCTCCGAGGGCGGCACCATGTACGACCCCAGCGCCGTGTTCTACATGGACAAGCTGGTCACCGGTCCAGAGGCCGCCGAGGTGGTGGACATCCGGTTGCCGGTCAAGGAGAACGTGCGCCGGGTCGCCAAGGCCAAGAAGCGCGGCGTGGAGGATGTCACCGTGGTGATGCTGGACCGTCCCCGCCACGAGCAGGTCGCCCAGGAGGTGCGGGAGGCCGGGGCCCGGCTGAAGTTCATCACCGACGGCGACGTCGCCGGTGGGATCGCGGCGGCCCGGGAGAACTCCGGCATCGACATGCTGCTGGGCATCGGCGGCACCCCGGAGGGCATCATCACCGCCTGTGCCGTCAAGGCCATCGGCGGCGTCATCCAGGGCAAGTTGTGGCCCAAGGACGACACCGAGCGCCAGCAGGCGATCGAAGCCGGTCACGACCTCGATGCCGTGCTGGCCACCGACGACCTGGTGACCGGCGACAACTGCTTCTTCGTGGCCACCGGCGTCACCAACGGCGAGCTGCTGCGCGGGGTCCGGTTCGCCGGGTCCGGGTCCGCCATCACCTACTCGCTGGTGATGCGCTCCAAGTCCGGCACCATCCGCGAGATCGAGGCCCACCACCGGTTGCACAAGGTCGCCAACCTGGTCGGCCGCGACACCGACGACTGACCGTGCCCGCTCCGCAGGGTCGGACCCTGGTGGTCGGTGAGGCGCTCATCGACATCGTGGTCCAGGCCGGCAGCACTCAACGCGCCGAGCACGTGGGCGGCTCACCAGCCAACGTCGCCCGGGGCCTGGCCCGGCTGGCCCACCCCACGGACCTGCTGACCCACATCGCCGACGACGCCCACGGGCAGCAGATCACCGCGCACCTGACCGCTGGTGGGGTGCACCTGGCGCCGGGCAGCATCACCGCCGAGCGCACCCCCACCGCGACGGCCTACCTGGCCCCGGACGGCGGCGCCCGTTACGACTTCGACCTGGCCTGGGACCCACCTGCCGTGGACCTCGCCGGCGTCGGGCACCTCCACGCCGGGTCGATCGCGGCCACCCTGGAGCCGGGGGCGACCCAGGTGCTGCAACTGGTGCAGGCCTCCCGGGCCGGGGCGACGATCAGCTACGACCCCAATCTGCGGCCCACCATCATGGGCACCCCGCACGACGTGCGCTCCCGGGTGGAGGAGCTCATCGGGTGGACCGACGTGGTCAAGGCCAGCGAGGAGGACCTCGCCTGGTTGTATGCCGACACTCCGCTCACCGAGGTCGCCTCACTGTGGGGCCGGCTGGGCCCGTCAGTCGTGGTGATCACCCGCGGGCCGCAGGGAGCCCTGGTGGTGCTCCCGGCCCGGCAGGAGGTGGCGAGCATCCCGGCACCGCCCGCGCAGGTGGTGGACACGGTTGGTGCTGGGGACTCCTTCATGGCCGGGCTGCTCTCCGGCCTGCTGGATGCCGGTCTGCTGGGCAGCCCGCAGGCTCGGGAGCGGCTGCGCACGGGCCGGCTGGACGGCATACGGCCTGCTGTGCAGCGGGCCCTGGGTTGTGCCCACTGGACGATCGAGCGGGCCGGTGCCGCAGCACCGACCCGCTCGGACCTGG
>CAYVEH010000328.1:0-2477 GCA_964450585.1 uncultured Ornithinimicrobium sp.
TCACCGCGGCGCTGATGGGCTGCTGCCTGGGCTTCCTGCCGCACAACTTCCACCCGGCGCGCCTGTTCATGGGCGATGCCGGGTCGCTGCTGCTCGGGCTGTTGCTGGCCGCCGCCACCATCTCGATGACCGGCAGCGTGGACCCGAACTCCAGCGTGGCGGCCACCTCGGCCACCACAGCACTGCTGCTGCCGCTGTTCCTGCCGGTGGCCATCATGGCGCTGCCGATCCTGGACATGCTGCTGGCGGTGGTGCGGCGGACGCGGCGCGGCGACCTGCCGTGGAAGCCCGACGCCCACCACCTGCACCACCAGTTGCTCAAGATCGGGCACAGCCACCGGCGGGCCGTGGCGCTGATGTACCTGTGGTCGGCACTGCTCGCGGTCGGCGCGGTCTCCTTCGCCTTCTTCCCGCCACTGATCACGGCGATCGTCCTGATCACCCTGGTGGTGGTGGCTGCCGTGCTGACCTGGCAACCCAGCCGACAGAAGGCACTGCCCTGACCGCCAGCGCGCGCTCGTGAGCAACGTCACGGGTGCTCAGCAGGGCATGGACTGGCCGCCCGCCGGGTGCTTGTGATAGTTTTCACAAGCACCTTTTCTGGGAGTTTGCCTCCCGACGATCCCCGCACCGACCCCGCCGCAGCAGTGAGGAAGCCGATGCCACCCAGTCGCAGCCCCCGGCGTGCTTCCGGGTCCGTGCGGCGCCGGATGGTCTCCTTCGCGCTGATCCCGGGTCTGACCGTCGCGGTGCTGGCCGGTGTGGTCGGCTGGGCGCTGTGGGATCTGCAGACCGGTCTGTCTGCGCTGGTGGGTGGCTCCCTGGGTGTCGGCATCTTCCTGGCTGGCCTGGTCGGCATCACCGGGATCGTGGCCGGCCCGGCGTCGCTGTCGATGGCGGGTGCGTTCGCGCTCCTGGGGCTGCAGATCGTGATCGGTTTCGTGGTGCTCTATCTGCTCTCCCGCCTCGGGTGGGTGCAGATGCTCCCGCTGTGCCTGGGTTTCCTGGCCGCCGGGATGACCTTCCAGGTGGGGGTCGTCACCGGTTACACCGGCTCCCGCCAGCTGGTTTTCGGTGGCGCTGCCGCCGATCCGGGGGATGACGCCAGCGCCGGGCAGGTGCGATGATGACCCGAGCCGACGTCGGGAGTGCACCCATGACTGAGCAGCCGGAGCGATCGAGTGAGCCCGAGGAGCACACTGCGGGGCAGGCCGCGCAGACCAACATCGCCACCGATGTCATCGCCTACCTGCTGGCCGGTCCGCTCCTGTTCGGTGGAGCGGGCTACCTGTTGGACCACTGGCTGGGCCTGACGCTCTTCGTCGTCATCGGCCTGGTCGCCGGGATGGCGCTGTCCATGTACATCATCTGGCTCCGGTACGGTACGTCATGACATCCCGCGTCACGTTCCGCGCGAGCCCTCTGCGGCTGCTGCGATGTGGCCCTGCCCAAGACACCCGTCCGAGCACGACTGAGGAGAACCTGTGAGCCCGACCGCGGCGATGCTGCTGCCTATGGCCGAGGGGGAGAGTCACTTCCCCCCGGACCCCTCGCTGTTCTGGCAGCCGCTGGTGAAGTTCGGCACCGTGGAGCTGTTCGGCTCGGAGATGACGCTGGCGATCACCCGCCCCATGGTGGTGATGGCGATCACCGTGGCGCTGCTGTCCTGGTGGCTCATCGCCACCACCCGCAGGGCGGCCGTCGTGCCCAGCAAGGGCCAGGCGGGCACCGAGGCGGTCTACAACTTCGTGCGCAACGGCGTGGCTCGGGACATGATCGGCAGCCGTGACTTCCTGCCGTACGTGCCCTTCCTGTTTGCCCTGTTCGTGCTGATCCTGTTCAACAACTGGATGGGCGTCATCCCGCCGGTGCAGATGCCCACGATGGGCCGGGTCGGGTTCCCGATCGGTCTGACCCTGCTGGTCTACATCGTCTACCACTGGATCGGGGTGCGAAAGCACGGGCTGGTCGGCTACTTCGGGATCATGTTGCCCAGTGGCCTGCCGACCTGGATCCGGCCGGCGATCCTGGCCCTGGAGATGATGACGTTCTTCATCACCCGGCCGCTCACGCTGGCGCTGCGACTCTTCGGCAACATGTTCGCCGGGCACCTGCTGCTGGTGGTCTTCATCATCGGTGGCTGGGAGCTCTTCCAGCAGGGTGGGCTGCTCAGCGTGGTCTCCCTGCCGGCCTGGATCATGGCCTTCCTGATGACCTTGTTCGAGGCCCTGGTGCAGTTCCTGCAGGCCTACATCTTCGTGCTGCTCGCCGCCTCCTACATCGGCGGCGCACTCGTGGACGAGCACTGAGTCGACACTGACCCATAACTGAATATTCCTGAAGCCACCGGAGGTCAACGGCCTCCGGGACAACACACAGAAAGAGATTCGACGTGACTGGTGACATCACCCTGGCGGGTTACGGCCTCGCTGCCATCGGCCCGGCCATCGCCATCGGCCTGATCTTCGCGGCCTACA
>CAYVEH010000329.1:0-2472 GCA_964450585.1 uncultured Ornithinimicrobium sp.
GCGGCCCCTACACCACCAAGAAGGCCTATGACCTGCTGGTGCAGTGCGAGGCCGGGCTGGTCTCCATCACCGGGACCCCGGAGGAGCCTTCCAAGGTCGGCATCTCGGTGGCTGATATCGCCGCCGGGATGTACGCCTACACCGGCGTCCTCACCGCACTCTTCCAGCGCGAGCGCACCGGCGAGGGCGCCACCCTGGAGGTCTCGATGCTGGAGGCTCTCGCGGAGTGGATGGGCTTCCCGCTCAACTACTCGATGTATGGCGGCAGCGACCCGCGTCGCAGCGGCGCCCAGCACGCGGCCATCGCACCCTACGGCCCGTTCCACTGCGGCGACGGGGAGCAGGTCTTCCTCGGCATCCAGAACGAGCGGGAGTGGGCCATCTTCTGTGAGCAGGTGCTCGGCAGTGCGGCCCTGGCCACCGATCCGCGGTTCGAGCGCAACAGCCTCCGGGTGGAGAACAGCACGGAGCTGACTGGTGAGATCGAGGCGGCCTTCGCGAGCCAGACCGCCGCGCAGGCGGCCGCACGCCTGGAGGAGGTAGGCATCGCCAACGCGCTGCTGCGCGACCTGGCCGGCCTGGCCGCCCACCCGCAACTGGAGGCCCGGGACCGCTGGGTCGACTACGACTCCCCGGTGGGCCGGCTCCGCGCCCTGATCCCCCCGGCCACGCTCCAGGGGCAGACCCCGGTGATGGGCCCGATCCCCGAGGTCGGCGAGCACACCGACCAGATCCTGGCCGAGCTCGGCCTGACCCCTGCCGCAGGAGGCACACCGTGAGCACCGTCGACACCATCGGCACCGAGGAGGGCCCGGCACGGCCCACGGCCCCCTCCGACAGTCGGACCGTCGCCGAGGCACTCGCCCACTGGGCCGTCACCACCACGCCGTCCCAGGCCGACCTGGAGCTGGCGGATCGCAGCCTGCTGGACACCGTCGCCGTCGCGCTGGCGGCCCGCACCCACGCGATCCGCCCCGTCGTTGACGCCCTGACCACTCCCGCAGCCCGCTGGGCCGCCTTGGCTCACGTCATCGACTTCGACGACCTGCACCTGCCGTCCACCACCCACATCTCCACCGTGTGCGTGCCCGTGGCCTTGGCCACCGCCGGGCAGGATGCCGACCTGGCCCGGCGCGCCTACCTGGCCGGGGCCGGGGTAATGGCCCGGGTGGGCACCGCCCTGGGCTGGGCACACTATGCCCAGGGCTGGCACGCCACCACCACCAGCGGTGCGGTCGCCGCGGCAGTCGTCGCCGGCGTCGCGCTCGGTCTGGACGAGCCGCAGCTCGCCTCGGCCATCGCGCTGGCGGTGCCCGCCTCCGGTGGGGTGCAGCGCGCGTTCGGCACGGACGCCAAGAGCCTGCAGGTCGGCATGGCCGCCCAGGCCGGCGTGCAGGCCGCGCGGCTGGCTGCTGCGGGCGCCGGCACCGATCCGCGGGCCGTCGAGGCGTGGATGGAGTTGCTGGGCGGCGACCCGCAGCACCCGCAGGTCACCGACCCGGCCGGCGAGCCGGAGATGATCCCCGACGGGCTGGCGATCAAGGTCTACCCGGCCTGCTACGCGCTGCAGCGGCCGATCGGTGCGCTGCGGGAGACCGTGGGCGAGCCGTTGCCGGCCGATGAGGTCACCGCGATCCGGCTGCGCACCCCGGGCGGCACCGTCACCCCGCTGGTCCACCACCGCCCGCAGACCGGGCTGGAGGGCAAGTTCAGCCTGGAGTATGCCGCCGCTTCCGCGATCCTGGACGGCCACCCCGGTTTCTGGGCCTTCGAGGATGCCGCCGTGCAACGCCCCGAGGCGCAACGGCTGGTCGGGCTGACCGAGGTGACGCTGACCGACGAGCCCGGCGACGGGCTGCTGGTCGGTGCCGTCGAGGTCGAGGTCGACCTGCGCGACGGTCGGACGGTGACCGGCTCGCTCGACCTGCCGCCCGGCTCCCCCGGCAAACCGCCGACCGCCCAGGAGATGAGCGCCAAGGTGGCCGACTGCCTGCAGCTGGGTGGCCTCGACGACCTGGTGGCCCAGCAGATCACCTGGGCCACCGGCGCCCAGCTGCTGACCACCCACCTGAACTGAACTGCCTGACCGCACGGCCGGCATACCGCACCCGACACCCAAGAGAGGTCTGATGAGCACAGAGTTGCTGTCCGAGGAAGAGGTCGAGATCGTCCGCTTGGTGCGGGAGTTCGTCGATGAGCAGGTCAAGCCGGTAGCCCAGGAGCTGGAGCACGCCAACACCTACCCCGAGCAGCTCATCGAGGCGATGAAGCAGATGGGCATCTTCGGGCTGGCGATCCCGGAGCCCTGGGGGGAGGCCCAGGTCAGCCTGCCGGCCTACTGCCTGGTCACCGAGGAACTGGCCCGTGGCTGGATGAGCCTGGCCGGGGCGATGGGTGGGCACACCGTGGTGGCCAAGCTGATCCTGGCCTACGGCACGCAGGAGCAGAAGGACACCTACCTGCCGCGGATGG
>CAYVEH010000330.1:0-2460 GCA_964450585.1 uncultured Ornithinimicrobium sp.
TGCTGCCGAGCCTGCCGGGCCGCACGCTGCGGTCAGCCCTGGAGGACCCCACCGCCCAGTTGCCCGACCCGCAGCTGGTCGCCGCCCTGCCGGGCAGGCTCCCGCAGGTCCCGGCCGCGGCGGGCGTGCCCTCACCGATCGAGGCGGTGCCCCGGACTGCCCAGCTGCTGAGCCGGCTGGTGCCGATGGCCGCCGACCGGATCAGCGCCCTGGCAGCGGGCATCGGCGCCGAGGAGGTCACCGACCGGGTGCCGGCCCACGGGGACTACCACCAGGCCCAGCTGCTGGTGGCGGCCGGGCAGATCACCGGCGTGCTGGATGTGGACACCTTCGGCCTGGCCCGACCCGCCGACGACCCGAGCACCATGCTGGCCCACCTGGCGGTGTGGCAGACCCGCTCGGCCCAGCCGGGCCGGGTTGCCGACTACGCCGGCGCGTTGCAGGCCTGGTGGGAACACCGTCTGGACCCGCGGGACCTACGGCGCCGGGTGGCAGCGCGGATCCTGGGCTTGGCGGTCGGGCCCTTCCGGGTGCAGCACCAGGACTGGCCAGCTCAGACGCTGCTCCGGGTGGCCCTGGCCGAGCACTGGGTCACCGCGGCGCGGGCCGACTGAACCGTCGGCGCGGGCCGACTGAGCAGGCGGCGACGGGCAGGCGGCGACGGGCAGGCGCGGCGCTGCGCCGCAACCGGAGCCGTCCCGGGCTCAGCTCGCGGCGCTGACGGCCGCAAACGCCTCCTGCAACAGGCTCTCCTCCGGCCCCGTCAACCGCTGCGTCTGCCCCACGGTGGTGAGCACGATCAGACGCAACGTGGTGCCCCGGGCCTTCTTGTCCCGGCCCATCACCGTGCGCAGCTCCTGCCACGATCCTCCGGTGTAGTCGGTCGGCAGGCCCACCGCCTGCAGCACCGCCCGGTGCTGGTCCCGCACCGCGGGGTCCAGCACCCCGGCGCGCACCGCGACCTCAGCGGCGAAGACCATCCCGACGGCGACCGCGTCGCCGTGCCGCCAGCGGTACCCGGACACCTGCTCGATGGCATGGCCGAAGGTGTGCCCGTAGTTGAGGATCTCCCGCAGCCCGGCCTCGGTGAGGTCGGCGGCCACCGCGGTCGCCTTGACCTGCACGGCGCGGGCGATGAGCTCCTGGACCACGGCGCTGCCCGGAGCGCGGGCCGGGTCCACCACCTGCCTCGGGTCGGCCTCGATCAGCTCCAGGATCCGGGGGTCGGCGATGAAGCCGCACTTGATCACCTCCGCCAACCCGGAGACCAGGTCCGGACGGCTCAGGCTGGCCAGCCACGCGGGGTCGCAGAGCACGGCCGCCGGCTCGTGAAAGGCCCCGACCAGGTTCTTTCCCTCGGCGGTGTTGATGCCGGTCTTGCCACCGACGGCGGCATCCACCACCCCCAGCAGCGAGGTCGGCAGGTGGATCACCTGCACCCCGCGCAGCCAGGTCGCGGCGACGAAACCGGCGAGGTCGGTCACCGCCCCGCCGCCGACCCCGATGATCAGGTCATCCCGGGTGAACCCGGCCTGGCCCAGGGCTGCCCAGGCGCTCTGGAGCACGGTCGTGGTCTTGGCAGCCTCGGCGTCGGGGACCTGGTGGCAATGGGCCGTGGCACCGTGCTGCTGCACCAGCTGGACGACCTCGTCGACCAGCGCAGCCCGCCCGGGTTGGTGGATCACCATCACCCGCCGACCAGCACGCAGGTGGCTGCTGAGCAGGCCGAGCGCGCCGGCACCGAGGTGCACCGGGTACCGGTCGCCGACCCAGATGGTGCGTATGCCGGGAGCCGAGTCGTCGGGACGCGACCCGGTCATGCTCGGTCCAGGTGGGCCGTGATCAGCTCCACGACCTCGTCCGCGGTCCGGCCTGCGGTGTCGACCCGCAGGGTGCTCACCGCCTCGTAGACGGGCCGTCGGGCCTGCATCAGCCGGGTCCAGGAGGCCCGCGGGTTGACGATCAGCAGGGGTCGGGAGGCATCGAAGCCGACCCGTTTGGAGGCATCGGCGATGCCGACGTCCAGGAAGATGACGGGCAGTCCGGTCAGGCGCTCCTGCACCTCTGGGTCCAGCACGGCGCCACCGCCGAGGGCCAGCACACCGCCGTCGCGCTGCACCGCAGCAAGCACGGTCTCCCGCTCGATCGCCCGGAAGGCGGCCTCCCCGTCGTCGACGAAGATGTCGGAGATGCTGCGCCCCTGGGCCTGCTCGATGAGCTGGTCGGTGTCCTGGAACCAGGTGTCCCAGCGTTGCGCCAACAGGGCACCGACGGTGGTCTTGCCGGCACCGGGGGGTCCCACCAGGATCGCGCGGGGGCTGAGGGTGTGGTCGGTCATGAGCCAAGCTCCTCCGGCGCCGCGCTGTCCGGGCTGCCCGGGCTCATCACCGCTGGAATCGACTCCCGGTAGGCCTGCAGGTTGCGGCGCACCTCGCTCACCGAGTCCCCCCCGAACTTCTC
>CAYVEH010000331.1:0-2459 GCA_964450585.1 uncultured Ornithinimicrobium sp.
CCGTCCAGCACCGGCATCCGGATGTCCATCAGCACCACGTCCGGCCGGACCTGGTCCACCAGCTCGACCCCCGCCCGCCCGTCGCCGGCCTCGCCGACGACCTCCAGGTCCGGGGCCCCGCCCAGGATCAGGCCTAGCCCGGTGCGCACCAGCGCGTCATCGTCGACCAGGACGACTGAGATGGTGCCGGCATCGGGGTTCACGCGGTCCACGGTAACCACGCCCGCACCACAAACCGCCCCGACCGGTCCGTGCCGTAGCTCAGCTGACCGCCGCTGAGCACGGCTCGCTCGGCCAGCCCCAGCAGCCCCATCCCCGAACCGCTGCCGCGCACCGCCTCATCCGGCGGCGACTCACCATAGGAGGCCGGCTGGTTCACCACGGTCAGGTCCAGCCCCACCCCGGGCCCACCGGATAGGGAGATCGTCACCGGTTGACCCGGCGCGTGCTTGCGGGCGTTGGTCAACCCCTCCTGGATGATCCGGTAGGCGTGCCGGCTGATCGCCTCCGGCACCGTCGCCGGGTCCACTCGCAGCGTGGTGACCACTGGGGTGCCGCCGGCCCGTACCTCATCGAAGAGGGCCGCCAACTGGCCCAGGTCGGGTTGCGGCTCGCGGGGCTGGTCCGGCTCGTCACTGCCGCGCAGCACCCCCAGCACGGTGCGCAGCTCCTGCACGGCCTGGTCGGCGTTGTCCCGCACGGTGCCGGCGATCTGCCGGACCTGCTCGGGCGGCAGGTCCTCCCGGTAGCTCAGCGCCCCGGCGTTCATCGCGATGAGGCTGATCCGGTGGGCCAGCACATCGTGCATCTCCCGGGCGATCCGGGACCGTTCGGTCACCCGGGCCTGCTCCACCCGGTGCTCCTGCTCCCGCTCGGCGGCCTCGGCCCGTTCTCGCAGCGCGGCGATGTTGTCCCGCCGCACCCCGATGGAGTAACCGATCGCATAGGCCGCCACCATGACCAGCACCTGGAAGACCACATTGCTGACCGTGGTGGCCAGCGTCGGCCCCTCGGGCGGGGCGAAGATCCGGTCCCACACGAACGCCGTCGCCAGATACAGCGGGGTGATCGCGGCCAGCTCGCGCCAGTGCCGGCGGGTGGCTACCGAGATCACGGCGATCAGCACCGCACCGCTGGCGGTCGTGGCCACCGTGGAGATCAGGATGAGCGCGACGGCCACCGGCACCGGCCACCGCCGCCGGAGGCGCAGCAGTGCCAGCGACAGGAGCCCGAGGAGCGGGTCGATGGCATACAGCCACCACTCCGGTCCGGTGCGCCCCTCGAGGTCGATCACCGCCCAGGAGGTGGCCCAGACGAACAGGCCGATGCCGGCCGCCACCAGGATCCGCCAGGTCTCCCCCCAGCGGGTCATCGGTGGCTGCCCAGGTCGCACCCCCCGACCATAGATCCCCGCAGGTGAGTACCGGAGCAGTCAAAGGTCTGTGACTCGGGTGCGCAACGGCATACCAAGGTATGACGACAATCCAGTCTGTAGACGGATGTGCCGACCCCTCTCGGTCCCGCACGATAGAACCATGATTCAGGTACAGAACCTCGTCAAGAGCTACGGGGGCTTCACCGCGGTGGACGATGTCACGTTCACCGCCGAGGCGGGCCGGGTGACCGGATTCCTCGGCCCGAACGGGGCGGGGAAGACCACCACGATGCGGGTGATGACCGGGTTGACCCCGGCCACCAGCGGCACCGCCCGGGTGCTCGACAGCTCCTACCACGACCTGGTGAACCCGGGACGGCACGTGGGGGTGCTACTGGACGCCTCGGCCCAGCACGCCGGCCGCACCGGCCGGGAGGTGCTCACCCTGGGGGCGATGACCCTGGGCATCGACCGGCGCCGGGTGGACCAGATGCTGGAGGTCGTCGGGCTGACGCAGAAGGAGTCCCGCCGGCGGGTCCGCAACTACTCGTTGGGCATGCGCCAGCGGCTGGGCCTGGCCAACGCGCTGCTGGGGGACCCCAAGGTGCTGATCCTCGATGAGCCGGCCAACGGGCTGGACCCGGCCGGCATCCGCTGGATGCGGGACCTGCTGGGCACCTTCGCGGACGAGGGCGGCACCGTGCTGCTCTCCTCACACCTGCTGCACGAGATCGAGCGGATCGCGGACGACATCGTCGTCATCGGCCGGGGTCGGATCGTCGCCTCCGGCACCAAGGAGGAGCTGCTGCGCCCCTCCGGCTGCCTGGTCCGCAGCGTCGACGACGCCGCCCTGCAGGCCGCGCTGGCCGGCCAGGGGCTGGAGGTCACGGTGCTGCCCAACGGTGGTCTGCAGGTGGAGGCCGAGACCGCCGCCGTCGGCCAGGTCGCTGCGGGCCAGGGCCTCGCCCTGGTCGAGCTGCGCGGCGCTGACAGCCAGGGTCTGGAGGAGATGTTCCTCACCCTGACCTCCGAGGATGCACGAGAGGAGACGGCAGCATGAGCACCACGCACACCACGGTCGAGA
>CAYVEH010000332.1:0-2451 GCA_964450585.1 uncultured Ornithinimicrobium sp.
GTCGGCCCGGCTCCCTGCGGGAACCGGGCCGACAGACCTGTTGCTGCGCGGAGATCAACCCTGCGGGTTGGACTCCACCACGTCGAGGGTCTCCAACTCACCGGCCTCGTTGAAGCCGTAGACCTCGATCGAGGCCCTGCCCGGCTCGCCAGCGTCGGTGAAGTCCAGCGGACCGCTGGCACCGTTGTAGTCGATGTCCTCGCCCTGCTCGATCAGGCCCTTGCACTCCTCGTAGGAGGTGCAGGCCGTGCCTTCACGAGTGACGTCGTTGACCGACTCCCTGATCACAGCCGGGTCGGTCGAGTCAGCAGCCTCGGCGGCCAGGGCCACCACCACGGCGCAGTCATACACCTGCGGTGCGAACTGGGTCTCCTGCAGGTCCGGCGCGAACTCGGACAGCGCGGACATGAAGTCCTCGCTGTCCGAGGAGGCGGGGGCGGTGCCCTTCATACCGGCCAGGATGCTCGGGTCCGACTCACTGACCAGGCTGGGCAGGTCGGTGTTTCGCATCCCGTCCGCGCCGTAGAAGCCGTAGTCGGCAGGCGTGATGCCCTGCTCGATCAGGCCCTGGATGATCTGCACGGACTCCTCGAAGCCGACGATCACCACGGCATCCGGGTTCGCCGCCACCACGGACTGGATGGTCGCGTCGTACTGCTGGGCCACCGGGTCGTAGGTCTCGTTCAACGATACCGTCGCCCCGGCATTCTCCAGCGCCTCAGCCGTGGCATTGGCCAACCCGCGACCGTAGTCATCGGCACGGGCGACGATCGCCACGTTGCTCCAGCCGTCGTTGACGATCGTGTTGGCCAGCACCGGGCCCTGGAGGGCATCCGAGGGAGCGGTGCGGAAGTAGAAGCCGTCGTCCTTGTAGTCGGTGAACGTCGGGGCCGTGTTGGAGCCGGAGCACTGAATGACACCGGCGCCGGTGATCCGGTCGATGACATCCAGGGACCGGCCGGAGGCCGCCGCACCGATGATCGCGGTCGGGTTCTGGGCCAGCACCCGGTCCGCGGAGGCCTGGACCACCGCCGCCTGGTCACCCTCGTCGCCGCCGATCGCGGCCGGGACCTCGGAGCCGAGCACGCCGCCGGCCTCATTGATGTCCCGAATGGCCATCTCCAGGGCGCTGATCTGGGGCGGGCCCAGGTAGGCGAGGGCGCCGGTCTCGGGGAACAGGTACCCAAAGACGAAGTCGCCGGCCTCACCGCCAGCCTCGGGAGCCGCCGCTGTCTCCTCGCCACCGTCGCCAGTCTCCGCGCCGGTGTCGGTCTCGGTCTCCGACTCAGCCTCGGTGTCCTGGGTCTCCTCGGCCGAGGGGGAGTCCTCCTCGGGCTCCTCTTCCCCGGAGTCGCCGCCGCAGGCGGTCAGCAGGGCAACAGCCGACAGGACGGCTGCGGCCTTGAAGTGTGTCCTTCTACGCATCGGTTCCCTCTCAGACGTGTGGCCCATCACAGGCCGGTGATGGCGCCACACTAATGGGGGAATCGTCCGCTGTGGGGATCTGTGACCGTACTGTAATCAGACGAACGCATACTGCCTGCTCAGAACGGCAATACCGGGCCCCAACGAGTGCGGCCGGGAAGCGGCGGTCAGCGCGCCCGCTGGGCCACGAAGATCGCGGTGCCGGGCACCAGCGCCCCCCGCAGCGGACTCCAGCCGCCCCACTCATGGGTCGCCGCTGCCGGCCACTCAGGCTCCACCACGTCCAGCAGCTGCAGACCGGCGGCCACGATCTCCCGGACCCGGTCACCGATGGTGCGGTGATGCTCCACATAGGTCGCCCGTCCCGCGGCGTCCTGCTCCACATAACTGTCTCGGTCGAAGTACGAGGAACTCACCTGCAACCCTGCCGGTCCCGGCACATCTGGCAGGGCCCACCGGAACGGGTGGCTGACCGAGAGGACCAGGCGGGCGCCGGGCCGCAGCACCCGCGCCACCTCCTGCAGCAGTCCCGCCGAGTCCGCAACGAACGGGAGGGCACCATAGGCGGAGAAGGCCACGTCGAAGCAGGCGTCGGCAAACGGTAACCGGGCCGCGTCACACTGCACGTATGCCGAGGGCCGGTCGGCCAGGTCACGGTCCAGGGCCCGGCCCTGACCCAGCATGCCGGCGGACAGGTCACTGGCCACCACGCGAGCCCCCTGCGCGGCGCACCACCGGCTGCCCTGGGCAGCACCCGCGCCGAACTCCAGGACGTCCCGCCCGACCAGCGGCCCCAGCAGCCCCAACTCGGCCTCGTAGACTCCCTCCGGGCCCCACATCAGGCAGGCATCGCCCAGGATGGTGCGATGTTCGGCCACGTAGTCGGCCGCCTCGGCGTCCCACCAGAACCGGCTGGCCGCCACGCTCTCCGCCTGGCCCGCCGGCCGGTGCCGGACCTGCTCAGCCGGCCCCACGGCATACTGGTCCGCCGCCGGGGGGTCCGAGGATCCGGGTGCGCTCATGGGT
>CAYVEH010000333.1:0-2445 GCA_964450585.1 uncultured Ornithinimicrobium sp.
CTGGACACCGACACCGCGCTGAAGGCGCAGGTGCTGCCGCTGGCCTCCTTCGTCACCCCGAACCACTTCGAGGCCGAGTCGCTGTCCGGGATGACGATCCGCACCGTGGAGGATCTCACCGCGGCGGCCCGCATCATCCACGAGACCTCCGGGGCGGCGGTGCTGGCCAAGGGCGGGATCCGGCTGCCCGGCAGCGAGGCCGTCGACGTGTTCCACGACGGGCAGACCACCGAGGTGCTCAGCGCGCCGAAGGTCGGTGAGGTCGCGGTGGCCGGGGCCGGCTGCACCCTGGCCGCGGCGGTCACGGCCCGCCTGGCCCTGGGTGACTCACCGCTGCAGGCCGCCCGGGCCGCCAAGCAGTTCGTCACCACCGGCATCGGGCAGCGGCTGGCCTCCCAGGCGCCCTTCGACGTGGTCCGGCAACAGGCCGTATGAGCGATGCGCGGGCGGCCGCCCGCACCGGTGCCCTCATGGCGCTGGCGTCGATGTTCTGCGTCCAGCTGGGCATCGTCACCGCCTTCGCCCTGTTCGACCGGATCGGACCGGACGGAGCCGCGTGGCTCCGGTTGACCTGGGCCGGGGTGATCTTCCTGGTCCTGGTGCGGCCCCGCCCCCGCGCGCTGGCCCGGCGCGACCTGCTCGCCTGCCTGGCCCTCGGCGTGGTGACCGCCTTCATCACGATCCTGTACATGTATGCCGTGGAACGGATCCCGGTCGGCACCGCCAGTGCCCTGGAGTTCCTCGGCCCGCTCGCCGTCGCGGTCCTTCGCGGCCGGGGCCGCAGCACCATCGTCTGGCCGGTGCTGGCCCTGGTGGGGGTGCTGCTGCTCACCCAACCCTGGCGCGGCTCGGTGGACACCCTCGGGGTGCTCCTGGCGCTGGGGGCCGCTGCCTGCTGGGCGCTGTACATCCTGCTGACCCAGCGGGTCGGTGATGCGGTCTCCGGGCTGCAGGGCCTGGCGATCTCCATGCCCGTGGCCGCCATCGTGGCCACGCTGGTGCTCGGCGGCGCGGTCATCCCGGAGCTGACCTGGGCTCACCTGGCGATCGGGCTGGGGCTGGCGGTGCTGCTGCCGGTGGTGCCGTTCGCGTTGGAGATGCTGGCGCTGCGCCGGATGACCACGGCGTCCTTCGGCACCCTGATGGCGCTGGAGCCGGCGATGGCGCTCATCCTCGGGCTGGTCATCCTCAGCCAGCAACCCGGGGTGCTGCCGGTGATCGGCATCCTGTTTGTCGTCGCCGCCGGCATCGGCGCGGAGCGCACCGGCGCCCGGGTCGGGGATCAGGCACCACCGCGCCCGGAGCAGGACCCCTCCGACCCCGGCTACGTCGTGCCCTGATGCCCAGTGTCCCGAGCATCCGGGTGCGGCGGTCGGCCGGCCCGCGCCTCGGCATACCAACAGTGGTTGGGCCGGGGGCGATGCCCCCGGCCCAACGATCACCTCCGCTGATGCTCAGGCAGTTCCGCGGAACGTCCTGAAGTGATCCTGGCCCCAGCCATCGTCGAAGATCTTGATGGTGACGGAGTTTCCGTCTGGGATGCTCAGGTTCTCGTACGTGTAGTTCCCTCCGCTCGGCGGGTCGATGTAGGTGTACATGGCCTGCCCGTGCTCGTCGTGCCAGTAGACCTCGACATACCAGGCGTCACCGTTGGCCAGCGTGTCGTAGACGTAGACCTGCTCGCCGTAGGGGTGGAACTCCACCTTGCCGCTGAGCTGGTCGTTCGCGGTGTACATCCGCATCTTGGCAGCCTGGCCGCTGGCATCGTGCTGGAAGTAGGTGCCGTCCCACTCGTCGTAGAGCTCACACCAACAGTCCGACGTGTTGCGCCACTCGCTGTCGGCCCAGGCTCCGTCGTGAGCCTGGGCCGTGGTGGCCGGGCCGATGACGGCCGCCCCCAGGGCCAGCGGTGCCGCCACCGCCGCGAGCGCGGTCCGGCCGATTGTGCGTGTCCGTGTGGACATGGTGTCCCCCTTCACGGGTTTGGTGAACTTGCACCACTCACCGTGCGGGCGGGCACTATCGTCCCGGTTTCACCGCGCTTTCGTGCCGACGCCACGCCTGTGCACGCACCGGTCAGCGGCTCTGGCGGGCTCCCTGCCACAGGTCGATCCCGGTGTCGACGGCGTGCTCGTCGATCTGGGCGAGCTCCTCGTCGGTGAAGTCACGCCGCGCCAGCGCCCCGACGTTCTGCTCTAGCTGCTCGACGCTGCTGGCACCGGTGAGCACCGACGTCAGCCGCGGGTCGCGCAGCACCCAGGCCAGGGCCATCTGCGCCAGGGTCTGCCCCCGCCCGGCGGCCAGTTCGTGCAGGGCCCGCACGTGCTGCAGTGCCTGGTCCGAGAGCAGGTCCGGGGACAGCGACTTGTCCTGGCTGGCCCGGGACCCCTCCGGTATGCCGTGCAGGTACTTGTCGGTCAGCATCCCCTGGGCCAGCGGTGAGAA
>CAYVEH010000334.1:0-2440 GCA_964450585.1 uncultured Ornithinimicrobium sp.
GCTGCGGTGCCGGGCGATGAAGGAGGTGAGCCGGCCGGGGGTGCCGGCCTCGGGCAGCTCGGCGCCGGCGGGCATCACCACCTTGGCCATCACCAGCGCCCCGGGGGCGGCCATGAAGGCGGCCGCGATGAGGAACTCCAACGGCACTCCCATGAGGGCGTACCCGACCAGGACCGATCCGGCGACTGTCGCCATACCGCCGGTCATCACCGCGAACAGCTCGGACTGGGTGAGCCGCTTCAGGTACGGCTTGATGAGCAGCGGCGCCTCGGTGTGCCCCAGGAAGATGTTGGCCGCGGTGTTCATCGACTCCGTCGTGGTGGTGCCGAACAGCTTGGCAAACGCGCCGCCGACGATCTTGACGATCCACTGCAGGATGCCCAGGTGGAACAGCACCGAGGTCAGCGAGGCCACAAAGATGATGACCGGCAGCACCTGCAGGGCGAAGCTGAACCCGGACTCCAGGAGTGGGCCGAACACGAACTCGATGCCTGCGTTGGCGGAGTCGATGACCATCTGGACACCGTCGCTGGCGCCCTTGAGTGCCTTCTGACCCAGCGGCCAGTAGAGGACCAGGGCGCCGAAGATGACCTGGACCAGCAGGGCGACTCCGACCGTGCGCAGGCGGATCTTGCCCCGGTCGACCGAGAACAGCAGCGCGATCGCCAGCAGCATGATGCCGCCGGCCAGACCCCAGAAGATTGCCATGATGTGCTCCTCTCCCTCAGCCTGCTCAGGCGCCGAGGCCGTGGATGGGGCGGTTGGGCTGGGACTCGGTCTGCAGCATGCGACGCAAGATCTCGTAGAACGCCTCGCCATCCAGCCGCTCGACCACGTGGGCGTTGGCCTCCGGGCCGAACTTGTCCCAGGCCATCGCGGAGTAGCCCATGGTCAGCTCGGACTGGGTCTCCACATCGACCCGGTACTGCCCCTCCTGCAGGATCAGCTCGGGGTAGAGCAGGGCCCCCAGGGTGATGGAGTCCGGGTGGGTGGACCCGTCGACGCCGACCGACTCGTTGAAGTCCAGCGTGGCGTCGCAGACCTTCTGGAAGAACTGGGCGATCGGGGTGTCGATCGCGGTCAGCTCCTCGTAACGGGCCCGGGAGTACGTCGCGTCGCGGATGGTGATCGGGTCCCAGGTGACGATGTGCAGGTCCCGAAACCCGGCCTCCAGCACCACCTGGGCGGCGTGCGGGTCCACGTAGAAGTTGAACTCTGCCGAGGCGGTGACATTGCCGCGGCCGTTGTTGGAACCGCCCATGATGTAGAGGCTCTTGACGTTGTCGACGAAGCGACGGTCCTTGATGACCGCGGTCGCGATGTTGGTCAGTGGACCGATGGCCACGATGCTGATCTGCCCCGGCTCCTCGGCGGTGAGGCGGATCAGCGCATCCACCGCGTGCTCTGCTGAGATGGCATCGGGGTCCAGGTCCATCTCCAGCCCGCCGGAGCCGTCGCCGTGCACCTCCTCGGCCGAGACCCACTGCCGCAGGATCGGCTGCCGACAGCCCAGGTGGAGGGGGACCTGCCCGAGCTGGCCGGCCACCGACAGCGTCATCTGGGCGTTGGCCACCTGTCGGTCGAACGGCACGTTGCCGGCCACCGTCGTGATGGCGCGCAGGTCGGCCCTCGGGTCGGTCAGGCCGAGCAGGATCGTGACGCAGTCATCCTGCGCGGTGTCGTTGTCGATGATGAGCGGGTGCGTCTGCATAGGTGGTCCTCTTCGTTGAGCCTCGCGTCCTGTGGAGTATAGACATCTATGGACAAGTTGGAGTGATGCGGCGGGTCTGTGGACAGCTCAGACGGGGCTTTGGCTGAGTGGTCATGCTGGTGTCGATGACCGGCGGGAGGCACGATGGTGGATATGACCGTCGAGGAGATCGGCATCTACACGGTCGCGGACCTGGAGCGGGAGCGCGAGCTGGATCCGCGGTTGCGCTGGGAGTTGCTCGACGGTGAGTTGGTCATGACGCCGGCACCTCGGTTCGTGCACCAGGACATGGTGGGGCACCTGTATATCCGGTTGATGCAGGCAGTGCCCGAGGACCTGGTGGTGGCGATGGCGCCGCTGGACGTCAGATTGTCCGATCGCACCGTGCTGCAGCCCGACCTTGTCCTCGCCCGGCGCGAGCAGGCCGGAGACCTGGCCATCGAGGGTGTCCCGCTGCTGGCTGTTGAGGTGCTCTCCCCATCCACCCGCCGACGTGACCTCGAGGACAAGCCAGACACTCTGGAGCGGGCCGGGTGCCCGCACTACTGGGTCCTCGACCCGGAGGAGTTGTCCTTGCGGGCATGGCACCTGGTGGACGGGCGGTATGTGATGCGCACCCATGCCGCGGGTCAGCAGGAGGTGCGGTTTACCGAACCGGTCGAGCTGACCTTCCGGGTAGCGGAGTTGCTGTCGCGGCGCTGAGCGGCGCGGTGCACGAGGGACGCGATC
>CAYVEH010000335.1:0-2422 GCA_964450585.1 uncultured Ornithinimicrobium sp.
AACAACTCCAGCGGCATGCACTGCGGCACCGAGTTCAACACCTACGCCACGCTGGAGTCGATGGTGCTGGTGCTGCCGACCGGCACCACGATCGACTCTGCGGCCCCGGATGCTGAGGCGGAGTTGGCGGCCCGGGAGCCCGACCTGGTCGCCGGTCTGCTGCGCCTGCGTCAGCGTGTCCTGGGCAACCCGGAGTCGGTGGCCACGATCCGGCGGCTGTTCGCGATGAAGAACACCATGGGTTACGGCATCAACTCCCTGGTCGACTTCGACTCGCCGCTGGACATCCTGGTGCACCTGATGATTGGCAGCGAGGGCACGCTGGGCTTCGTCGCCTCAGCGACCTTCCGCACGCTGCCGGTGTTGCCACAGGTGAGCACCAGCCTGCTGGTCTTTGACTCGATCGGCGCGGCCACCGGCTCGATCCCGGCGCTGGTCGGCAGCGGCACCGGCACCGCCGAGCTGCTGGATGCCGCCTCGCTGCGGGTGGCCCAGCAGGATCCGTCGTGCCCGGCGCAGATCGCCACGCTCTCGGTGCTCGACCATGCCGCCGTCCTGGTGGAGTGGCAGGCCCCGACGGTCGAGGAGCTGGGCTCAGCTCTGGCCACCGCCACCCCCATCGTCGAGGATCTGCCGCTAGCCACGCCGCCTGAGTTCACCCAGGACGCCGCGGCACGTGCTGGGCTATGGCGGGTGCGTAAAGGATTGTTCTCGGCAGTGGCCGGTGCCCGACCGGCCGGCACCAACGCCCTGTTGGAGGACGTGGTCGTCGATGTTGCTGAGCTGGGGGCGACCTGTCGGGGGCTGACCGACCTGTTCGCGCAGCACTCCTATGAGGAGTCGGTGATCTTCGGGCACGCCCGCGACGGCAACCTGCACTTCATGCTCAACGAGCGCTTCGATGACCCAGGGTCTCTGCGCCGCTATCAGGCATTCACCGACGACCTGGTCGACCTGATCCTCGGGCACGGCGGCTCGCTGAAGGCTGAGCACGGCACCGGTCGGATCATGGCGCCCTTCGTGCGACGCCAGTATGGTGACGAGCTCTACCAGGTCATGTGGGAGCTCAAACACCTCATCGACCCCCGTGGGTTACTCAACCCCGGCACGGTCCTCTCGGACGACCCCACCTCCTACCTGCGCGACCTCAAACCCAACCCGCGCGTCGAGGAGGAGGTCGACCGGTGCGTCGAGTGCGGCTACTGTGAGCCGGTCTGCCCGTCCAAGGACCTCACTCTCACCCCGCGCCAGCGCATCGTGGTGCGCCGGGACATCCAGACCGCCCGGGCCGCCGGTGACCACGCGCTGGCCGACAGCCTGGAGCGGGACTACGACTACGACGGGACCCAGACCTGCGCGGTGGATGGCATGTGCCAGTTGGCCTGCCCGGTCCTCATCGACACCGGTGACCTAACCCGACGACTCAGGCGCGAGTCCCAGTCCCGCATCGCCGACCGCGCCTGGGGGCTGGCGGCCCGGACATGGGGCACGATGACCCCGCTCGGCGGCGCGGCCCTGACCGTCGCCAAGCTCCTTCCGTCCGGCCTGCCGGTCGGCGCGACCCGGTTGGTGCGTGCCGTGGCCAGCCACGACCAGGTGCCTGCGTATGAGGCAGGGCTGCCTCGCGGAGGCACGTCCCGTCCCAATTTCGCTCCCGTCGCGCCGGAGGCCGTGCTGTTCAGTGCCTGCATCAGCCAGCTGTTCGGACCCGAGGACAGTCACGCCACCGCCTGCTCCAGCGGCGCCTGCGGCTGTGGTGCCGCCCCGTCGTCCCACGGGTCGGGTGCCACCGGCGCCCTGGTCAGCCTGTGTGTGCGGGCCGGAGTGCCGCTGCGCACCCCAGAGGGCCTGAACGGCCTGTGCTGCGGCACCCCCTGGAAGTCCAAGGGCCTGTCCCGCGGCTATCAGGTCATGGCTGACCGGGTCGTGCCTGCCCTGCGGGCCGCGACCGAGGACGGGCGCCTCCCGGTCGTCGTCGAGGCCTCCTCGTGTGCGGAGGGGCTGGTCACCATGCTGACCTCCCGCGCCCCCGAGCTGCAGGTCGTGGACGCGGTCGAGTTCGTCCGCGACACGGTGCTCCCCCGCCTGTCGATCACCCGGTCCCAGCGCTCCATCGTGGTTCATCCGACCTGCTCCACCGAGCGGGCCGGCACCACCGACGCCCTGGTCGACCTGGCCCGTGCCGTCTCGGATGATGTCGTGGTGCCCACAGCCTGGGGGTGCTGTGCGTTCGCGGGCGACCGCGGTCTGCTGCACCCGGAACTGACCGCCTCGGCGACCGCCGACGAGGCAACCGAGGTCGCCCAGGCCGTGGCGGACCGCCCCGGCGACACGGCATACGTGTCCTGCAACCGAACCTGTGAGATCGGCATGACCCGAGCCACCGGCCAGCCCTATCGCCACATCCTGGAACTACTCGCCG
>CAYVEH010000336.1:0-2421 GCA_964450585.1 uncultured Ornithinimicrobium sp.
CCGGTGGTGAGCGACTCGGTGGGTGCCCGGTGGTGAGCGGCTGGGTGCGCGAGCGAGTCGAACTCACCGCGGCGGGCGAGGCACCGGGCGGTCTTCCTCGACCGCGCTCCAGGCCTCCAGACACCAGCGGACAAAGGCGGGGCGCAGCATGACATGCTCCCACGCGAAGCGGAACACCCTCCAGCCGTAGACCACCAGTTCGTCATAACGGGCGCAGTCACGCCGGAACTCCTGCCGCCCACCATGGAAGGCATATCCCTCCGCCTCGAGAACCACGTTGCGGTCCCGATCGGCCAGATCCACCGTGGCGAACAGACCGATCTCGACGAGTTGGACCTGCGGCTCGAAGCAGAACCCCGGCACGCCCATGACCTCGGCACGCAGCACGGACTCCAACGGACCGGCGGCTTGGGGCGAGGCCGCGTCGATGACCCGCTTGGCGCGGGCCCGCCCGGGAAACCTGGCAGGCAAGGCCGCCACGGCAGCCTGGAGATCACTCCGATCGACCGCTCGCTGCCGCAACGCCGAGTCGGCAACGGTCAGAGCACTGGGGAAGGGCAGGTCGCGAGCACAGTCGAGGACGGTCCGAACTGGGGTGGTGACCCCGCGGTCGACATCGTCGGGCGCCAGGTCCCGATACCGACACTGCGTCCGCCGTTGGTCCGCGGCAGACAGCCGCCGCTTGCGTCGGACGGTGATTTGCGGTCGCTCCGGCTCGAACCGGACCGGCCAGCCGTGGTGCAGCGCCGCACTCTCGTGCGACAGCGTCGCCGTGAGCTCATGGGCGATCCGCCGCCCGTTGGTGGTCCTCGGTGAGACGTAACGATCGCGGCGGTCGCGGACCAGCTCACCGGCGGCCAGCGCCCGCTCGATCTCGGAGCGCGCTAAGACGCCTGCGAGCTCGCCATACGTCGCCACGCCGCCGAGCGCCTCCAGGAGCTGGCTGATCGTCTGCACCGGCACAGCATGCACAACCTCCGCCCTGGTCCGCTGAGATTGTCCACAGGGATGAGTCGTCGGTGCCAACGGGCGTGAGTCAGCGTGCCCCTCGACCGCGCACAGCAACCGGAATCGTCACAGATCTCTTGGCATCAGTGCAGGTCCGCGGCTCACAAGCGCCTGGACGCGCGACGATTCCTGTTGGCATGCGAGCGCGCGCCCCCCATCAACCGCCGAAGATGGCGATATCTCGAGTGGTGGACCGGCACTCCCGATCGCCGTGCGGTGCTGCCAAGCCTCAGCCGGCGTTGGCCTCGGCCAGAACGTCCCTGAGCGCGTCGATCACCTGCTGCAGCTCCTGCTGGGTGATCGTCAACGGCGGGGCCAGGCGGATGGTAGAACCGTGGGTGTCCTTGGCCAGGACGCCCTTGCGGGCCAGGCCCGTACACGCCTCTTTACCGCTCATCAGGGCCGGGTCGATGTCAATGCCAGCCCACAAGCCCCGCACTCGGACGTTCTCGACTCCCTTGCCGATGAGGGCCTCCAGACCCTCGCGGAAGGTGGCCTCCAGGTCCGCCGCACGCTGCTGCGGCTCACCGGTCTGCAGCAGCTTCACGACAGCGTGGCCAACAGCCGCGGCCAGCGGGTTGCCACCGAAGGTCGAGCCGTGGCTCCCGGGGGTGATGACGCCCATGACGTCCTCGTCGGCCGCGACGGCAGAGACTGGGACGATGCCGCCGCCGAGAGCCTTGCCCAGCGTGTAGATGTCCGCCTCCACGCCCTCATAGCCACACGCCAGGGTGGTGCCGGTGCGGCCCAGGCCGGACTGGATCTCGTCGGCGATCATCAGCACGTTGCGCTCGGTGCACAGCTCGCGCAGCCCGGGCAGGAATCCCTCCTTGGGGATCTGCACACCCTGCTCTCCCTGAATCGGCTCGACGAGCACCGCGACGGTGTCGTCAGTGATCGCGGATTCGATAGCGGCCAGGTCGCCGTAGGGCACCGCCGTGAATCCGGGGGTGTACGGACCGTAGTCGTCGTGTGCCTCCGGGTCATCGGAGAAGCTGATGATGGTGGTGGTCCGGCCGTGGAAGTTGCCGTCCATCACGATGATGTTGGCCTTGCCCTGCTCGACACCCTTGACGCGGTAACCCCACTTGCGGGCGATCTTGATGGCGGTCTCGACGGCTTCAGCACCGGTGTTCATCGGCAGGATCTGGTCCTTGCCGACGAGCTCGGCCAGGTCACGCAAAAACGGCCCCAACTGGTCGTTGTGGAAGGCCCGGCTGGTCAGCGTGGAGCGGTCCAGCTGGCTCTTGGCCGCCGCGACGAGGTCTGGGTGGCGGTGGCCGAAGTTCAAGGCGGAATAGCCCGCGAGCGCGTCGAGGTATCGGTTGCCTTCGACGTCGGTCACCCACACGCCCTCCGCCTCGGCCACGACAACCGGGAGCGGGGAGTAGTTGTGTGCCGCGACGCGGTCCT
>CAYVEH010000337.1:0-2413 GCA_964450585.1 uncultured Ornithinimicrobium sp.
TCGGATGGTTCTACCTCACGATCCTCCCCGGCTGGCTCGGCCTCGACACCCAGGGCCTGGACGTATCGGTCGGGCAGATCGCCCTCAACGTCCTCGTCTTCCTCGGCGTACCCTTGATCGCCGGATTCGCGACCCGCTGGATCGGTGAGAGACGCAAAGGCCTCGACTGGTACGAGGAGAGGTTCATGCCGAGGATCGGGCCGTGGGCGCTCTATGGGCTGCTGTTCACGATCGTGCTGCTCTTCGCCCTCCAGGGCGAGGCCATCACGCAGAATCCCCTCGATGTCGCCCGGATCGCGCTGCCGCTGCTGGTCTACTTCGCGCTCATGTGGTTCGCCGGTCTCTTGCTTGGCAAGGGCATCGGCCTCGGCTACGCCCGCTCCACCACGCTGGCGTTCACTGCGGCGGGCAACAACTTCGAGCTCGCTATCGCCGTCGCCATCGGCACGTTCGGCGCCACTTCCGGCCAGGCGCTGGCCGGAGTCGTGGGGCCGTTGATCGAGGTGCCCGTGCTCGTCGGCCTGGTCTATGTCTCCCTCTGGGCCGCACGCCGCTGGTTCCACACCGTCCCCTACCAGACAGAAATGAGCCCCCGATGACCGCCGAAGCCGTACCGACGGTGTTGTTCGTCTGCGTCCATAACGCCGGACGCTCCCAGATGGCCGCCGCGTTCCTCACCCAGCACGCCGCGGGCCGCATCAAGGTCCGCTCGGCCGGGTCCGAGGCCGCCGACCAACTCAACCCGGCCGTGGTCGAGGCCATGCGCGAGGTCGGCATCGACATCACGGCCGAGCGTCCGAAGCTGCTCACCACCGACGCCGTGAAGACCTCCGATGTGGTCATCACCATGGGGTGCGGCGACACCTGCCCCATCTTCCCCGGCAAACGCTACGAAGACTGGCAACTCGACGACCCCGCCGGCCTTGGACTCGACGCCGTACGGATCATCCGCGACGACATCGAATCCCGCGTCCACGATCTCGTCTCTGAGCTCACCTGACACCAGGCCAGTGACATGCCCGGCGCACCTGCCCGGCATGGATCTCTCCCCATTCACCGATAGCCCCGGCCAGTCTTGGTCGGGGCTATTCCGTCATTCCATCATCGGACCCTGCCGGTGCAGTGCGCGGGCGTGCTTGACATTGGGCCCCCAGCCCTCGGTGACAACCATCCGTTGCGGCAGGAGGGGCACCTCGTTGACGACCTCGGGCCGCCGGTGTCCGGATCGAGGGCCGACGCCACACGACCGAGCCGGTCGGCCAGCAGTCGGGCATACCCCCAGCGCGGGCGCTCCTCGGTGGCACGGCCGTCAAGCCAGTCGAAACCCCAGCCCGAGATGTCGGCCGCCGACCGCCTCAACGACCAGATATTCGAACGCGCGCTTCCCGCCATGCTTCTCGCCATAACCGTCTCTCGAAACGAGATTGGAGCGTATGCGGAGGGGTGGGCGGCGCGCTCTCACCCGGCCCGGCGTCGTGGCCTGCGATGTCAGCGGTGGCGTGCCACGACTGCCGTGAGCAGAGCAGCGACCTCGTCGCTGTGGGTGGCGACCGCGGAGTGGTCCACACCGGCCACGAGATGGTCCTCGCACCGCCGGAGCAACGCCTTCAACCAGCACCGCACTTGAGCGAACCAGGGGTGATTCTCGGCGCCTCCGATGTCGAGAACCGGGCAGTTAACACTCCACGCTCGGCTGGGTGCGAACTGCCAGCTGATCAGGGCAGGCACGTCGGAGGCGAAGAAGGTGGTGGCGTCCCGCTCGACTCGGGATACATGCCCGGGTCCGCGGTGGCGCGCTCGGCAAGCCAGCTCGGGGCGCCGACCGCGCGGCTGAACTCCTCCAACGCCGCTGTGACGCCCTCGCGCACGAAGACCTCGCTCAGGTGCTCGTTGGCTGCGGTGAACTCGCGGGCCGGTGGCCCGTGCCGGGACGGCGGCTCGATGAGCGTCAGGGTCCGCACGGCATCCGGAGCCGAGTCGGCCAGCTCCAGAGCGACGGCCCCGCTGTACCTCGTGCCCAGCACGTGTGCCGGCCGGGCTGCGAGCGTGCTCAGCACCGCGAGACAGTCGGCAGCATCACGGGCCACGGACCCCGGGCCGTCCATTGGACTGCAGCCATAACCCCGGCGACGGCAGTCGATCACCCGGAAGTCGGTCGACGCCTCCCGGCTCAGCGGGACCAGTTCGTCGGCAGTGAATGCCGTCTGGATCAACAGCAGCGACTCACCCTCGCCAGCCTCGTGCACCTCAAGTGCTGCCCCGTCGGCCACCTCGACGGTGAGTGGGCTCACCATGGCCCTCCACGGTGACACTGCACGGTCTCCGCGGTCACGACTCTGGCCGCAAGAGCACCACCGCGCCGGGGTGCCAAACCACCCCAAGAATGGGTGCGACGCGTACCAAACCTCCCCAA
>CAYVEH010000338.1:0-2403 GCA_964450585.1 uncultured Ornithinimicrobium sp.
CGTGCCGGTCCAGGGGTCGGCCACCGTGGCGGCCGTCTCGGAGGCCCTGGCCGAGTTGGACGGCATACCGCAGGTCGAGGTCATCGTGGTGGCCCGTGGCGGCGGGTCCTTCGAGGACCTGCTGCCGTTCAGCAACGAGGCCCTGATCCGCGCTGCTGCCGCGGCCCGCACGCCGCTGGTCAGCGCGATCGGGCACGAGACCGACACCCCGCTGTTGGACTATGTCGCCGACTACCGGGCCTCCACCCCGACGCACGCGGCCACCCGGGTGGTCCCCGACCAGCAGGAGGAGCTGCGAGGGCTGGCCGCCGCACACGGCCGGGGGCGGGCCGCCCTGCACCGACGGATCCGCGAGCAGCAACGCCGGCTGGAGGCCCTGCTGAGCCGCCCGGTGATGGCCGACCGGCAGGCGATCATCACCGCTCACCGGCGCGAGGTCAGTGCCACCGAGCAACGAGGGCGGCAGCTGATCACCACCCGGGTCGGTCGGGAGCAGGACCGCATCGGCGGGTTGGGTCGGCACCTGCGGGCCGTCTCCCCGCAGCACACGCTGGAGCGGGGGTATGCGGTGGTGCGGCACGCCGATGGTGGCATCGTGCGGGACATCGCCGAGGTCGAGCCGCAGGAGCTGCTGCGGGTCACCGTGGCCCGCGGCGACTTCGGTGTCCGCCCGGTCGGTGCTCCCGCACTGGAGGCAGACGACGAGCAGGCACCGGCTGCCCCGACACCGACGGAGAGGATGCCCCATGAGTGAGCCCGAGGAGTGCGCTGCGCCGCGGCAGGGTGGACGACCGGAGACGGCCGAGGACCAGGCCCTCATCGAGCTGGCCCACCAGGTGTGCGACCTGGCCCGACAAGGGGACACCGACCGCCTGGTCGCCTACCTCGACGTCGGTGCGCCGGTGGATCTTACCGACCCCTCCGGCAATACTTTGCTGATGCTTGCGGCCTATCACGGCCATGCCGAGCTCGTGCGCGACCTCAGCCAGCGTGGGGCCGACGTCAACCGACTCAACGACCGCGGCCAGTCGCCGCTGGCAGGAGCCGTCTTCAAGGGCTACCGCGAGGTGGTGAGTACGCTCCTGCGACACGGTGCGGACCCCGACGCCGGGGAGCCCTCCGCCCGGGCCACCGCCGAAATGTTCGGGCGCCCGGACCTGCTGCGCGGTTAGAGTCGGGTTCCATGAGCACGGAGAGCAACGCCGCGAGCCCACCCGTGGCCGAGTTGAGTTATGAGCAGGCCCGCGACGAACTCGTCGCCATCGTGGCCCGCATCGAGGGCGGCAACGCATCGCTGGAGGAGTCGATGCAGTTGTGGGACCGAGGCGAGGCCCTGGCGGCCCACTGCCAGGCCAAGCTTGACCAGGCCCAGGAGCAACTGGACCGGGCCGGGGCCCCCGAGGCGTCCGCGTCCGAGGGTGCAACCTCGGCCGCGGCAGCCACGGACGGCGGGGAGTCGACCACTCCCGAGGAGGGTGCGGGCCAGGACGAGATGCCCGATGCCTGAGTCCGGCTCGCGCACGCTCCTGGCCGTCGCGGATCTGCCTCGGTTGCGCATCATCGAGGAGCGCGACGCTCCCTCGGTGCTCGACGCCTTCGACGACGAGGCGATGCGGCGTCAGGGCACGATCCGCACCCTGGAGGAAGCGGAGAACTGGGTCAGCTTCATGGGTGGCCGCGGTGAACGGCTGGCCCTGGCGATCGACCTGGGCGGTCAGATGATCGGGGCGGTGGTCGTCAGCTCCATCGAGCAGGAGAACGAGACCGGCTGGTTCTGGTACTGGATGCACCGGGATCACCGCGGCAAAGGCTGGATGTCGCGGGCAGCGGTCACCCTGGCCGACTACGCGTTGACCGAGATGATGCTGCACCGGTTGGAGCTCGGGCACCGCGCCAACAACCCGGCCTCCGGTGGGGTGGCCCGTGCCGCCGGGTTCATCATGGAGGGCATCGAACGGGAGAAGTTCCTGGTCGATGGGGTGCGCATCGACGTGCACACCTACTCACGGCTAGCGACCGACCCGTGGCCGGAGACCCAGCGCCTGCCCCTCGACCTGCCCTGAGGCGCCACCGGCACGGCGCCGCGCCGCCAGCCCCCCGAGCCCGTTGCCCGCTCTGGGCCTCGCGCTGGCGGGTCAGTCGCCGACCTCCTCGGTGCCGACCGCCTCCAGCAGCCCGATGAACTGCTCGAACTCCGCCCATCGGGCGGTGCCGCGCACCACCGTGGTGCCGACCCGACCCTCTGCAGGCGGCAGGACCACGGCGCGTTCCGTCCCTTCGTAGGCGGTCCACTCCTGCGGCCCGTCCGGCCCGGTGATGGTCCGTGTCCCGACCTGCTCGCCGGCTTCGTCCAGCAACGCATCCAACCACTCGTCGCTGGCCTGCGCGGTCTGCGAGATCTCC
>CAYVEH010000339.1:0-2399 GCA_964450585.1 uncultured Ornithinimicrobium sp.
TTTATCCCAACACGATTTCCAATCGTGCGCACTAGGCCGCTATGCGAATCCTCCGCCGCAGAGGGTACCTGACCAGCCGCTGCGGTCCGAAATCGTGGCGCCGGTCAGGGCCGCAGCATCACCTTGATCGCCTCGCGCTCGTCCATCGCGCGGTAGGCGTCCGCCACCTCGGCCAGCGGCCGCGCCGCGTCGAAGACCCGCCCCGGGTTGATCCGCCCCGCCAGCACCCGGGGCAGCAGGTCATCCAGGTATCCCCGCACCGGGGCCATCCCACCGGCCAGCCCGACGTTGCGGCGGAACATCTGCCCCACCGGCGCCTCGGCGCCGTGCGGCACCCCGACGAAACCGACCATCGCCCCGGGCCGGGCACTGGCGAACGCCTGCTCCATCGACTCCTGGGTCCCCACGCACTCCAGCACTGCGTCGGCCCCCACCCCCTCGGTCAGTTCCAGCACCCGCTCCACCCCCTCGGCGCCGCGCTCCGGCACGATGTCCGTGGCCCCGAACTCCCGCGCCAGGGCCTGCCGGTCGGCATGCCGGGACATCGCGATCACCCGCTCAGCGCCCTGCTCCACCGCGGAGAGCACCCCGCACAGCCCCACCGCCCCGTCGCCGACCACCACGACCGTGGCACCGGGCCGGACCCGGGCGGACACAGCGGCGTGCCACCCGGTGGCCATCACATCGGTCAGCGTCAGCAATGAGGCCAGCATCTCCTCCCCGGGGTGCTCCGGGGTGGCGACCAGGGTGCCGTCAGCCAACGGGACGCGCACGTACTCGCCCTGGCAGCCGTCCACCAGGTCGCCGTGCCGGTCCGGGCCGCCGAACCCGCCGCCGTTGGCGCACGCCGACTGCATCCCCGCCCGGCAGTGCGCGCACGTGTTGTCCGACCACAGGAACGGGGCGATGACAAAACTGCCCGGCCGCACCGTGGTGACCTCGCCGCCGACCTCCTCGACCACACCGATGAACTCGTGCCCGATCCGCCGTGGCCGGCGCACCGCGGAGATCCCGCGGTAGGGCCACAAGTCCGACCCGCACACACAACTGGCCACCATCCGCACCACCGCGTCGGTGGGTTGCCGCAGCTGCGGGTCAGGCACCTGCTCGAGCCGAATGTCGCCGGGGGCGTGCAGCACTGTCGCATCCATGACCCCATTGTCGTATGCCGTGCCCCTCCGCACCGGGACCACGTCACCTGGTGCGGGTGACCGGGTCGGCCGAGCGCACGGCATACTGGAAAGTCCCGTCCGACCCCAGGGGGTGGCCGGACGCGAGGACCGCCGACGCACCGCAGCGACGAAAGGACCAGCCATGCCACTCCACGTGGGCTCCGAGGTGGGCCGGCTCCGGCAGGTGATCGTGCACCGTCCGGACCTGGAGATGCGGCGCCTGACCCCGGAAAACAAGGAGCGCTACCTCTTCGACGAGATCCTGTGGCTGGAGCGGGCCCAGGAGGAGCACGACGAGTTCGTCCGGGTGATGCAGGAGCGCGACATCACAGTCCACTACTTCCACCAGCTCCTCGAGGAGACGCTGGCGGTGCCCGAGGCTCGCAAGCAGATCCTGTCCCAGGCGCTGGACGAGCGGCACCTGGGGCCGTTCGCGGCGCACGAGATGCACGAGCTCTTCGACCAGATGGCCGACCGCGACCTGGCGCAGTTCCTCATCGGCGGGATCACCAAGGCCGAGGTGCTGGAGCGGATGGAGGCCCCCCGCTCGGTGGTCATCGCCCAGCTGGACCCGCACGAGGCCCTGCTGGCCCCGCTGCCGAACCACCTGTTCACCCGGGACACCTCCGCCTGGCTGTACGGCGGGGTCACCGTCAACTCGATGCACAAGAAGGCCCGCCGCCGCGAGACCGTCCACTACGAGGCGATCTACGAGTGGCACCCGATGTTCGCCCGGGCCGGGATGACCTGGTGGACCGAGGGGGTGGAGGCCGGGCCGGCGACCGCGGAGGGCGGCGACATCCTGGTGCTGGGCAACAAGGTGCTGCTGGTGGGCATCAGTGAGCGCACCACCACCCAGGGGATCGAGCGGCTCGCCCAGCGCACCCTGGCCTCGGAGGAGATCGACACGATCATCGCGTTGGACATGCCACGGGCCCGGGCGCTGATGCACCTGGACACGGTGATGACGATGATCGATGAGGAGACCTTCACCAAGTACCTGGGGCTGCCGGACCTGACCTCCTACACCATCACCTCCAACGGCTCCGGCGACGCCGCCCTACCGGACCTGCGGATCCGCTCCAACGAACCGGCCGACATGATGCGGGTGATCGGCGAGGCGATGGGCATCGGCACCCCGCGGGTGGTGGCCGCCGAGCAGGACCCGCGGGCCGCCGCCCGGGAGCAGTGGGACGACGGGTGCAACGTGCTGGCGCTGGAGCCGGG